>CAZWFC010000116.1:0-9168 GCA_964632965.1 uncultured Rhodocyclaceae bacterium
TTGATCACCGGCACCCGCGAGTGGCCGGCGAAGCGCTCGATGATGTCCTGCTCGAAGGTGCGGATCATGACGATGTCGCTCATGCGCGATATCACCTGGGCCGCATCCTCCACCGGCTCGCCGCGACCGAGCTGCGAGTCGCGCGTGTTCAGGTAGATGGCGGAACCGCCGAGCTGCTGCATGCCGGCTTCGAAACTGAGGCGCGTGCGCGTGGAAGCCTTCTCGAAAATCATCACCAGCGTGCGGTCCTGGAGCGGCCAGTACTGCCGGTAGGCCTTGAACTGCTGCTTGATCCAGCGCGTGCGCTCGAAGATGTGTTCGAACTCGGCGCGGCTGAAATCGCGAAACTGAAGAAAATGCCTGGGTGTCGCCATGTCAGGCTCCGAGGAACTTGCGCACCAGCGGCACGAGCGTATCGACCAGCTGCTTCGCTTCGGCATCCGAGAAGACCAGCGGCGGCAGCAGGCGGATGACCTTTTCGACCGTGACGTTGATCAGCAGGCCGGCGTCGAGCGCCAGGCCCACCAGTTCGCCGCAGGGACGGTCAAGTTCGATGCCTATCATCAGGCCGTCGCCGCGGATGTCGACCACGCCGGCGACGCCTTCCAGACGCTCCTGGAAGCCGGCGCGGATGTTCGCGCCGAGCTGGGCGGCGCGATCCATGAGGCCGTCGTGCACGATGACGTCGAGCGTCGTCAACGCCGCCACGCAGGCCAGCGGATTGCCGCCGAAGGTGGAGCCGTGGTTGCCGGGCTTGAACACGCCGGTCGCCCGGCCGGCGGTGAGGCAACTGCCGATCGGCACGCCGGAGCCGAGGCCCTTGGCGAGCGTCATGACATCCGGCTTGATCGCCGCGTGCTGATGGGCGAACCAGACGCCGGTGCGGCCGACGCCGCACTGCACTTCGTCGACCATGAACAGCCAGCCCTTGTCGTCGCAGATGCGGCGCAGGGCGCGCATGTAGTCGTTGTGCGCGAGGTTGATGCCGCCTTCGCCCTGGATCGGCTCGAACAGCACGGCGACGACGTTCGGATTGTTCGCCGCCACCAGCTCGACGGCCGGCAGGTCGTCGAAGGGCACGCGCACGAAACCGGACACCAGCGGCTCGAAGCCGGCCTGCACCTTGCGGTTGCCGGTCGCCGACAGCGTCGCCATGGTGCGGCCGTGGAAGGCCTTTTCCATGACGATGATGGCCGGGCTGTCGATGCCCTTCTGGTGGCCGTAGAGGCGCGCCAGCTTGATCGCCGCCTCGTTGGCCTCGCAGCCGGAATTGCAGAAGAACACCTCGTCCATGCCGGCGAGCGCGGCCAGCTTGTCCGCGAGCACTTCCTGCTCGCGCACGCGATAGAGATTGGAGGTATGCATGAGGCGCCCGGCCTGTTCCGTCAGCGCCTGCACCAGGCGCGGATGGTTGTGGCCGAGCGTATTGACGGCGATGCCGGCGAGAGCGTCGAGGTAGCAACGCCCCTGCTCGTCGTAGAGGTGGCAACCCTGGCCGTGACTGAAAGCCACCGGCAACCGCGCATAGGTATTCATCAGGTGGGACATGGGATACTTGCTCCGCTTCAAAAACAACACGGCGGCCTACCAAGAAGCCGCCGCCGCGCTTGCGAAACGGTGTATCTTAAGTGAAAAATAGCGCTCTGTATAGGAAACCCTGGCGTCATGCGGATTGTCATCTTCAACCAGAAAGGCGGCGTCGGTAAAACGACGACGGCGATCAACCTCGCGGCCGCACTGACCCGACAGGAGAAGCCGGTACTGCTCATCGACCTCGATCCGCAGGCGCATCTGTCGGCCATCCACGGCAGCGCGCTGGGCGAAGTCGGAACCAGCATCTTCTCCTTCTACCAGGACAACCGTCCGCTGACCGACCTGGAGGTCGACTGGCCCGGCATGGGGCGCCTGATCCCGGCGCATACCGAACTCATCAAGGTCGATTCGATCTTCGGCAAGGGGCCGAACATCCTCAACAAGCTCAATCGCGGCCTGACGGAAAGCGAGAATGCGCGCACCGTCATCGTCGACTGCTGCCCCTTTCTCGGCGTGCTGTCGCTGAACGCGATATTCGCCGCCGACCGGATACTGGTGCCGGTCTCCTCCGACTTCATGAGCCTGCGCGGCGCGCTGCAGATCGAGCGCACCCTGAACGCCATCGAACCGGTGCTGAAACGGCGCGTCGAGCGCCGCTACCTGCTGACCCGTTTCGACCGCCGCCGCAAGATGAGTTTCGAAGTCCAGTCGCGCCTGAGCGAACAGTTCGGCGACGAACTGTGCAAGACGACGATTTCGGAGAATGTCGCCGTCGCCGAGGCGCCGGCCCTGAACCTGGATATTTTTTCGCACGCGGCCGACAGCCGCGGAGCGCAAGACTATGCTGCGCTGCTGGAGGAACTGACCGCCGCCGGCTTCGTCAGCGGGTAATCAGGCCGGCCACTTCCTCGAAGCTGGACACCGGGCCGCGCACCGTGCCGCACAGGGGCACGCATTCGATGATCTCGCAGCCGTGATACATCTGGCGCAGCTTGCGCTCGGCATCGCTTTCGTCGCGCCCCTGGATCGTCAGGTTCTCGACCAGCAGACCGACGCGCGTGCGAATGCGGAAACTGTATTTCGTCATCATGGACGCCAACGTGAGCATGTCAGGAACTCCTTTCATGTCAATGATATTGGTACAAGCATATATAGTAAATTCTTACAAATCAAGCTAGCGCATTCAAATTTCAGCGTTTTTTGCCTGGCCTCCTGATTTTCCGGGCATTCCCGGCCGGGTTTTGCCGGAAAGCCTCGCCGATAAAGGCTCTCCGCCCCGCCGGGCGGGACCGGACGGCGCACGTGTTAACATGCCGCCATGCGCCTCACCCTCTGTCTGCCCGGCCTGCTCCTGCCCCGCCAGGCATTGCTCGACACCGTCGCCGACCTCGAACTCCCCGCGCTCTCGCGCCTGCTCGGCCAAGGGCGGCTGTTGCGCGACGTCCCCGCCGAACATTACGACCGGCTGATGCAGCGCTGGAACCTCGATTCCCTGCCGGCCGCCGCCCTGCGCCTGCTCGGCGAGGGATGCGCTCCCGGCCGCCACGAATGGCTCTGCCTCGACCCGGTGCACCTCAGCGTCAACCGGCGCGGCGTGAAGCTCGAAGATCCGGCCGCGCTCGCGCTGACGGCGGAAGAGGACGCCGCGCTGCGCGCCACGCTGGCGCCGCATTTTTCCGCATACGGCGAGTTGTCGTCCGCGGTTCCCGGACACTGGCATCTGCGCCTCGCCGACATCTGCGAACTGGTCAACCTGCCCCTGCCGCAGGCGGCCGGCTATGCGGTCGACCCGGCGCTGCCCAGCGGCCGCGACGGCATGCGCTGGCGCCGCCTGCTGGCCGAAGCGCAGTCGCTGCTCCACGACCACCCTGTCAACCGCGCCCGCGAAGCCGCCGGCAAGCCCGTCGTCAACAGCCTCTGGCCGTGGGGGCCGGGACAACTGGCGACGCCGCTGAGCGCGCCATTCGACGCCATCTGGAGCAGCGACCCGCTGCTGCTGGGCCTCGCCCACGCCTCGGGCGTCGCCGGCAGCCGGCCGCCGCCGGCCTATGAAGACGCCGACGGCGACATCCTCGCCGTCATCGACGACCTGACCGCCGCCGCGCGCAGCCTGGATGCCCTCGCCTGGCGCGAGGCGCTCGCCCGCCTCGAACGGGACTGGTTCGCGCCGCTGACCGACGCCCTGCGCCGCGGACGCTGCCGAACGCTGCATGTCGTCGCCTTCGGCCCCGACGCCAGCGTAGACATCCATATCGCCCGGCACGACCTGCTGAAATTCTGGCGCCGCCCGCAAGCGCTGACGCGACTCGCCGCATGACGAAAATCGTCGCCCGCGCCGTGCCCACGCGCGCCAGCCTGATGCTCGAACAATCCGGCGTCCATCCGCTGCTGGCGCGGCTCTACGCCGCACGCGGCATCGCCGCCAAGGACGAACTCGACACCGGACTGGCGTCCCTGCTGCCGCCCGACAGCCTCAAGGGCGCCGTCGAGGCGGCGCGCTTCCTCGCCGACGCCATCGCCGCGCAAAAGCGCCTGCTGATCGTCGCCGACTACGACTGCGACGGCGCCACGGCCTGCGCCGTCGGCCTGCGCGCGCTGCGCCTGTTCGGCGCCACGGTCGACTACCTCGTCCCCAACCGCTTCGAGACCGGCTACGGCCTCTCGCCCGAAGTCGTGCGCATCGCCGCCGAGAAGAAGCCCGACATCATCGTCACCGTCGACAACGGCATCGCCAGCGTCGAAGGCGTCGCCGAAGCCAAGCGGCTGGGCATCGCCGTGCTGATCACCGACCACCACCTGCCGGGCGACGAACTGCCGGCGGCCGACGTCATCGTCAACCCCAACCAGCCCGGCTGCCGCTTCCCGAGCAAGGCGCTGGCCGGCGTCGGCGTGATGTTCTACGTCGCGCTGGCCCTGCGCGCCGAACTGCGCCGGCGCGGCGCCTTCGGCGAAGGCAGCGGCCCCAACCTCGGCGCCCTGCTCGACCTCGTCGCGCTCGGCACCGTCGCCGACGTCGTCGCGCTCGACCGCAACAACCGCATCCTCGTCGCCCAGGGCCTCGCCCGCATCCGCGAAGGCCGCATGCAGCCCGGCGTGCGCGCGCTGTTCCGCGTCACCGGCCGCGAACCGGCGCGCGCCGCCACCTTCGACCTCGGCTTCACCCTCGGCCCGCGCATCAACGCCGCCGGGCGCCTGGGCGACATGTCGGTCGGCATCGAATGCCTGGTCACCGACAACGAGGCGCGCGCCATGAACATCGCCCAGGAACTCGACGCCATCAACCGCGAGCGGCGCACCATCGAAGCCGACATGCGCGAGGACGCCGACCTGCTGCTGGCCGCAACCGATGCCGAGAATCGCGCCAGCCTCGTGCTCTTCGACCCGGCATGGCACCAGGGCGTCATCGGCATCCTCGCCGGCCGCGTCAAGGAAAAGCTGCACCGCCCCACCTTCGCCTTCGCCCGCGGCCAGAACGGCGAACTCAAGGGCTCGGGCCGCTCCATCCCCGGCCTGCACCTGCGCGACGCGCTCGACCTCGTCGCCAAGCGGCGGCCGAAACTGCTCAAGCGTTTCGGCGGCCACGCCGCCGCCGCCGGCGTCACCATCATGGAAACCGATCGCGCCGAATTCGAAACCGTCTTCGAGGAAATCGCCCGCGCCCTCGTCGATCCGGCCCAGCTCACGCGCACACTGGAAACCGACGGCGCGCTCGAATCCGGCTACTACTCGCTGGAATCCGCGCGCCTGCTGCAACAGGCCATCTGGGGCCAGGGCTTCCCCGCGCCGATGTTCTCGGACGTGTTCGACGTCGACCGGCAGAAGCTGCTCAAGGACAAGCACCTCAAGCTCACGCTGAAGAAGGGCAAGCTGAGGCTCGAAGCCATCCAGTTCAATTTCGCCGACAGCGCACCAGCCAGAATCCACGCCGCATTCCGCCTCGACGTCAACGAATTCAACGGCATCGCCAACGTGCAACTGATCCTCGAACACTTCGAACCGGCCTGACGACCCCGACGCCAGGCACCGGCGCATCGAGCGGCCGGACGCTAGCGGCATCGGCCGCCGACAACGCCGCGCCGCCGCCCCTATGCCTATTGTCATATTGAGCGCCGAACCGGAAGACGGTATCCTTCCGGCCTCACACCAAGACCCGTCGTGACACGGGCATGCAGGCCCCTCGAACCGGCGTCTGTCCCAATTCCAGAGAACAACAGCTTGTGCGCTTTCCGTGTGCCGAGACGAATCTCGGCCACTGGCTGGTGCATGGGCAATTGGACAACACCGGACGATTTGAGGCTGCACTGAAACACCAATGAATCCTGAACGATGGAGTTTCTTGCTGGGGAGCAAGCGCCACTTGTCGCACTGGATACGCCTGTTCGATAAAACCGTCACAGAAAAGATGTCCAAGCGGCATCGTTTCGTCTTGCTTGGTGACATCAGGAACGCACTCCTTGTTGTTCTCTCCCTAACGACACTTCTCGCCTACGCGCAAATACCGGCCCAAGAACCTGAGCCCCCCCTGCCGCGCATGCCGCACAAACTCGATCCCGCCCGTTACCCCAATCAGGCGGGATGGTTTCCGCAGACCGTGAGCTTCGCGCCCGACGAAAGCAACCTGCTGGTCGGAGTGTGCCCGTATAGCCGGGAACAACGCGACAACCCGTACTACTTTCCGCGCTGTACCTTGCTGCGCTACCGGATCGACACGGCGCAGTGGCAGGCGCTGCCGGAAATCAACAAGGAAGCCCATTACACCGATGCCGCCTATACCTTCGATGGAACCGGCATCTTCGCCCATGAGTCGGCCCCCTGTCCCGCCGACGGCTCCATCGCATCGACCGGCAACACCTGCCGGCTATTCGTCCTGCTTGACCTTGCCGGCCGCAAGATTCGCAACCTGAGCCGGCGCGACATGACCACGGCCTTCCCCAGCCTGACGCGTGACGGAACCCGGGTGCTGTACTGGGGCCTGAGCAACCAACTCGATGCCGGCATGGCCGGTGGCGCCTGGGACGTGAAGGAATTCGACATCGCCACGCAGGCCGTGCGGCAACTCACCGACTATCAGGCCGCGTTCCCGAAAACCACGCCGCGCCTGATGCCCGACGGCAAGCGCCTGATGTTGGCGGCGGAGGAATATCCGAAGCGAAAAAACAGCGAAGATTTCATGAAACCAGACCCGCGTACCGGAGAACTCCGCGAGGTCTATTACGTGAGCAAATACGGCCGCAACATGACCGTCGTCGTCGACCGGCCGGATGCGCCCGTCAAGCCCTATTTCCCCACCAACGGCCACATGTGGCTGATCGTGCGCGACATCTCCCGCGACGGCACGCGGGCAGTGTTTGACAACCGTGGTGTCGGCACCTGCTTCCGCTTCATCGAGGAGCCCCTGCGCAAGGGAGAGTGCTTTGGAACCTATGACGAGATTAAGAGGGTTTCGCTCTCGATTTCGAGTTCGATTTCGGCAAGCAATCGCTGGGTGGCCGTGGTTTCCGATGACGGCAAGCCCTCCATCGTCACTCGGTTGTACCTGATCGACGTCGACAGCGGCGCCGCCTACATCATTCCCCTGGCATGGTAAGGCTACGGAGAGCACGCAATGGCTGACCCAATCAACACAACCCTGCCGATCGAACTGCGCCGCGAACTCGTTCCGATACTGCGTTACAGCAACTATGGTGGGCCAGGTTATGCCGGGCGCCTGGGGAATGAAACCCTGCTGGTGCATGCCGATATCAATCAGGGGAATCCCATCCTCGTCGGGGAACTGACCCGCACGCCGCAAGGCTTGGCTCAGGTCATGAAGGTTGCCCTGCAAACCGAGCCGAACGGCTACCTCGACAGCGTGACTCGCAACCACGATGTCGAATACACCGTGGCCGAAATCCGCTTCATGAACAAGGTGCAGGCCAACTTCGAGGGCCGTTTGCCGGACCAGCTCACCGCCGAGGACATGGCGACCCCGGCGTTCAAGCAACTGGTGGTGGAGCGCAATCAGGAATACTGGGCCGCCGACAAGCGCATGTTGAATGCCGCCGCCGACTATCAGCCCACCGACTTTGCCGACGCCAGTTACCGCGCACTGATGGTCCAGGGTTTCTACGTCAAGGCGGGCGACGACGCCCTGGGCGGAGAGTACGGCATCCCCCGCGCCGAACTCAATGGCTTCTTCGATACCCTCAAGGCCCGCGACCCCGGCCTCGCCACCCCCGACAGCCTGCTCGACAAGCTTGGCACGCTGAGCGATGCCGGCAATCTCGCGCGTTCGGATTTCGAAGCGCTGGTGACCTTGCCGCTTACGCCGCAAGAACGGGCCTTCTTCAACCCGCATCTGAGTCCCGACAGCACGGTGGTACCGAGCGAGGTCGACGCGCAAGGCAACTTCCTCCAGTACGACCAGCGCGATTTCGGCCGCAGCATCGTCGTTCCCTTTCGCACTACCGACAACGAAAACATTTTCCTCGCGCGGGTTCGCATCGGCGACCGGGAGATCACCAGCGTTCTGGACAAATCGGATAAAGGGACTCCCGTCTTCACCAGCGAAACGCGAATCAACGGCGAACTGGTATCCACCACGACGAAGATCGCGCTGCCGCAGTCCGACGACGAATTGGGTCGTCAAGGCCAATTCGGCGTCCGCGCCTACCAGGTCGAAGTTCGCGACGGCAGTGGAAACTTGCAGCAGTCCTATGTTCAAGAAAAGCCCGCAGTACCCGATCTCACTGTCTCAAAAGACTTGGAAGCCAAGCTTCACGCCGTCAGAACCGGAAACTATGACGAAGTCGTACCGGAGATTCACAGCAATCCCTTCAGCAACGCCTATCAGGATGGGGCGCATGGCGCACCAAATCCACCGCCACCTGTGCCGCAAACCAGTTCCCCTGAAGCTGATCTTCCTTCGGATACTCCCGACGACGACGCCGTCGTTTCCGGAAGCGGCTCCGAGTCCCCTCCCGGCCAATGCACCCCCGACGATCCAGACACCGCCGCCCTCACTCCCGACCAAGTAGCTGCCGCCGATGCCAACTCGGCCTCGTCGTCCGCCACCCTCGACTCCGTCCTCCCCTACGCCGCCGGCCTCAACTCCGCCCTCTCCCTGATCCAGGCCCTGGAACAAGGCAACACCCTTTCGGCAGTAATGGCCGGCGCCGGCCTCGCCAACACCCTGAACCACCTCACCGACGGCGCCATCCCCGCCCTCCCCGGCGAACTTGCCTTCGGTCTCAATGCCCTCTCCACCGGACTCAACCTGCTCGACGCACTGGACAACGGCGACACCCTCGGCGCCCTGACCGCCGGCACCAACCTCGCATCGCAAGCCGCCGGCCTCTGGGCCAATGCGTCCGCCAACATCGCCTTCGACGCCATCGAAGCCGGCGGCATGAACCTCGCCGCCGAAACCGCCGCCGCCGAGATGGGCGCACTCTCCCAATCCCTCGGCCAAATCGCCGGCGCCCTCGGCGTCCTCAACAGCCTCGCCAACGGCGACCCGCTGGGCGCGGTCAGCGGCTTGCTCATGATGAACCCGGCCACCGCGCCCATCGGCATCGCCCTCTCCATCGGCCGTGCCCTCTTCGGCGGCCTCTTCGGCGACGACGACGGCGGCGAGCCGCCCTACATCATCGTCAA
>CAZWFC010000117.1:0-9145 GCA_964632965.1 uncultured Rhodocyclaceae bacterium
GCAGCGCGCGCCGGACGCGGTCGCCGGCCTCGGCGCCGACGACCGCGTGCTGGTGCTGATGTCCGGCGGCGGCTCGGCCCTGCTCAGCCTGCCGGCGCCCGGCATCACCCTGGCCGAGAAGCAGGACGTGACGCGCGCGCTGCTCAAAAGCGGCGCCGCCATCGACGAGATCAACTGCGTGCGCAAGCACCTGTCGGCCATCAAGGGCGGCCGCCTCGCGCTCGCCGCCTGGCCGGCGCCGGTGCTGACGCTGGCGATTTCCGACGTGCCCGGCGACGATCCGTCCGTCATCGCCTCCGGCCCGACGCTGCCCGACGCCACCACCTGCGACGACGCGCTCGAAATTCTCGACCGCTACCGCATCGACGCTTCCACGGCCGTGCGCGCCGTCCTGCTCGGCGGCGCGGCCGAAACACCCAAGCCCGGCGACGCGCGTTTCGCGCGCTGCGACGCCAGGGTCATCGCCACCGCCGCCGCGGCCTTGTCCGCAGCCGCCGACGTGGCGCGCGCCTCGGGCGTGATGCCGCTGCTGCTCGGCGACGGCATCGAGGGCGAAGCGCGCGAAGCCGCCCGCGTGCTCGGCGGCATGGCGCTTTCCAGCGCGCGCAGCGGCATTCCCGCTAGCGCGCCCTGCGTGCTGCTCTCCGGCGGCGAAACCACTGTCACCGTGCGCGGCCAGGGCCGCGGCGGGCGCAACGCCGAATTCCTGCTCGCGCTGGCGCTGGCCCTGCACGAGCATCCGCGCATCCACGCCATCGCCTGCGACACCGACGGCATCGACGGCTCGGAAGACAACGCCGGCGCCATTCTCACCGCCGACACGCTGGCGCGCGCCCGCGCCGCCGGCGCGGACGCCCGCGCCCGCCTCGCCGACAACGATGCCTGGAGCTTCTTTTCCGCCCTCGGCGACCTCGTCGTCACCGGCCCGACGCGCACGAATGTGAATGACTTTCGTGCCATTCTGGTCGAGCGGAGAAGTTAGAGTGAATTTGCCTCCGGCCGCCACTTCGTGGCTTAACCTGCGTTGCAGGTTAGCCTGCGCCGCAACAAGCCGCTGCGCGGCGTGTTGTCGCGCCATCCTCGTCGAACGCCGCGCCTAGGAGAGCCGCATGAGCACACTCGACCACGCCGTCAGCGAAGACGCCCGCAGCGCGCTGCTCGCCGAACTGGCCGCCATCCTGCCGGCCGCCGGCCTGCTGCTCGACCTGGAAGACATCAAACCCTACGAGTGCGACGGCCTCACCGCCTACCGCGCCCTGCCGCTGGCCGTGGCGCTGCCGGAGAACGAGGCCCAGGTCGTTGCCATCCTCAAGGCCTGCCACCGGCATGGCGTGCCCGTGGTGGCGCGCGGCGCCGGCACCGGCCTGTCGGGCGGCGCCACGCCGGTGGTCGACGGCGTCGTGCTTTCGCTCGCCCGCTTCATGCGCATCCTCGAAATCGACCCGCTGGCGCGCACCGCGCGCGTCCAGCCCGGCGTGCGCAACCTCGCCATTTCCGAGGCCGCCGCGCCCTGCGGCCTCTACTACGCGCCCGACCCCAGCTCGCAGATCGCCTGCACCATAGGCGGCAACGTCGCCGAAAACCCCGGCGGCGTGCATTGCCTCAAGTACGGCCTCACGGTGCACAACATCCTCAAGCTGCGCGTCGCGCTGATCGATGGCGAAATCGTCGAGATCGGCAGCGACGCGCTCGACACCCCCGGCTACGACCTCCTGGCGCTGCTGATCGGCTCCGAGGGCATGCTCGGCGTGGTGCTCGAAGCCACCGTCAAGCTCACGCCCAAGCCGCAGGTGGCGCAGGTGGTGATGGCTTCGTTCGACGACGTCATCGCCGCCGGCAACGCCGTTGCCGCCATCATCGCCGCCGGCATCATCCCGGCCGGGCTGGAGATGATGGACAAGCCGGCCACCGCCGCCGTCGAGGATTTCGTCCATGCCGGCTACGACCTTTCCGCCGCCGCCATCCTGCTGGCCGAATCCGACGGCACGCCCGCCGAAGTCGCCGAGGAAATCGCCGCCATGCGCGCCGTGCTCGAAGGCGCCGGCGCGCGCGACCTGCATGTGTCGCAGAGCGAGGCCGAGCGCCTCAAATTCTGGGCCGGGCGCAAGGCCGCCTTTCCGGCGGTGGGCCGCATCACGCCCGACTATATGTGCATGGACGGCACCATCCCGCGCAAGCACCTGGCGCATGTGCTGACACGCATCGCCGAACTCGCGCAGGAATACGGCCTGCGCTGCGCCAACGTCTTCCACGCCGGCGACGGCAACCTGCATCCGCTGATCATGTTCGACGCCAGCCGCGACGACGAACTGCAACGCGCCACAGAATTCGGCGCGCGCATCCTCGAACTCTCGGTCGAAGTCGGCGGCACCATCACCGGCGAGCACGGCGTCGGCATCGAGAAGGTGCAGCAGATGTGCGTGCAGTTCAGCGCCGAGGAGCTCGACGCCTTCCACGCCGTCAAGGCCGCCTTCGACCCGCAGCGCCTGCTCAACCCCGGCAAGGCCGTGCCCATGCCGCGGCGCTGTTCGGAATACCGCCTGACCGGGAGCGCCAGATGAGAGCCATCCCCCCAGCCCCCTTCCCACGGAAGGGGGTGACTTCGGTTCAGCCGCTGAGCGGCTTCCGGTTCGTTGACTTGCTGCCTCCTTGGGGCCCCCCAAGGGGACTTCCTTCGGGGCGCGGCCCGGCGGAGGCAGCATGAGCGCCATCACCGACATCGCCGACGAGCTCGCCGCCCGCGTGCGCGCCGCCGCAGGTTCGCTGCGCGTGCGCGGCGGCGGCAGCAAGGACTTCTACGGCGCCGCGCTCGCCGGCGAGGTCATCGACACGCGCGGCCACTGCGGCATCGTCGCCTACGAACCCACCGAGCTCGTCGTCACCGTGCGCGCCGGCACGCCGCTGGCCGAGGTCGAAGCCGCGCTGGCGCAGCAGGGCCAGATGCTCGCCTTCGAGCCGCCGCACTTCGGCGCCGCCGCCACCGTCGGCGGCACCGTTGCGGCCGGTATCGCCGGCCCGCGCCGCGCCACCGCCGGCGCCGTGCGCGACTTCGTCCTCGGCGTGCGCCTGCTCGACGGCCAGGGCCGCGAACTCCGGTTCGGCGGCCAGGTGATGAAGAACGTCGCCGGCTACGACGTCTCGCGCATGATCGCCGGAAGCCTGGGCACGCTCGGCCTGATCCTCGAAGTTTCGCTCAAGGTCCTGCCCAAACCCGCCGCCGAGGCGACGCTGCGCTTCGAGATGCCCGCTGCCAAGGCGCTGGAAACCATGAACCAGTGGGCCGGCAAGCCCTTGCCCGTTTCCGCCACCGCCTGGAGCGACGACACGCTCAGCGTGCGCCTGTCCGGCGCCCGCGCCGCGGTTGCCGCCGCGCGCAACCAGCTCGGCGGCGAGGCCGTCGGCGAGTTCGCCGCCGCGCAATTCTGGGCCGACCTGCGCGAACAGCGCCTGGCCTTCTTCGCCACCGAGTCGCCGCTGTGGCGGCTGTCGCTGCCCTCCACGGCGGGCCACGCCGACCTGCCCGGCGCGACGCTGATCGAGTGGGGCGGCGCGCAGCGCTGGCTGCGCGGCGACATCGAGACCGCCCACGCGCGCGAAGTCGCGGAAAAAATCGGCGGCCACGCCACGCTGTTCCGCGGCGGCGACAAGGCCGCCGGCGTGTTCCAGCCGCTGCCGCCGGCCCTCGCCGCGCTCAACCGGCGCGTCCGCCAGGCGCTCGACCCCAGGGGCGTGTTCGACACCGGCAGGCTGTAACCCTTCGCGCCGCACCGGCGAATAATGACAGGTGCGCAGCCGCCGCTATTCCGATATGCTATGCCGCTGTTTTGGCGCGACACGACATCGACCAGCGGGAGGGGCGGATGGACAAGCGGGAAACCATGCCGGCGGCAAAGGGCACGGGCTGCGGGCGCAAGGCTGGCACCGTGGTCAAGACACAAATGTTAGATAGTGGAAATGTCGCTATGGCGCCTACTTTGCGTTATGCGTTTTACATTTGAGCGAGTGCAACCTCTATGAGCGACGAAATTGAATCTATTGGTTTCGTGAAGTACGAAGGCAAGCGTCTAGAAACAGGTTCATTTGATGCCAGAAAATCCGCCAAAGCACTCTTGGGGCTTGATGAGGCTCTTCGCCATTTCATGGCAGCACAGAGTCCTGAGCTTAGAGATGTTGATTTCGAGATTCCCGTGCGAATCGAAAAAGGCTCATGGGTAGCGTCTATCCCGTCAGATGTCGGGACGTTGATACAGCTTGGCATGGGTATAGTTGCGACCGCATACTTTACAAATGCCGCAAAAAAGATGGCTGAAAGAGATTTCGACGGTGTCGGATTCAAGGACGCTTTTCGGGTTTCACTGCAAGCAATCAAGTGGGTTGCAAGAATCGGAAAGCATCTTGGTAACTTGCTTCAACGTCGTTTCGAGAATGTGAAGTTCGCCGATGACAATACGCTCGTTGGCATTCCGAACGAGAAGGGAGAGTATTTATTCGTCCCCAAGCGCTATCTCGACTTATATGTTGGCTGTAGTCCAAAAATTCTGGACAAACTGGCATCGAACATTGACCCAACGATCGTTCTATCCGTTGGTGTGATCGAGGGAAATATAATTGATGCAGAAGTTATCACCCAAGATGACAAAGCCATTTTTACGGATGATGAAGAGGAACTTACCGAGGAGGTTCTTTTTCCGGAGTTGGTTCACGGCGAAAGAGTTGTTCTCGAAGGCGAGGTTACGCGCGAGAACAAAACCTCCCATTCAATGGGTTTCAAGTATCAAGGGCACATACTTACCGCATATCCAGATACCGGCAACATTGTTCCATTTAAGCAAATGCTCTTTGATCGCTGCCGTCTTGTTGGTGTCGTTGACAGAATCGATGAGAAAGGTCGCATCGGGGCGAAGAGACCCAAGCTGATTTTTAGCCACCTAGAACCAATCGAAGGGAAAAACGGTGACTTATTCAACCCATAATCCTGCGGTCCACCGGATGTTGTGCGATGAGGCCGCGCAGCGCCCGTGACCTCCACGTTACCTTAGGAGATTGCTATGCTCTGTTTGCGGTTCTTAATAAGGTACCTCTTGGCATTTTCGTCTGCGTACTACCTCGGGAACACGGCACTTGCCGCTGATGATCAAATTAATCAGAAGCTGATAGATGCCCGAACTGAACTTCAGAAGATTCTTGATGACCCCAAGAACCCCAAGAGTCCGGCTAACGCCAAGTCCAGAGAGCAAGCAATACTTATTGGCCGTGTTGACAGTTTGTTAGATCAGGCGAGTTCGACGATCCAGAAACTTAAGTCCGAGCAGGATCAGGCAAAAAAACAACAAGCAGACCTAGAGTCGAAAATTTCGGCTGCGGCAATCGAGCGCGAGGAATTGAAGAAACAGCACGACGAGTTGAAGCAGATTCAATCACAGTTGGCCTCCGGTTTGGTCGGGGCGATAGTCACAGCAATCGTTGCAATCGCCGGAGCTTTCCTGACAGCCCTCAATTCAAAGCCAGAACGCGATCTGAAGCGCCTCACTGTCATTGAGAAGGCAAATGAACTGAAGAAATCTGGAGTTGCGGTTCCAGAAGATATCGTATCCCAATATGCTATATCTCAAACCTCAGCGTAGTCTCGGCGTCGAAGTGCAACAAGCCTCAGGACCCGAAGGATTTTCCATGGCGTTGTAACGCCATGCCTTTTCCTCAGTCCTAGCGTTTGGTTCGTGGGTGATGTAACCGCATTCTCATATCCGATATATGTCGTCGCAACCTGCCGGGGAGTAGCCACGATGAAAATCCTGCTTGTCGTTCTGTTCGGTTTCTTCAGCAACCATGTTTTCGCCCAGGATGCCGATGCCTCCTTTGATCCGCCGACATTGAGCGCTGCGGTGGCGGCCCGGTATGCAATCTATGCGATGGTCAGTTCGAATGCCTATCACAACCCCGACAGGAAGACGTTTGCGGTCGAAAAATTGGGATGGGTTCAGGTCGATGGCAACGGCAAGAAGACCGGTAGTCCCACAAGAATCCGAAAGTCAGGACTTGCCTATGACATTTTCGAAAAGCAGGATTCGAACGAGGTGATCTTTGCCTTCCGGGGGACCGACAGCAAGGAGGACTACCTGACGGCAAACCTCGCCATTTGGCCGTTTTCGCTCCAATACACGCAGGCGAAAAAATACTTCGCGGCTTATCTGAAAAGTCATCCGGAGAAGAAGGTAACTGTCACCGGGCACTCCCTCGGCGGCGGCTTGGCATTGAGCATGTCTGTCCGCTACGGCGTCGATGCGGTGGTCTTCGACTCCTCGCCGCGGATATTCGATGGCCTTGGCGACAAGCACCTGCCGGCGTCGCGTATCTTGGTCTACGAAGGCGGCGAGATACTGGCGGTCGCCAGAAAGGTCTGGCGCAAGATATTCGAAGCCGTCCCGCGCGAGAATATCTACAAGGCATCGTTCGATTTCGGGGGCGCCAACAGGCATCGGTCCGACCATCTTGCGCGCGGACTGCTCGAACTCGGCGCAACGGTCGACTCGACACTGGTGCCGGTGCTTGAGGCGATGGCGAAGTAGCGGGCGTCGTCGCCTCGGTTCCCTGATTGACAGGAGGGTGTGATGGGCTTCCTCTCGCGGCTGTTGGGAAACGACGGCAAGGAGTTGCCGTTTCGCGACTTTTACTACATCGACGAGTTGCTGCTGCGGATGTACTTCACCCAGCTTCCCGAGCCGGATCAGGCCCGCTTCCGGGATCGCGCCTTCGCCGCCGGACTGAAGTTCGAGCTGGCGGCGGCGCCGAAGATAGGGGTCGAGCGCTATCGCCCCGAGCTGCCATACGACACCCGCGTGGCGCTCGCGCTGTTCATGGAAAAGGCGCTGGCGGACCGCCATGCGGTAGGCAGCCTGGGCGATCCGCGGGCGAAGTTCTGCGCCGGTACTTTCGCCGCGCTTCACGCCAACCTGGCCTTCCCGCAGGCACGGCCGATTTTCTGCGCCTATCCGGAGGAAGGCATTTCGGTCCAGCTCGATCGCCAGGGGAAATCGTTCCTGGTCCTGGGCGAAGGGGATTTCTGCTCCCGCGCGTGGCAGACCGAGCCGCAGCATCCCTTGGGCGAATCGGTGTTTTCGCGCTTGCTCGACTTGTTCGGGAATGTGGTCGCGGAAAAGGCCAACGACGTGGCCGACGCGGGACGGCCCATGTCGTTCGATGTCCGGCCGGGCGGCGGGGACGATTATCTCGACAAGCTTCTGTACCTGCTCGAAACGGAGTACCGGCCAATGCTGCGGCGGGATGTCTTCCACGGCATGTTCGTTTTGCGGCAGCCGCTGCAAACCCGGCGCGGTTCGCTTGCCGTGCTCTATCCGTTGTTCATCGCGCGCGTGGCG
Organism: uncultured Rhodocyclaceae bacterium; assembly: GCA_964632965.1. Lineage (GTDB taxonomy): Bacteria > Pseudomonadota > Gammaproteobacteria > Burkholderiales > Rhodocyclaceae > Nitricoxidireducens. The sequence continues at coordinate 7,377 of CAZWFC010000117.1, forward strand.
GGGGAGGCGGCGCCGGGCGAATAGCCGCCTGCGGCCATCTTCGCGGCGGGCCTTGGCCGAGTTGCGCTCCACCTGCCGGCTTCGCCGCGCTTCGGCTTAAACTCCAGCTTCCCCATCGAAGGAGTCCCCCATGAAACGCACCCTGCTCACCGCCGCCCTGATATTCGCAGCCACGCTGGCCCAGGCCGGCGGCTTCACGCTCGCCAGCCCGGAGATCAAGGCCGGCGGCATGATCGCCAAAAGTTTCGAGTTCAACGGCTTCGGCTGCGCCGGCGACAACAAGTCGCCGCTGCTGAAGTGGAGCGGGGCGCCGGCAGGCACCAAGAGCTTCGCCGTGACGGTGTACGACCCGGATGCGCCGACCGGCTCCGGCTGGTGGCACTGGATGGTCATCAATATTTCGGCCGACACGGGCGAACTCGCCGCCGGCGCCGGCGCGGCGAACAGCACGACGCTGCCGAAGGGCGCGGTGCAGAACCGCATCGACTACGGCGTAAATGCCTGGGGCGGCGTCTGCCCGCCGCCGGGCGACAAGCCGCACCGCTACATTTTCACGGTGCATGCGCTGAAGGTGGACAAGCTCGACGTGCCGGCCGACGCCACCGCGGCGCTGACCGGCTTCATGATCAACGCCAACGCGCTCGGCAAGGCCAGCTTCACGGCGAAGTACGGGCGGGCGAAATAGGCGCCGTCGGACGCGGCGCGGCGGCGCGGCCATGGACCCGCTGACCCACGCACTGCTCGGCGCCACGGCGGCGCAGGCGGCGCTGGGGCCGCGGCTCGGACGGCGCGCCTGGCTGGTCGGGGCGCTCGGCGGCGTGCTGCCGGATGCCGATATCCTGATCGGCAGCGCGACCGATCCGCTGCTGGCGATCGAGTACCACCGCCACTTCACGCACGCCTTCGCCTTCATTCCCGTCGGCGGCCTGGTCACGGCGGCGCCGTGGCTGGCGCGCTCCCCGCGTGCCGACCGCGGCGCGCTGTTCGCAGCCGCTTGCGTCGGCTACGGCACGCACGGCCTGCTCGACGCCTGCACGAATTACGGCACGCACCTGCTGTGGCCGTTTTCGCCGCTGCGCGTCGCCTGGCACTGGATGACCACGGTCGGGCCGTTGCTGACGCTGGCGCTGCTGATCGGGCTGGTGTTCGCCGTGCGCGGCCGGTCGCGCCTGCCGGCGGCGTTGGCGCTGGCGTTCGGGCTCGCCTATGTGGGGGCGGCGGCACTGCAACGCGAGCGCGCGCTCGACGTGCAGGCGCAGGTGGCGGCGGCGCGCGGCCACGCGGTCGCGCGCGCCGAGATGTTTCCGACGGTGGGCAATCCCTTCGTTTGGCGCTCCGTTTACCAGTCGGGCCAGACGCTGCATACCGACCGCGTGCGCATGATCGGCGCCGATGCGCTGCGCTGGAAGTCCGGCGGCGCGGTGGCGCTGGTCGCGTCGGCCGACCTGGCGCCCGCGGCGCAGGCGGATGAGCGGGTGCTTCGCGACTTCGCGCGCTTTGCCGTGTTTTCGGGCGGCTGGGTGGCGCGCGCCGGCGACGATCCGGAGGTGATCGGCGATGCGCGCTATTCGCTGCGCACCGATGCCTTCGTGCCGATCTGGGGCGTGCGCTTCCGGCCGGGCGATGCGCGGCCGACCGAATGGGCGGACCGCACGGCAAGGAATCGCATCCCGGTGGCTGACCTGTGGCGGGAGATCGCCGGCCGCATGCCGGGCTATGCGGCGATCCCGCTGGGCGCTCAGTAGGCCGAGCCGGCGTTTTCGAGGTGG
>CAZWFC010000118.1:0-9009 GCA_964632965.1 uncultured Rhodocyclaceae bacterium
CGACCTTGATCTGCAGCTTCATGACGTCGCCGCAGGCCGGCGCGCCGACCATGCCGGTGCCGACGCCGGCGTCTTCCTTGTCGAAGGAACCGACGTTGCGCGGATTTTCGTAGTGTTCGATGACCTTTTGACTATAAGACATGGTTCACCTCTGATTAGTCGCCCCCGCCCGCCGGGCGGGGGATGGGGGGTGGGTTGTTCATTTTGCCCGAAGGGCCGCGCATTGAGCCCGTGGCTCAATGCGCGGCCCACTGGACGGAATTCAGGTCGACGCCGTCCTTGTACATCTCCCAGAGCGGGGAGAGTTCTCGCAGTTTGCCGAGCTTGTCGTGCAATAGTTTAATCGTGAAGTCGATTTCCTCCTCGGTCGTGAAGCGGCCGAGGGTGAAGCGGATCGAGCTGTGGGCGAGTTCGTCGGAACGGCCCAGGGCGCGCAGCACGTAGGACGGCTCCAGGCTGGCCGAGGTGCAGGCGGAACCCGAGGACACGGCGATGTCCTTGATCGCCATGATGAGGGACTCGCCCTCGACATAGGCGAAACTGATGTTGAGGTTGTGCGGCACGCGCTGTTCGACATCGCCGTTGATGAAGGTTTCCTCGATGTCGTTGATGCCGCGCAGCAGCTTGTCGCGCAGCATGCGGATGCGTTCGTTCTCCGTCGCCATCTCCAGGCGGGCGAGGCGGAAGGCTTCGCCCATGCCGACGATCTGGTGCGTCGCCAGCGTGCCCGAGCGCATGCCGCGCTCGTGGCCGCCGCCGTGCATCTGGGCTTCGAGGCGGATGCGCGGCTTGCGGCGCACGTAGAGGGCGCCGATGCCCTTGGGGCCGTAGGTCTTGTGCGCCGAGAAGGACATCAGGTCGACTTTCAGTCTGGCCAGATCGAGCGGCATCTTGCCCGTGGCCTGCGCCGCATCGACATGGAAGATGACGCCGGCGTCGCGGCAGATCTCGCCGAGTTCGGCGATCGGCTGAATGACGCCGATCTCGTTATTCACCGCCATCACCGAGGCCAGCACCGTGTCCTTGCGCAGAGCCGCCTTGAACTGCTCGGCGGTGATCAGGCCGTTTTCCTGCGGCGTCAGATACGTCGCCTCGAAGCCCTGGCGTTCGAGTTCCTTGACGGTATCGAGCACCGCCTTGTGTTCGGTGGCGACGGTGACGATGTGCTTGCCCTTCGTGCCGGCATAGAAGTTCGCCGCGCCCTTGATGGCGAGGTTGTTGGATTCGGTGGCGCCGGAGGTCCAGACAATCTCCTTCGGATCGGCGTTGACCAGCGCGGCGACCTCGTCGCGCGCCTCCTCGACCGCCTTCTCGGACTCCCAGCCGTAGGCATGGGAGCGCGAGGCCGGATTGCCGAACTTCTCGACAAGGTAGGGAATCATTTTTTCGGCGACGCGCGGGTCGACCGGAGTGGTCGCCGAGTAGTCGAGGTAGATCGGGAATTTCAGCATCGTTTCACTCCAGAAAATTCATTGTTCAGGCCGCCAGCGCGGTCAGACCGCGCAATTGGCGCACGGTTTCGGCCAGTGCGGCCAGGAAACCGGCTATCGTTTCCGTCTTGCTGGTCGCGCCGAGGCTCACGCGCACCGAACCGCGCGCGAGTTCCGGCGCCACGCCCATCGCCAGCAGCACATGCGAGGGCTCGGGATTGGCGCTGGAACAGGCCGCGCCGCTGGCGACCGCGTAGCCGGCGCGGTCCAGCTTGCCGACCAGGGTTTCGCCATCGATCCCCGGCAGGCTGAAATAAACCGTGTTCGGCAGGCGCTCGACGGCGTGACCGAATATCGTCGCCCCCTGCTGAACGAGTCCTTGCTCAAGTGTTTCGCGCAAGCCGCGCAGGCGTTGCGCGCTCTCGGCCAGGCCGGCGACGGCCAGCTCGCAGGCAGTACCGAAACCGACGATGGCCGGCACGTTCTCGGTGCCGGAACGCAGGCCGCGCTCGTGACCGCCGCCGGAGATCAGCGGCTTCAGCTCGACGCGCTTGTCCAGCACCAGGGCGCCTGCGCCTTTCGGGCCGCCGATCTTGTGCGCCGACACCGTCAGCGCATGGACGCCGCGGGCATTGAGGGCGCGAAAATCGACGGGCAGCTTGCCCAAGGCCTGCACGGCATCGCTGTGGAACCAGCCGCGACCAGGTTTCGCCGCCTCCGCCAGCGCGGCGACATCCTGGACGACGCCGGTCTCGTTGTTGGCGAGCATCACCGATATCAGGGCGGGTTTCTTTTCGAGAGCGCGGATGAAATCGTCGCTCGCAACCCGGCCGCTGGCGTCGACGGCGATTTCATGCAACGACCAGCCCCGGCGCGACAACTCGACGGCCGGCTCGCGCACGCAGGGATGCTCGACGGCGGAAACCGCCAGAGCGCCCGACGGCATGCAGGCGGCCGCCCCCTTGACGAAAAGGTTGTTCGCCTCGGACCCGCCGCTGGTGAAGACGATTTCGGTCGGGTGCGCCCCCAGCGCCTGCGCCACCTGCTGCCGTGCCGTATCGATCGCCTTGCGCGAAGCGCGGCCGTACTCGTGGCGGCTGGAGGCATTGCCGTAAAGCTGCGAGAAATACGGCAGCATGGCCTCCATCACACGCGCATCGACCGGCGTGGTCGCGTTGTAATCGAGATAGGCAGGCGCGAACATCGCGGCTCCGGGCTTCCTGTCAGGCCGCCACGGCAATACCCGTGACGCGGCGGGCGCGGCGGGCCGGACGCGCATCGTGGATCGGCGCCGGCGCATTGTCGGGCCGCTGCTGACGCACCAGTTCGGCCAGATTCACCGAGCTCAGGTAGTCGTACATACGCGTATTGAGGCTGGTCCACAGCACATGCGTCATGCAGGTGTGCTCGTCGTGGCAGTTGCGCTTGCCGCCGCAGTTGGTGGCGTCGAGCGGCTCATCTACGGCACGGATGATGTCGGCGACCGACACCTCTTCCAGCGACTTGGCCAGGCAATAGCCGCCGCCCGGACCGCGCACGCTGGCGACCAACTGGTTGCGGCGCAGCTTGCCGAACAGCTGTTCGAGATAGGAAAGGGAAATATTCTGGCGCTCGGCAATACCCGCAAGCGTCACGGGGCCATCGTGCTGGCGCAGGGCCAGGTCGATCATCGCCGTCACTGCAAAACGTCCTTTGGTTGTCAGTCTCATGATGTCCTCTTCGCAGTTAAACGGCCGACTCGGAATTAATACTTGACCGTTTTTATCGACTATATCGATCCCGATATTTTCAGTCAACTATTTTTGAAAGATATTTGGGGTCGAACTTGTCGGCGGTGGCGACATCGTCTTCGAGCGAAACGCCGGCCCTTTCAATGTATTTGAGCAGCAATTCGATGCGCCGGTCGGTCTCCACGGCATGGTCGAGCAGGCCATGGATGGCCTGGGAAAGCGGATCGTCCTCGCCGCGCGTCACGGCATAGGCGGAAAAACCCATCTTCTCGGCCTTGGCTTCGCGCAGTTCGTCGCGCCCGGCCTCGACGATGCGCGCCGGGATGCCGACGGCGGTCGCCCCCGGCGGCACATCGCGCACGACGACGGCGTTCGAACCGACCTTCGCGCCTTCGCGTATCGTGATCGGGCCGAGCACCTTCGCTCCCGCGCCGATCACCACGCCGCGCTCCAGCGTCGGATGGCGCTTGCCCTTGTTCCACGAGGTACCGCCCAGCGTCACGCCGTGGTAGAGCGTGCATTCGTCCTTGATCTCGGCGGTTTCGCCGATGACCACGCCCATGCCGTGGTCGATGAAGACGCGCCGGCCTATGGTCGCGCCGGGATGGATCTCGATGCCGGTGAACCAGCGCGTGAAATGCGACACGAAGCGCGCCAGCCAGCGCAGGCGATGCCCCCACAGCCAGTGGGAGAATCGATGCAACGTCAGGGCGTGCAGCCCCGGGTAGCAGGTCAGCACTTCCCACATCGAACGGGCAGCCGGGTCGCGCTCGAACACACAGGAGATGTCTTCTTTCAACCGGCTGAACATGAGGGAGAATCCATTAGAAATTGGTGATATGGTAAAAAGCCCTAGAGTTGCGGTCAACTTCTTTTGTTGAGCATGAGCCGCCACGCAACGCCTACTGGCGTTTCTGGTACGGCCCCGTCTCGAAGGCGGACAACATGCCGCGGAGAATGGCGACCTCCTCCTTCTCGACGCCGGCGCGGGCGAACAGGCGGCGCATGCGCGGCATCAGGCGCTTGGGCTGGGCCGGATCGAGAAAGCCCGATGCCACGGCGGCGCGTTCGAGGTGGGCCATCAAACCTTCTACGTCCTCGTGGCTGGCCGGCTTGCCGGCATCCCGGATGCGCGGCGGCGAGCCGATGCTGACGGCCGCCAGGCGCAGTTCGTAGCACAGCACCTGCACGGCCTGGGCCAGATTCAGCGAGGAAAACGCCGGATCGGTAGGTATCTTGGCCCAGCGTGCGCACAGCGAGACCTCCTCGTTCGACAGGCCCGCGGTTTCGTTGCCGAAGACCAGCGCCACTTCGTTTTCGCTGGCCAGCGCGGCCAGTTCGCCCGCCGCGTCGCGCGCCCACAGCGGCTCGACGGCGAGGCCGCGACGGCGGGCGGTCAGGGCGGTGGCGAAGGTCGTTCCGGCCAGTGCTTCCTCCAGCGAGGCACAGACCTGCGCATTCGCCAGCACGTCGGTGGCGCCGGCCGCCATCGCCTCGGCCTGGGGATCGGGAAAATGACGCGGATTGACCAGCACCAGCCGGTGCAGGCCCATGTTCTTCATGGCCCGCGCGGCCGCCCCGATGTTGCCGGGGTGGCTGGTATGCGAGAGGACGATGCGAATGCGCCCGAGCGGGGAGGTGTCGTTCATATTAGAATTCGGGCCTTCGCGCCACGCGCCTCTTTGCCGCCCCGTCCCCCATGCATCCCATGCTCAACACCGCCGTCAAGGCCGCTCGCCGTGCCGGCCAGATCATCAACCGCGCCAGTATGGATGTCGGTCACCTGAAAGTCAGCGTCAAGCAGCAGAGCGACTTCGTTACCGAAGTGGATCGTGCCGCCGAGGCGACGATCATCGAAACGCTGCGCGAAGCTTATCCGCAACACGCAATTCTAGCAGAGGAGTCCGGCGCGACCGAAGGCCGCGACGCCGAATTCCAGTGGATCATCGACCCGCTCGACGGCACGACGAACTTCATCCACGGCTTCCCGCAATACGCCGTCTCGATCGGCCTCGCCGTCAAGGGCGTCATGAACCAGGCGGTGGTCTACGATCCGACGCGCAACGAACTGTTCACCGCCAGCAAGGGCGGCGGCGCCTACCTCAACGACAAGCGCATCCGCGTCAGCAGCCGCGCCAAGCTGGCCGAGTCGCTGATCGGCACCGGCTTCCCCTACCGCGTGTTCGACCATGTCGACGCCTACCTGGCGATCTTCAAGGAAATGACGCAGAAGACCGCCGGCCTGCGCCGCCCCGGCGCCGCCGCGCTCGACCTCGCCTACGTCGCCGCCGGCCGCCTCGACGGCTTCTGGGAATTCGGCCTGTCGCCCTGGGACATGGCGGCCGGTTCGCTGCTGATCACCGAAGCCGGCGGACTGGTCGGCGACCTGGCCGGCGAAACGGCCTACCTGACGACCGGCAACCTCATCGCCGGCAACCCGAAGATCTTCTCGCAGCTGCTGCAACTGATCGGCCAGCACAAGACTGCCGCACTGGCGGCGTAAGGGAAGCGCTCACGGCCCGGCAACAACGGGCAGCGCAATCTCGACGCACAGCCCGCCGCCGGCGCGATTCGACGCACGGATGCGGCCGCCGTGCGACTCCACCACCCGTCGTGCGATCGCCAGCCCGAGGCCGTAACCGTCGCCGCTCGTCGGGCCGTTGTCGCGAAAGAACGGCTCGAAGATCGCATCGAGCAGTGCGTCCGGCACGCCCGGTCCGTCGTCCAGAACGGTCAGGAGGCATTCCCCGCCATCCGCGTGCGCGGCCACGGCCACGCTCCCGCCTTCGGGCGCATGCCTGACGGCGTTGCGGATCACGTTCTCGATCGCGCGATGCAGCAGTTCCGGCACGCCGTTGACGACGATGGCCGCGGCACCCGCCGCCAGATCGACGCGACAGTGACGGCTTGCCGCCTCGAAGCGGGCATCGGCAACGATGCCGGCGAGCAGCTCGCCGATCTCGAACGATTCGCAGCGCGCATCGAGAACGCCGGCCTCCAGCCTGGAGAGCGTCAGCAATTCGCCGACCAGCTTGTCCATGCGCACGGCTTCGCGCTCGATGCGGCCCAGCGACGCATCGAGCCGTTCCGGTTGTTGCCGCAGCAGTCCGATGGCCGCATGCAGGCGGGCCAACGGCGAACGCAATTCGTGCGAAACGTCGTGCAGCAGGCGACGCTGGCCATCCATCAGCGCGCGCAGTCGCGCCGCCATGCGGTCGAAATCGCGGCCGAGGTCCGCCAGTTCGTCGCGACGGTTGCCGACGGCTGCCCCCGACGTCGCGCCGAGATTCCCCGCCGCTGCGGTCTCGAAAGCGCTGCGCAGGTTCTGGATCGGCTTTGCGACATAGCGCGCCAGCAAGCCGGCGAACAGCAGGCTTGCCAGCACAGTCGCCGCAATCGGCAGCACCGGGAGCCATGCGCGTCCGCCGCCGGGCGGCCCATCGTCCGGCGGCGGACGGCCGCCGGGAAACGGCTGCCCCGCACCGCCATCGGGAAGCGGCGGCCGACCGCGGTGCCGCTCCGTCATGGGCGCGAACAGCACGTAGCCGCTCCCGTCCGGCGCCGTGACCCGGCGCACGCGCGGTTGCCAGCCACCCTGCGCCAGCAGGCTCCTTGCCTGCGCGATGACGGCCGGCGCCACCGGCCGCCCGAGGAGTTCGCGATCATCGTCGGCCAGCGCATAGACCGGATCGCGCCGCGCCCCTTCCAGCAGCCCCCGCAAGCCGGGAAGGCCGCCGTGTTCGAGGGTGGCGGCAGCGGCGGCAACCAGAAATGCCGCCGGCGGGCTCAGGTCGATATCGTCCTGCCGCTGCTCGCGGGCGCGGTCGTGCAGCCAGAACGTGGCCCCAATGCCCAGCATCGCCGACAGCTGCGCCAGCCAGATGAAGAAGAAGAACTTCCAGAACAGGCGCCCCATGCGCTCACTCCCGGATGAACTGGTAGCCGCGACGGAAGACTGTCTGGATGCATGACCGCCCGTCAGCCAGGGTACCGAGCTTGTGCCGGATGCTGCTCAGATGCACATCGATGCTGCGGTCGAAGCGCGTCAGCGGACGCCCCAGCGCCTGCTCCGACAACAGCGCCTTGCTGACCGGCCGTCCGGCGTGGCGCACTAGGACGTCGAGCAGGTTGAATTCGGTGCTCGTCAGTTCCAGCGGCTTGCCATCCCATTCGGCACGCCGCTGCTCCGGCCGCAGGGTCAGGCTGCCCACCGTCAGCGGCCCTGACGCGCCGTCCGCCCGCTGTGACTCGGTACGCCGCAATATCGCGCGGATGCGGGCCGTCAGTTCGCGCGGCGTACATGGCTTGGGCACGTAATCGTCGGCACCGAGTTCGAGGCCGACGATGCGGTCGGTGTCATCGCCTTTCGCCGTCAGCATCAGCACCGGCATGCAGCTGCCCAGGCGAATCTGCCGCAGCGCTTCGATGCCGTTCATGCGCGGCATCATCACATCGAGCACGGCGATGGCGTATTGCCCGCCCAACGCCTCGGACACGCCGGCCTCGCCGTCATGCACTGCGTTGACGGCGAAACCTTCCCGCTCCAGATATTCCCTGAGCATTTCGACGAGTTCGACGTCGTCGTCTACCAGCAGCACTTTCCTCATCGCCGGGGACTCGCCTCGCGTTGCAACCTTGCCCGATATTATCCAAGCGCGCAGCAGCGGGCTAGGGCGACGACCGCTATTTACCGCGATTTACAGCCACCCGACGCTCGCCATGCGTTCGGACAGCCGCTTGCTGCCGACGTCGGGCGAATCGCGGCAATCCTTGCCGGCGCGTCGGCGCGCGACATGCCACCGGATGCGCCAATTGTCCGTCGCCAATCAGGATTAACGCCTCTTTGCAACCGCAAGGTTTGCCGGTCGCGGCAAGCACTGCGGCGACCGCTCCGCTCCGCACGTCCTGCGGACACCCCGAATGCCGAACACACCCGTTTCCTTAACGGCCTTTTACCCGGTTTTACGGCGAACCCCCTGATTTTTCTGCCATTCCGGCCGATGTCTTGCATGCATGCCATCGCGTGCCGTGCGTGGCACGACGACTCACTCACCAGGAAAGGAATACATCATGAGCAGCAGCATCAGCAGTATCGGCAGCAACAGTGCGATGACGATGCAGGGCATGCGCGGGATGAAGCGCCCCGACCCGACGCAGATGGCCGAAAACCTGTTCGCGAAACTCGACACGTCCGGACAGGGCTACCTCACGAAGGCCGACCTGCAGACCGCGATGGACAAGGTCTCGTCCGCATCGTCCACTGCATCTTCCGGCGCAACGGCCAGCGTCGACGACCTGTTCGCGAAACTCGACACCGACAGCGACGGCAAGGTCACCAAGCAGGAATTCTCCGACACGCTGAAGAAGGTCGCCGACGAACTCGACAATCAGGCCATGAGCATGCGCATGAGCGGCGGCATGCAAGGCGGCGGCATGCAAGGCGGCATGGGCGGCGGCATGAGCGGAATGGGCGGCATGCCGCCACCGCCGCCACAGGATGGCGACAGCGGCTTCACGAAAGACGAACTGAGCGGTCAGTTGAGCGAGATCGGCTCTTCGGACAGCCAGCGCTCCAGCACCATCACCGATATCGTCAACAATTTCGACACGGCCGACACCGACGGCGACGGCAAGGTCACGCTGAAGGAAGCAATGGCCTACGAACAAAGCACACAGAACAGTACCGCATCGTCTTCCGCGCCATCGGCGACTGCCACCGATACCGCCGTGCCGGCTTCCGACCGCGACCTGGAAACGAAGGTATTGGCGCAGATCATGAAGCTGATGCAGGCGTATGGCGCCGGCAACGACCAAACCGGCAGTCTGCTATCGACACTGTCGGTGACGGC
>CAZWFC010000119.1:0-8906 GCA_964632965.1 uncultured Rhodocyclaceae bacterium
GCGCTCGCCGCGCTGTCGAAGTCGGCGACGCCGGCGCGCGTGCGCGAGAACGCGCGCGCCGATCACATGCTCAAGGCGCCTTCGAAGCGGGGCAAGCGATGACGCGGCGCGTTGTGGGGCCGTTCAATCGCGTCGAGGGCGACCTCGAAGTCACGCTCGACACCGAGGGCGGGCGCGTCGTTGCCGCCTACGTGAATTCGCCGCTGTACCGCGGCTTCGAGCAGATACTGCAAGGCAAGGTCGCGCTCGATGCGCTGGTGTTCGTGCCGCGCATCTGCGGCATCTGCTCGGTGGCGCAGTCGGCCGCGTCGGCGCAGGCGCTCGCCGACGCCTTCGGCTGGACCATGCCGGCCAACGGCCGCATCGCCGCCAACCTGATGCTGGCGACCGAAAACATCGCCGATCACCTGACGCATTTCTACCTCTACTTCATGCCGGACTTCGCCCGCGCCGAATACCGCGACCGGCGGTGGTTCGCCGCCGCCGAGGCGCGCTTCAAGGCTATCCAGGGCACGGCGGCGGCGCAGATGCTGCCGGCGCGCGCCGACTTCATGCGCACCATGGGCATGATCGCCGGCAAGTGGCCGCATACGCTGGCCCTGCAGCCGGGCGGTTCGTCGCGTCCCCTGCAGGCCTCCGAGAAAATCCGCCTGCGCCGCATCCTGCGCGAGTTCCGCGTCTTCCTCGAAGCCACCCTGTTCGGCGATGCGCTCGAAAACGTCGCCGCGCTGGCCGATGCCGCCGCCCTCGATGCCTGGGGCGACGCCCATGCCGGCAGCGACTTCGGGCGCTTCCTCGCGTTCTCCCGCGACCTCGGCCTGGACAAGCTCGGTCGCGCCGGCGACCTGTTCATGAGCTACGGCAGTTTTCCGCAGGAGTCCGGACGTCTGTTCCCGTCCGGCATCTGGGACGGCGGCGTCGGCGCCCCCCTCGACGTCTCAGCCATCCGCGAAGACGTGCGCCATGCCTGGTACGCCGAGGCCGAAACGCCGCAGGAACCCGCCACGGGAGCGACGCTGCCGCTGGCGGAAAAGGCGGGCGCCTATTCCTGGTGCAAGGCGCCGCGCTACAACGGCCGCGTCGTCGAAGTCGGCGCGCTCGCGCGCCAGGTCATCGCCGGCCATCCGCTGGCGCGTTCACTGGCGGCGGCGCAGGGCGGCAACGTCATGAGCCGCGTCGTCATGCGCCTGGTCGAGATCGCCCGCGTGGTGCCGGAAATGGAACGCTGGGCCGAAGAACTCAGCCCGGCCGAACCCTACTGCGCCGTCGGCGAGATTCCCGAGGACGCCCAGGGCATCGGCCTCGTCGAAGCCGCGCGCGGTTCGCTCGGCCACTGGCTCAACGTCCGCCGCGGCCGCATCCACAATTATCAGATCATCGCCCCGACCACCTGGAACTTCTCGCCGCGCGACGCGCAGGGCCAGCCGGGTGCTTTGGAGCAGGCCCTGCAAGGTGTGCCGATGCCCGTCGAGGGCGTCACTCCGGCCGCCGTGCAGCACGTCGTGCGCAGCTTCGATCCCTGCATGGTCTGTACGGTGCATTAGGCCTGTCGATTTCATTGTGTGTGTCAGCCGTGCGGAAATCGCCTTGCGATTTGCGGTCTGAACCAACCCTAGCTCTCGTCCCGGTAGAGCGCGACCAACTTGTTCAGCTTGTGGCCGAACTGGGCCTGGGCAAAAGAAGTTCTCCTTGCTTCTCCGCATATCGCCGCACCGACAGCGGCCCGATCTTGTGACTCGTTGGCGGATTGGCCCCGACGATCCCGACAGCTCATTCTTGCCTGGTCACCACGGTGCTGTCCGATCGGGAGTCCCGGACCCGGGAAATGAACGTTCTTCGTGCGCTGACGAACGGAGCAGCTTTGCATATTGATGCATTGTGGCGATAGGCACCGCGGTGGCCGGCGAATTGATTCGCCACATGATGCCGGTTCGGTTCTTCGACGATCGATCGGCCGCCGCTAGAGGTGCCGACAGCAATCTCCCGCAGTCCTTGCGAAGTCTTTGCGTCGGGATACACCGGGTTGCGCATTGCTTGGCTTTAAAGGAGGTCCAGTATCATGTTGCGGTCAAGCATCGGAAAGCTAATCGCTGCAGCGGCTTGTCTCGGCATGGCCGGCTGTGTGACGGCGCCGATGGACGAGCGGGCGCGTCTGATGGACATTCCATGGGCGTCGTCTCATTCGGATGTCGCGTTTACCATCAGCACCGCAGCGAGGCGAACCGCCACCTGCGAGGAGAACACGGATTGTCCGACGCAATCGGAACGGGATGCCACGATGCAGTTCGCCCTGCAGGTGCATTGGGTTGCCGACGCCTTGCAGGTCGGGGTCAGGTTCCTGTACCCGGATAATGCGTGGGGCGATCCGGCCTCGCCCGGCAACCGCTTCGATGTCTATGTGGTCGGAGGTGCCGAACTGGGCAGCGCTTCCAGCGCCAACGGCCGTATCGCCATGAACGAGGCGATGGGCATAGCTGCCGTACGACGATTGCCTGGCCTTCGTCATCGCCCGCGAAATGGGCCACGTGATCGCGCATCACCATGAGGAGAATTCGGCGGCCAGCATCATCCCCACCAAGATGAAGGCCGCCGTATTCAACGATCCCACCCTGAATTCTGCCGAAATCAATATCGAAACCTTCAAGGGCATCGTGCAGTTGAGCGGCTCCGTGAGTTCGCAGGCGGCACAGAGCACGGCCGTCGATCTGGCACGCGCGGTCGCCGGCGTGAAGTCGATCAAGAACGACATGCGGATGAAGTAAGCCGGGCCTCCCGGCCGGTCGCTGCCCGGATTTCGTTTCCAGGAGCGGCCGTGCCGTGCTACCGTTGTCCCCCCGCCGGCCGTTTGGCCGGCGCCGGGTAGTCGGCTCGACGAGCCGAGTGCGGCGCGTCACCGCGTCGTCGCCATGGCGCAATACCCGGCCTGTTTCCCGTTTTCGTCCTGACGCCGGAATATCGTCCAGCGCCCCTTTCATCGCGATTTCGCTTCCCGGAAAGGGCTTCCCACTTGAACGCTGGCGCACGGTCCGACAGATATCTCAGACGATTGCAGGCATGGCTCCGCGCCGCTATGCGGCGGCGCCCGCCCGACGACGAACCGCCGTTGCGTTCCGAGTTGTTCAGCGCCGATCAGATGGCGCAGCACGGCAAGGCGCTTGCCGGATCGCATCGGCTCGCTGCCGGGCGTGCGCCGGACCGCCTGCTGGCGCGCCTGGCCAAGAACGAGAGCGTCCTGGTCGAGGTCTGCAAGCTGCTGACGCCGACGGTCGCGGCGAAGCGCCGGATCACGCCGGCCGGCGAATGGCTGCTCGACAACTTCTACCTCATCGAGGAACAGATACGCACGGCCAAGCGTCACCTGCCCAAGGGCTACAGCCGGGAACTTCCGCGTCTGGCGCAGGGGCCGTCGGCCGGGCGTCCGCGCGTGTACGACATCGCGCTCGAAAATGTCGCGCATGGCGACGGGCGCGTCGACACGGAAAGCCTCAGCCGCTTCGTCGCCGCCTACCAGAGCGTTACTCCGCTGAACCTCGGCGAGTTGTGGGCGATCCCGATCATGCTGCGGCTTGCGCTTATCGAGAACCTGCGGCGCGTCGGCGTGCGCATTGCCGCCGGCTGGGCCGAACGGAATCTGGCCGACTTCTGGGCCGACCAGATGGCCGCGACCGTCGAGAAGGATCCCAAGAGTCTGGTATTGATCATCGCCGACATGGCGCGCTCGAATCCGCCGATGGTCGGCGCGTTCGTTGCGGAACTCGCGCGCCGCCTGCAGGGGCGCGGCCCCGCCCTGGCGCTGCCGCTGACCTGGATCGAGCAGCGCCTTGCCGAAACCGGCCTGACCATCGAGCAGTTGGTGAACTGGGAGAACCAGCAGCAGGCCGCCGATCAGGTTTCCATCAGCAACAGCATCGGCAGCCTCCGGGTGCTCGGTGCGATGGACTGGCGCGAGTTCGTCGAAACCATGAGCCTCGTCGAAACGACGCTGCGCGAAGACCCGGGCGGCGTCTATGGCCGCATGGATTTCGCCACGCGCGATCGTTACCGCCATGCGACGGAGCGGATCGCCAAGCAGAGCCGCCTGCCCGAAGCGGCGGTGGCCCGCCAGGCGCTCGAACTGGCGCGTGCCGCCGCGGCGCTCGACGCCGCTTCCCGTGCGGCGCATGTCGGCTTCTATCTCGTCGACCAGGGGCTGCCGGAAATCGAGCGGGCAACGGCAGTTCGCCTTTCCGGCTTCGATGCCTGGCGCCGGAGGGCCGGCCGGTTTCCGTTGCCGCTCTATCTGGGCGGCATTGCGCTGCTCACGGCGCTTATTTCGTGCGGTCTGTTGGCGCTCATGCCGGCCGGTGGCATACCGGCCGGGATAGCCGATTGGGTGCTGCCGCCGCTGCTTGCCCTCATGGTGCTGGCGGCGAGTCAATTGGCGGTGGCGCTGGCGAATTGGCTGGCGACTTTGCTGGTGACGCCGCAGCCGTTGCCGCGCATGGACTTTTCGGCCGGCATCCCGCCGCCGGCGCGCACGCTGATCGTGGTGCCGACCATGCTGACCAGTGTGGCATGCATCGAGGATCTGGCCGAGGCGCTGGAAGTCCGGTTTCTGGCGAATCGCGACAGCTGTCTGCATTTCGGCCTGTTGACCGATTTTCCGGACGGGCACGAGGAAGTCCTTGCCGATGACGCGACGCTGCTGCAACTGGCGCGCACGAAGATCGACGAGCTGAACGAAAAGTATGTCGACGGCAGCGGGAACGACAGTTTCTTCCTGTTTCATCGTCCGCGCGTCTGGAATCCGCAGGACCGGATCTGGATGGGTTACGAGCGCAAGCGCGGCAAGCTGGCGGACCTGAACGCCTTGCTGCGCGGCTGTAGAGACGGCTTTTCGCTGGTGGTCGGGGACACCGCCGTTCTGCTCGGCGTCAGGTACGTCATCACCCTGGACACGGACACGCAGTTGCCGCGCGACGCGGCACGCCAATTCGTCGCCGCCATGGCGCATCCGCTGAATCGTGCCGTGTATGACGAAGACCGGCGGCGCGTCGTCGCCGGCTACGGCATTTTGCAGCCCTGCGTGGCGATCAGCCTGCCCGGCACGAACAGGTCGCGCTATGCGCGCCTGAACGGCGGCGAGCCCGGCATCGATCCCTACACGCGTGCCGTCTCGAACGTGTACCAGGATGTGTTCGGCGAAGGCTCCTTCATCGGCAAGGGCATCTACGACGTCGATGTTTTCGAGCAGGCCCTGGGCGGGCGCTTCCCGGAGAATCGCATCCTCAGCCACGACTTGCTGGAGGGTTGCTATGCGCGCTCGGGGCTGCTGAGCGACGTGCAGTTGTACGAGGACTATCCGGCCCGCTACGGCGCCGACGTGAATCGCCGCTACCGCTGGATCCGCGGCGACTGGCAGCTCGCCGGCTGGCTGCGGCGCAGCGTGCCGGCCGGCAGTGGCAGCGCCCAACGCGAAAAGAGCCCGCTGTCGCTGCTGTCGCAATGGAAGCTGTTCGACAATCTGCGCCGCAGTCTCGTGCCGACGGCGCTGACGTCGCTGTTGCTGGCGGGCTGGCTGCTGTTGCCGTCGGCCGCGCCGTGGACCCTCGGCGTGATCGGCATCCTGCTGCTGCCTGCGCTATGCGCCGCGTTGCTCGATGTGTTCCGCAAGTCGGCGGAGGTTCTGCTGCGCCAGCACCTCGCCGCCATCGCGCGTTCGCTTTCCCGCAGTTGCACGCAAGTGGCGTTCGAGCTCGCCTGTCTGCCGTACGAGGCATTCTTCAGTCTCGATGCCCTTGTCCGCACGGTCTGGCGCACGCTGATATCGCATCGGCGGCTGCTCGAATGGAATCCGTCGAGCGCGGCCGACCGCGAGTCGAGCGCACGCGGCGGCAGCGAGCTGGCCGCCGCCTACCGGGCGATGTGGTTTGCTCCGGCCATCGCCGCGGCGGCGGCGATCCATCTGGCGCTGGCGACGCCGGCGGTGCTGGTCGTGGCGGGGCCGGTGTTGCTGCTGTGGTTCGCGTCGCCGCTGGTCGCGTGGTGGATCGGCCGTCCGTTGGCGCGCCCCAAGGCGAGCCTGTCGATCGAGCAGACGCAGTTCCTGCGCATGCTGTCGCGCCGTACCTGGGCGTTTTTCGACCGCTTCGTCGGTCCTGACGATCATTGGCTGCCGCCCGACAACTATCAGGAATACCGCATCGCATCGGTTGCGCATCGCACTTCGCCGACCAACATCGGACTGGCGTTGCTGGCGAATCTTTCCGCCTACGACTTCGGCTACCTGCCGGCCGGCGAACTGCTTCGGCGCACGGCGAACACCCTGCGCACGATGGACGGGCTGGAGCGGCACAGGGGCCATTTCTACAACTGGTACGACACGCAGACCCTGCAGCCGCTGCCGCCGCGCTACATCTCGACGGTCGACAGCGGAAACCTCGTCGGCCACCTGTTGACCTTGCGCGGCGGGCTGCTGGCGCTGGCCGACGACCGGATAGTGTCGGCGCGGCTGTTCGCCGGCCTGAGCGACACGCTGGGCGTTCTCGCCGATGCGGCGGACAGTGGCGGGGCGCTTGCCGTGGAGGAGTTTCGCCGGCAGCTGGTCGCCGCGTCCGCAGTCTACCCGCCCAGCCTGGCGGCGGCGCGTTCGACCCTGGCGGCATTGGCGACGGCCGCCGCGGACCTCGTGACGCGCATCGCCGACAGTTTCGATATCCGGGACGATCCCGCGCTCGACAGCGACGCCAACGGCTGGGCACAGGCGCTCGCCCGGCAATGCCGCGAAGCGCTGGACGACCTGACCGCGCTCGTGCCGGCGCACGGGCCGCTCGGCTTCGACGACGGCGCCGCCATTCCGACCCTGCGCGAGCTGGCTGCGGCGGGCAGCGCTCCGGCGCGGGAAAGGATGGCGCTCATCGACGGCCTGGCATTGCAATCGAGTGAATTCTCGCGCGTCGAATACGACTTTCTGTTCGACAAGACGTGCCACCTGCTGATCATCGGCTACAACGTGGACGAGCGCCGCGCGGACACCGGTTATTACGACCTGCTGGCCTCCGAGGCGCGACTGACCTGTTTCGTCGCCATCGCGCAGGGGCAGTTGCCGCAGGAGAGTTGGTTCGCGCTCGGCCGGCTGCTCGCCGGCACCGGCGGCGAACCGGTACTGCTGTCGTGGAGCGGCTCGATGTTCGAGTACCTGATGCCGCTTCTGGTGATGCCGTCCTACGACAACACGCTGCTCGACCAGACCTGCAAGGCCGCAGTGGCCCGCCAGATCGAGTACGGGGACCAGCGCGGCGTTCCCTGGGGCATCTCGGAATCCGGCTACAACACCGTCGATGTGAACCTCAACTACCAGTACCGCGCCTTCGGCGTACCCGGTCTGGGCCTCAAGCGCGGACTGGCCGAGGATCTGGTCATCGCGCCCTATGCCTCGGCGCTGGCGCTGATGGTGGAGCCCGAGGCGGCCTGCCTGAACCTGCAACGGCTGGCGGCCGACGGCTTCATCGGCAAGTTCGGCATGTTCGAAGCGATCGACTACACGCCGGCACGCCAGCGGCGGCGGCAGTCGAGCGCGGTGGTGCGCTCGTTCATGGCGCATCACCAGGGCATGAGCCTGCTGGCGCTGGCCTACCTTCTGCTGGAGCGCCCGATGCAGCGGCGCTTCGAGTCGGACCGGCTGTTCCAGGCGGTCATGCTGTTGCTGCAGGAGCGGATTCCCAAGGCCACGGCGCTGTTTTCGCATACCGCCCGCAGCTTCGACGAGCGCGCCGCACAGGTCGCCGAGGCCATGCCGATCCGGGTGTTCGACACGCCGGACACCGCGATACCGGAGGTGCAGTTGCTGTCGAACGGCCGCTATCACGTCATGGTCACCAATGCCGGCGGCGGTTACAGCCGCTGGAAGGATCTCGCCGTCACGCGCTGGCGCGAGGACGGCACCCGCGACAACCGGGGCACGTTCTGCTACATCCGCGAACTGGCCAGCGGCGACTTCTGGTCGACGGCCTACCAGCCGACGTTGAAGCGGCCGGACAGCTACGAAGCGATCTTTTCCGAAGGCCGCGCCGAGTTCCGCCGCCGCGATTCCGTGGGCGCCGGCGACGGCGACTTCGAAACGCACACCGAGATCGTGGTGTCGCCGGAAGACGACATCGAACTGCGCCGCGTCCGCATCACCAACCGTTCGCGCCAGCGGCGGTCCATCGACGTCACCAGCTATGCCGAAGTCGTGATCGCGCCGCCGGCGGCCGACACGATGCATCCGGCTTTCAGCAATCTCTTCGTGCAGACCGAGATACTGCGTGACCGGCACGCGATTCTCTGCACGCGCCGGCCCCGTTCCGTCGGCGAGCAGGCGCCGTGGATGTTCAACCTGATGACGGTGCACGGGGCGGATGTCGGCGCGGTGTCCTACGAGACCGATCGCCTGCGCTTCATCGGCCGCGGCAGAGGCACCGCCGCGCCGCAGGCGATGATCGATACGGCGGCGCTCACGGGCAGCGACGGTTCGGTGCTGGACCCGATCGTCGCCATCCGCTATGCGCTGACGCTCGATCCGGAGCAGTCGGTCACCATCGACCGGGTGACCGGCATCGCCGAGACGCGCGCGATGGCGGTCGGTCTGATCGAAAAATACCAGGACCGGCATCTCGCCGACCGCGCCTTCGAGCTGACCTGGACCCACAGCCAGGTGGTGCTGCGCCAGCTCAATGCCAGCGAAGCCGATGCCCAGCTCTATGCGCGCCTCGCCGGCTCGGTCATCCACGCCAACGCCGGCTTGCGCGCCGATGCCGCCGTACTCGTCAGGAATCGTCGCGGGCAATCGGGATTGTGGGGCTACGCCATTTCCGGCGATCTGCCGATCGTCCTGCTGCAGATCGGCGACGCAGCCAACATCGACCTGGTGCGCCAGCTCGTACAGG
>CAZWFC010000120.1:0-8900 GCA_964632965.1 uncultured Rhodocyclaceae bacterium
GGGGACTTGGTGGGCGGGGTCGGGGGGGTTGGGGGCTCTGGGTCTCTCCGGCAATTACGAGGGGGCCGTGGATCGCGGGTCGGCTTACGAGAAGCTCAAAGGCGGGAAGGCGGGGCCGGCCGAACCGGCCCCGGCACCTGTGCCGGCGGCGGGCGAGAGTACGGCGGGCGGCGGCCTGTTCGGCAATCTCGGCGACATGCTGGGCAGCGTGCTCGGCTCGGGTTCTGCGGCCGGCAGCCGCGGCGCCAGCCGGCAGACGGCGGTCGAGGCGGCGGTGAAGAGCGCCGCCCGCGCCATCGGCTCGCAGGTCGGCCGCGAGATCATCCGCGGCGTGCTCGGCTCCATCCTCGGCGGGCGGCGGCGCTGAAAACCGGCTATTCCGCCGGCCTCTGGCTGGCCATCCTGGCCGCCTTCGGCTTCTCGGTCAAGGCGATCCTCATCAAGCTCGCCTATGCCTCCTACACGGTGGCGCCGGTGACGCTGCTGGCCCTGCGCATGGCCTTCGCGTTGCCGGTGTTCATCTGGGTGGGGCTGGCTGAATCGCGCCATGCGCCGCCGCTGACGGCGCGCGACTGGGCCGTCGTCGTCGCGCTCGGACTGCTCGGCTATTACGGCGCCAGCATTTTCGACTTCGTCGGCCTGCAATACATCTCGGCCGGCCTCGAACGCCTGATCCTGTTCACCTACCCGACGCTGACCATCCTCATCTCGGCGCTGTTCTTCGGCCACGTCGTCGGCCGCCGCGAGGCGGGCACGCTCGCACTCTGCTATCTCGGCATCGCCGCGGCCTTCGCCCACGACCTGGGGTTGGCCGCCGACACGGCGGCGGTGTGGGTGGGCGGCGGTTTCGTGTTCGCCTCGTCGCTGTCCTACGCGCTCTACCTCGCCGGCAGCGCGCGCATGATCGCCCGGCTCGGCGCCATGCGTTTCACGGCGCTGGCGATGCTGGTGTCGACGGCGGCGACGCTGGTGCATTTCTTCGCCACGCAGCCGCTGTCCGAAATCGTCCAGCCGCTGCCGATCTACGGCTACGGCTTCGGCATGGCGGTGCTGTCGACGCTGATTCCTGTGTTCGCCCAGTCGGCGGCGATCCGCCGCATCGGCGCCGGCCGCGCCGCCCTGATCGGCACCGTTGGCCCGGTGGTGACCATCGCGCTGGGCTGGTGGGTGCTCGGCGAGGCCATGTCCGCCTGGCAGTTGGCCGGTGCCGGGCTGGTCGTGGCGGGCGTCGTCCTGGCGGGGCGGCGTTAGGGTCTGTTTACATTCAGTCGGCGTGCGCGTTGCCGTCAAATGCGGATGATCGCGCGAAGCAAGACGAAGTGAATGGTAGTCCCCTTCACGAGGCTTGCGACAAAGCGAGCGCCGCATTTGACGGCAACCCGAAGGGCCGGGCCATAGCGGGCCGCACGCCGACGTTGCTCCCTCCTCATGTGGAACGACCACATCGCGTCGGTCGCGCCTTGGCCTGCGACCCGCTATGGCCCGGCGCGCACGTCGACTGAATGTAAACAGACCCTAGTATCGGCGGCGTTTTGCGCGGCGCAGGGCGATGCCCATTCCTCATATAATGGCTTTTCGCGCCATTCCCGAATGCTCATGACCCCGCTGAATAAACCGACCGTCGCCGCGTGCCTGGCCGCATTCGCCGTCATGGCCCTCGCCGGCGAAGTCGTCGCGCAGGCGCAAACGCCGCAATGGAACGGGCCGGTGCAAATCGCATTGAGCGAGCGCGATTACTTCGAGGAACTGCCGGTGGTGCTGTCGGTGTCGCGCCTGGCGCAGCCGCTCAGCGAGGCGCCAGGCGCCGTCACCGTGATCGACCGGGAAATGATCCGCCTGTCGGGCGTGCGTCATGTCGTCGACCTGCTGCGGCTGGTGCCGGGCATGCAGGTCTCGCCCGTCAAGGGAGGGGCTCCGTCGGCTCTCTATCACGGGCTGGCCGAGGATATCCCGCGTCACATGCAGGTGCTGCTCGACGGCCGCAGCCAGTATTCGCCTTTCTTCGCCGGCGGAGTCAACTGGGACCTGATTCCGGTCAGTCTCGACGACATCGATCGCATCGAGGTGGTGCGCGGTTCCAATTCGGCGTCCTACGGCTCGAATGCCTTCCTCGGCGTCGTCAATATCGTCACCCGCCATGCTTCCGAGACGCTCGGAGCGGCCGGGGAAATGCACGCCGGCACGCAGGGCGTCAACGACAAGCGGCTGCGGCTCGGCGCTGGCGGACGGGATGTCAATCTCCGGGCGACGGCCGAGACCCGTCGGGACGAGGGCTTCGACAACTTTCGCGACCGCAAGCTGCAGCGGCTGATCGACGCGCGCGCCGACTGGCGGCTGGGCCTGGGCGACGAACTGCAACTCCAGGCCGGCGGCATCGAGACGACGCAGCAGGTGGGGGATGGCAGCGTCAACGATCCGATGCGGAACCAGACCAAGAGCCACAAGTACGTTCAGCTCGGCTGGCGGCATTCGGTGGCTGCCGACGAGGATTTCTCGCTGCGCTTCTACCGCTCCGAGGAAGGGGCCACCGATTCCTTCCTCGGGAAAATCGGTGCATTCCCCGTCCCGGCGGACTATGGCTTCAGTTCCGCGCGCGACGATATCGAGGCGACCCACACGTTCAGTCCCGCACGTGACATGCGCGTCGTCTGGGGCGGCGAATGGCGCTCCGATGCGGTCAATGCCCCCCAGTATTACGGCACTTCCCAGGATGTGGCCAATACGGTCAGCCGGCTGTTCGGCAATCTCGAATGGCGCTTCGCCCCCGCTTTGGTGGCCAATCTCGGTTCTTCGTGGGAATACGACACCAATTCGAAAACGACATTCGCGCCGCGTGCGGCGATCAACTGGCATGTGGCGCCCGGCCAGACCCTGCGCGCCGGCGCCTCGCGCGCCTATCGCACGCCTTCCCTGTTCGAAAAGCGCGGCAACTGGACGTACAAGTCGACCAGCGGACTGACGCTCCTGCGCGGCTATTTCATGCGCGGCCGCGCCCAGCCGGAAATCGTCACCAGCCGCGAACTGGGCTGGCTCGGCGAATTCCGGCCGCTCGGCCTGAGCGGCGATGTTCGCGTCTTCGAGGAACGCGTCGCCGACCGCATGATCGCGATCCGCACCGACCTGGCTCCACCCAACTGCGTATCCGCGCCGTTGGCGTGCGGCACGGCCCTCGATATCTACAATGCCCAGGACGCCAGGATTCGCGGCCTCGAATACCAGTTCCGCTGGCAGCCTGGCGACGCCACGCGGGTGATCTTCAACCAGTCGTTCATCCGGATCGCCG
Organism: uncultured Rhodocyclaceae bacterium; assembly: GCA_964632965.1. Classification (GTDB taxonomy): domain Bacteria; phylum Pseudomonadota; class Gammaproteobacteria; order Burkholderiales; family Rhodocyclaceae; genus Nitricoxidireducens. The sequence continues at coordinate 3,284 of CAZWFC010000120.1, forward strand.
CGGACATGCATCCGCCCTACGGCCAGGGTATTTCGGGCGGCTATTTCCCGCTCCCCGGGACCAACGACGGACTGACGCGGGACCTCGTCCAGACCAATAATTCGGCACCCACGCATGCCACGACGCTGATGCTGATGCAGAAGCTGCCCGGCGGCCTCGACCTGTCGGCGACCTACCATTCCACCGGTGCCATGAAGTGGTCGGGCGGAACCTACGCCAAGCACTGGCAGCGGCTCGACTGGCGCGTCGGCTATTCGTTCCGCGTCGGCGCGACGCGCGGCGAACTGGCTTTTACGGTGCAGAGCGACGGCGTGCCCCATGTCGAGCGCGCCGAAAGCGAAGTCGTTTCGCGGCGCGGTTTCGCGACCCTGCGCCTGGAGTACTGAGCGTGCATTCCCTGCGCCGCCGCATCGCTCTCGCCTGCCTATGTCTAATGACATATACATGGGTGGGCGGTGCGCAGGCGGCGGAGCCGGTCATCTGGCTGGCCTTGTCGGAAGCGGGCGGGGCTTACGCCGAGACGGCCGACGCCATCCGCGCGGAAATCCAGCGTGGCGGCGCCGCCCGCGCCGAACTGGTGACCAAGCCCTGGCGCGAGCTGCTCGACGGCCAAGGACCGCCGCCGCGACTGGTGATCGCCATCGGCGTCGGCGCGCTGCGCGGGTTGGCGGAAAGCGGGCCGAAGGTGGCGCTGCTGGCCACGCTGGTGCCGCGCAGCGCCTATGTGCGCCAGGTCGATGCCATGAGCCAGAGCGGCCGGCCGTATGCCGCGCTGTGGCTCGACCAGCCGGCGGCGCGCCAGCTTGATCTATTGCGGCTGGCGCTGCCGACGCGGCAGCGCATCGGCGTGCTGCTCGGGCCGGAATCGCGTCTGGTCGAGCCGGAACTGCTGCGGGTCGCCGCCGAGCGCAATCTCAATATCGCCGGCGTGCGCATCGACGGCGCCGACCAGTTGCCGGCGGCGCTGCAAAAGACGCTCGAAGCCGCGGATGTCCTGCTCGCCCTGCCCGACCCGCAGATCTACAACAGCGCGACGATCCAGAACGTGTTGACGGCGGCGTACCGCCGCCGCATCCCCCTGGCCGGATTCTCGCCCGCGTACATCAAGGCCGGCGCCCTGCTGGCGCTCTATTCGACGCCGCTCCAAGTGGGTACCCAGGTCGGCGAAATCGTGCGCATCATGCTCGCCGGCCGGCCAATGCCGCCGTCGCACGGACCGCGCGAATTTTCCATCGGCGTCAATGCCGAAGTGGCGCGCTCGCTGGGCATTGCGGTCGATGCCGACGCGGCGGCGCGGTGGGCCGAACAATTGCGCCTGAAGGAGCGCGGACCGTGAGAAAACGCGCCGGTCTGCGCCTTCGCCTGCTGGTCGCCGCCGTGCTGCCGGCGATCCTGGTCGCCCTGGCGCTGGCGACGATCCTGCTCGACCGCCAGTATCGCGGCCTCGACGAAGCCTTGCAGGCGCGTGCCCGTGCCCAGGCCCGCCAGTTGGCAAGCGCGGCCGAATTCGACGTCTTCGCCGGCAGCCGCGAAGCCCTGCAGGTCCTGGCACGCGCCGCCCAGGCGGGCGACCCGGACATTCTCGCCGCATCGATATTCGACGTCCGCGGCCAACTGCTGGCGGTGAGCGGTACCACCACCCTGGCGACGCCGCCGGCGCTGGGCTGGGACGAGCAGGTCCTGCAAAGCGGCAAGGTGACCGTCGTCGTGACGCTGATCCGCCGCTCCCGGCTCGGCGTCGACGACTTCTATACCGGTGCCGAGCCGCGCGAGGCGCGCAGCCAGCAGATCGACGGTTTCGTCGTGCTCGAAATGTCGCGCCGCGGCCTGGATGCGGAGCGCAACCGCCAGGTGCTGATCGGTGCCGGCGTGACGCTCGCCGGCCTGCTGCTGGCGACCATGCTGGCGCTGCGCATCGCCCTCGGCGTCACCCGGCCGATCCTGAATGTCGGCGACGTTGTCGACCGCATCGGCCAGGGCGACTTGACGGCGCGCGTGGTGCCCGACCCGGCCGGCGTCATGCCCGGACTGGAGGAAGGCATCAACGCCATGGCCCGGCGCATCGGCTACGCGCAGGAATACCTGGTGCAGCAGATCGACGCCGCCACGGCCGAGCTGCGCCAGCGCAAGGAAGAAGCCGAGCGCGCCAACGCCGCCAAGACGCGCTTCCTGGCGGCGGCCAGCCACGACCTGCGCCAGCCGCTGCATGCCCTGGGCCTCTTCGTCTCGCGGCTCGCCCAGTTGCCGCATTCGTCCGACGTGAAGCCGCTGGTCGGGCACATCGACGCGTCGGTGCTGGCCCTGCAGGACCTGCTCGACACCCTGCTCGACATTTCCCGGCTCGATGCCGGACTGGTGACGCCCAAGCCCGCCGATTTCCCGATCGCGGATCTTTTCGCCCGCCTCGGCCTCGAATTCGCCGGCCCCGCGGAGGAGAAGCATCTGGTGCTGCGCATCCGGCCCAGCGATCTCTGGCTGCGCAGCGACCCGCGGCTGCTGGCGCGCATCCTGATGAATTTCGTCGGCAACGCCTTGCGCTACACCTCGCGCGGCGGCGTGCTGCTGGCCTGCCGGCGGCGCGGCAACAAGGCCCTGATCCAGGTTTGGGACACGGGCGTCGGCATTCCGACCGAAAATCTTCAGGACGTCTTCAGCGAGTACGTCCAGCTCGCGAATCCGGAACGCAACCGCGCCAAGGGGCTGGGCCTGGGGCTGGCGATCTGCGACCGCCTCGCCCAACTGCTGGCGCTGCCGCTCGGCGTGCGCTCCATCCCCGGCCGCGGCTCGGTGTTCTGGGTCGAGGTGCCGCTCGGACGCGTGCGCCCGGAGGCGGCGGCGGGCTTGGTCGAGGCGCCGGCGGGCACCCATCTCAGCGGCACCGTACTCGTCATCGAGGACGACACGCTGGCGGCGGCCGGCATGATCGAACTGGTCACCGGCTGGGGCTGCCGCGCCATCGGCGCCGAATCCACCGCCCATGCCATGCAGCGTTGCGAAGAGCTCGGCGCCGCGCCCGACATGGCGATCTGCGACTTCCGCCTGCGCGACGGCGACGACGGCATTTCCGCCGGCCTCGCGCTGCGCCGCCGCTACGGCCCGATTCCCGTCCTGCTGGTCAGCGGCGACATCGACGACCGCCTGATCGCCGGCGCCGCGCGGCGCAATTTCGCCCTGCTCACCAAGCCGGTGCGGCCCGGCAAGCTGCGCGCCGTCGTGCAGCAGATGCTGGCCCAGCGCCGCGCCGTCGCGGAGCCGGGCAAGGACCCGGTCTGAGTTTCAGCGCTGGCCGAGGCCGAGCCGCTGCACGATTTCCGTCGTCAGGCCGGCCTGGTTGAGGGTGTAGAAGTGCAGTCCCGGCGCGCCGCGTTCGATCAGGCGCTGGCAGAGCTCCGTCACCACGTCGAGACCGAAGGCGCGGATCGAGGCGGCGTCGTCGCCGAAGCTTTCGAACTTGCGCCGCATCCAGCGCGGAATCTCGGCGCCGCACATTTCCGAAAAACGCGCCAGCTTGGAGAAGCTGGCAATCGGCATGATGCCCGGCACGATGGGAATGGTCACGCCCAGGGCGCGGACTTCATCGACGAAATGTTCGTAGGCGTCGGCGTTGTAGAAGAACTGGGTGATCGCGGAGTCGGCGCCGGCGGCCACCTTGCGGCTGAAATTGGCGAGGTCGTCGCGCGGGCTCTTCGCCTGCGGATGCCACTCGGGATAGGCGGCGACCTCGATGTGGAACCAGTCGCCGGTTTCCTGGCGGATGAACTCCACCAGCTCGTTGGCATAGCGAAACTCGCCGGCATCGGCCATGCCCGAGGGCAGGTCGCCGCGCAGGGCGACGATGCGGCGGATGTCGTGGGCGCGGTAGCTTTCGAGGATCTCACGGATGCCGCTGCGCGTGGAGCCGACGCAGGACAGGTGCGGCGCGGCCGTGCGGCCCTCGGCGGCGATTTCCATGACGACGTCGAAGGTGCGGTCGCGCGTCGAGCCGCCGGCGCCGAAAGTGACCGAGAAGAAGGCCGGGGCCAGTTGCGCCAGCTGCGCGCGCACGGCACGCAGCTTTTCCATGCCCTCGGCGGTTTGCGGCGGGAAGAATTCGATGGAGAGTTCGGGTTTATTCATGATTCAGCCAGAGGAAAAATTCGCGGTTGCCGTCACCGCCGACGATGGAACTTTCGAACCAGGCACGCACGTTCAGGCCGGCCTCGACGCAGGCCGCGCGCAGCTTCGCCGCCACCTGCGGGTAGACCGCCGCATCGCGGATCACACCGCCCTTGCCGACCGCTTCTGGGCTGCCCATTTCGAACTGCGGCTTGACCAGCAGGAGCATGTCGCCGTCGGCCGCCAGCAGGGCCGGCAGTTGCGGCAGGACCAGCGTCAGCGAAATGAAGCTGAGGTCGGCGACGACGAGGTCGAAGCCGTTTTCGGGGTAATGCTCGTCCAGCATGTCGGCGGTCAGGGCGCGGGCATTGATGCCTTCGATGCTCGTTACGCGTTCGTCCGTCCGCAAACGCGGATGCAGTTGGTCATGGCCGACATCGACGCCGACCACGCGGGCGGCACCGGCCTGCAGCAGGCAGTCGGTGAAGCCGCCGGTGGACTGGCCGACATCGAGGCAGACGCGGTCGCGCACGGCCAGGCCGGTGTGCGCCAGCGCGCCGGCCAGCTTGAGGCCGCCGCGCGAAACGTAGCGGTCGTCGTCGCTCGGCGTGACCAGCAGCTCCATCCCCGCGGGGACGGCCTGCGACGCCTTGGCGACCGGCTCGATGCCGCGTTCGCCGCGGCAGCCGACGCGCCCGGCCGCGATCAGCCGCTGGGCGGACGTGCGCGAATCGGCGAGGCCGCGCGCGACCAGCACCTGGTCGGCGCGGGTGCCGGCGGAGGCCTTGCGCTCCACGACGGCGGGGACATGGTCCGGTTCTGTGGGCGGTCGCGGCGTGCGCGCATGGAAGGATTTCATCGTTGCGCACCGAGTAGCAGGCGCGTCAGCACCCAGGAGACGACACTGTAAAGAATGGCGCCGAACACACCCGGCCCGATGCCATCGACGGCGAAACCGGGGACGAACTGCGCCACCAGCAGGAACAGCAGGCCGTTGATGACGAAGATGAACAGGCCGAGCGTCAGCAGCGTGAGCGGCAGGGTCAGCAGCACCAGCAAGGGCCGCATCACGGCATTCACCAGCCCGAGCAGCACCGCCACCCACAGCGCCGTGCCGAAGCCGGCGATGTGGATGGAGGGCAGCAGCCAGGGCAGGGCCAGCAACGCCAGGGCGTTGATCAGCCAGAGAGCCAGTAGTCGCATTCAGGCGCGCTCAGTACCCCGGAAGCAAGGGCGGGCACTAGTAGCGATAGTTCTCGCCCTTGTACGGGCCGGTCTTCGGCACGCCGATATAGGCCGCCTGCTGGTCCGTCAGTTCGGAGAGTTGCGCGTTGAGCTTCTTCAGTTGCAGGCGCGCGACCTTCTCGTCGAGATGCTTGGGCAGCGTGTAGACGCCCACCGGGTAGTCGGCGTTGCGCGTGAACAGCTCGATCTGGGCGATGGTCTGGTTGGCGAACGACGACGACATCACGTAGGACGGATGGCCCGTGCCGCAGCCGAGGTTCACCAGGCGGCCCTTGGC
>CAZWFC010000121.1:0-8830 GCA_964632965.1 uncultured Rhodocyclaceae bacterium
CGGCGACCCCTACATCTTCGGCCGCGGCGGCGAGGAAGTCGAAACCCTCCACGCCCACGGCATCCCCTTCGAGGTAGTGCCCGGCATCACGGCCGCCGCCGGCGTCGCCTCCTACGCCGGCATTCCGCTGACGCACCGCAACTTCTCGCAGTCCTGCGTCTTCGTCACCGGCAACCTCAAGGACGGCAGTATGAACCTCGACTGGGAAGGCCTCGCCCGCCGCCGCCAGACGGTCGTCATCTACATGGGCCTGCACGGCCTGCCGACGCTCTGCGACAAACTGGTCGAGCACGGCCTGCCGTCCGACTGGCCCGCCGCCATCGTCCAGCAGGGCACCACGCCCGGCCAGCGCGTGGTCACCGGCACCCTGGCCACGCTGCCGCAACTGGCCGCGGCGGCGCAACTGCGCGCGCCGACGCTCATCATCGTCGGCGAAGTCGTGACGCTGAGGGAAAAACTGGCCTGGTTCTGAAGCGGACCCGGGGCCATCGTCCCGCAGCCGCCCGCCCATGCCGGCGACATCGGCGCGACACTTATTGCGGCCGAAAGCTGTTGCACCGCAGCGTTCTACGCGCCCCGCGCCCGTAGAAATACACATGGCACACCCATATCCTTTGTAATAGTATTGCGCTAACTGTCGCCGGGATGCCGCCGCGAACAATCGGCATCCGGATACTCACGTGTCGAGAAGGATGAACCATGAAATCATCGCACCTGTCGCTTAGCGGACGTCTCATCGCCATGACGCTGCTGGTCATGTCCGCGCTGCTGGTGTTGTTCGTCGTCGTCCTCTTCGGCGACCGCGCCCAGCTGATGCAGGGCAAGCAGGAAAAGGTCCGCAGCCTCGTCGAATCGGCTCACGGCGTTCTCACCCACTTCGAGGCGGCGGCGCGCGAGGGCCGCCTATCGCAGGAGGATGCGCAGAAGGCGGCGATGACAGCCGTGAAGGCGATGCGCTACGACAAGACCGAATATTTCTGGATCAACGACCTCGGCAAACCGGTGCCGAAGATGGTCATGCACCCGACGGTGCCCGCCCTGGACGGCAAGGTGCTCGACGCCGAACGCTTCAACAAGGCGGTCTCGGCGCAGGAAGGCACCGACGGAGCCAAGGTCGCGCTCGACCGCAAGAACCTGTTCGTCGCCTTCAACGATGTCATCGACAAAGCCAGCCACGGCTATGTCGAATATCTGTGGCCCAAGCCGAAGGTCGGCGGCGGCGTCACGGAGGAATTGTTCACCAAGCTTTCCTACGTCAAGAAGTTCGAGCCCTGGGGCTGGGTGATCGGCTCCGGCATCTACATCGACGACGTCGATCGCGCCTTCCGCGCAACGGCCATCAACTTCGCCATCTGGGCGCTGGTGATCGGCGCCATCATCGTCATTCCGCTGCTGCTGCTCCACCGCAACCTGTCGTCGCTGCTGGGCGGCGAGCCGAGTGTTGCCGTGGCGGCCGCCCGCCGCATCGCCAGCGGCGACCTGCGCATGCCCATCGAATGCCGGGCCGGCGACAAGGACAGCCTGATGGCCGCCATGCGCGAAATGCAGGAGAGCCTGCGCTCGATGATCTCCGAAGTCACCAGCCAGGCGGCCCAGCTTTCCGGCAATGCCGAACTGCTGATGTACCAGGCCGAGCAGGTATCGTCGCGCTCGCAGTCGCAGAGCGATGCGGCGCAGGAAATCGCCGCCTCGGTGGAGGAGATGACCACCAGCATCGACAACATCGCCCACAGCGCCACCGACGCCCACGACATCGCCGCCGAAGCCGGCAGCCTGGCCAACCAGGGCGGTGCCGTGATCCAGCAGGCGACCGACGAGATCCACCGTCTGTCGGCGGCGGTGCACACCTCGTCGAACCAGATCCAGGAACTCGAACGGCATTCGATCGAGATCAACTCGATCGTCAACACCATCAAGGAAATCGCCGACCAGACCAACCTGCTGGCGCTGAACGCGGCCATCGAGGCGGCGCGCGCCGGCGAGCAGGGCCGCGGCTTCGCCGTGGTCGCCGACGAAGTGCGCAAACTGTCCGAACGCACCAGCGCCTCGACCAGCGAAATCGCCAGCATGATCGGCCGCATCCAGGAAGGCACGCACCGCGTCGTCGGCAGCATGACCGAGGGAGAAAACCAGGCCAACCAGGGCGTCGCACTCGCCAACCAGGCCGGCGCGTCCATCGGCCAGATTCGCGACAGCGCGCAGAAGGTCACCGACGTAGTCACCGCCATCAGCGATTCGATCCGCGAGCAGAGCGCGGCCAGCAACCAGATCGCCCGCCGCGTCGAACAGATCGCCGAGATGACTCAGGAAGGCGCCGACGAGGTCAGCCGGACGGTCGATGCCGCGCGCGAACTACAGGACATGTCCCACGCCCTGCACCACTCGGTGGGACGCTTCAACCTGAATTGACGCCGCCGTCGCCGGGCTCCCAGCGCGCGGCCGCCGCATCGTCGGTTTCGCGCGCGTCGACCCAGCGGCCGCCGGCGGGCGTTTCTTCCTTCTTCCAGAACGGCGCGCGCGTCTTCAGGTAGTCCATGATGAATTCGCAGGCGGCGAAGGCGTCGCCGCGATGCGCCGAGGTCACGCCGACGAAGACGATGCGGTCGCCCGGCACCAGCCGCCCGATGCGATGAATCACCCGCACGCGGCGCAGTTGCCAGCGTTGGCCGGCGGTGGCGACGATTTCGTCCAGGGATTTTTCCGTCATGCCCGGATAGTGTTCGAGGGTCATGGCGGCTATGCCGTCGTCGCCGGCGCGCACCAGGCCGACGAAGCTGGCGACCGCACCGGCGCCGACGTCGCCCTCTCCCAGCGCGGCGATTTCAGCGCCGACGTCGAAGTCGGTTTCCTGAACCGAGACGCTCATGGTCAGCCGCCCGTCACCGGCGGGAAAAACGCCACCTCGTCGCCGTCGTTCACGGCTGCCTCTGCTCCGACCATCGCCTGATTAACGGCGGCGCGCAGACTCTTCGACGTCAGGAACACCTGCCAGGCGCCGCCGCGCGCGGCGAGATGCGCCCGCAGCGCCGCAACCGAATCCACACCGGCGGGCAGGGTGATGTCCTCGCCGGAAACGCCGAGGGCCTCGCGCAGGCTGGCGAAATAGAGCAGCTTCGTCATGCGAACTCCGCGAAGGGCAAAAAACGCACGAGGTCGCCGGGACGTATCGTCTGGCCGCCGGGGTTGTCGACGAATCCGTCGCCCCAGACCGTGGACGTCAGCACCGCCGAACTCTGGTTGGGATAGCGCTCGACGCGGCCGTCGGCGCCGATGCGGCCGCGCAGGAATTCGCGCCGCGGCCCGGCCTTGGTCCATTCGAAGCCGGCGACCAGCGACAGGGCGCGCGGCGGCGACACCGTCGCTCCCTGGCACTTGAGGATGAAGGGCCGCACGATCATCAGAAAAGTGACGAAGGCGGCGACCGGATTGCCCGGCAGGCCGATGAAATCGGCGTTGCCGATGCGGCCGCAGGCCAGCGGCTTGCCCGGCTTGATGGCGACGTTCCAGAGCGCCAGTTCGCCTTCGGCCTCGACGGCCGGCTTGACGTGATCCTCCTCGCCGACCGAGACGCCGCCGGTGGTCAGCACCAGGTCGTGCAGCGCGCCGGCCTTGCGTAGCGCCTTGCGCGTGGCCTCCAGCGTATCGGGCACGTTGCCGAGGTCCTCGACGCGGCAGCCGAGCTGTTCCAGCAGCGCGCAGAGCATGGCGCGATTCGAGTTGTAGATGCCGCCCGGCGGCAGCGGCTCGCCGGGCGAGGCCAGCTCGCTGCCGGTCGACAGCAGGCCGACGCTGAGCGGACGGAACACGGGCACTTCGGCGACGCCGATGGAAGCCGCGAGTCCTATCGCCTGGGGCGTCAGCCGCAAGCCGGCCGGCAGGATGACGGCGCCGCTGGCGATGTCCTCGGCCTTGCAGCGGATGTTGTCGCCGGCGCGCGGCACATGGTTGATGACGACGCTGTCGCTTTCAGGGACGCAGAGTTCCTGCATCACAACGGCATCGACGCCCGGCGGCACCGGGGCGCCGGTGAAGATGCGCGCGGCCGTGCCGGCGGCGAGGGTATGGCCGACGCTGCCGGCGGGTATGCGCTGCGAAACCGGCAGGCGCACGCCGGGCGCAGCGACATCGGCGCAACGCACGCCGTAGCCGTCCATGGCGCTGTTGTCGAGCGGCGGCACGTCGATGGCCGACACCAAGTCCTCGGCGAGGACGCGGCCTGTCGCCGCGCGCAGCGGCACGCGGTCGACACCCTTGACGCGGCGGGCGGCGGCGAGAATTTTTTCCAGGGCGTCGTCGAAACTCAATAGGCTCATAGGTCAACCTGTTGCAGGATGAAAGCGGCGATGGCGTCGCGGTCGTTTAAGTCGAGCACCGGCCGCGGGATATCGAGCGCCGTATCGCTCGCCACGGCGATCACGTCCGGGTTCTCGGGCCAGATGAAGGGCTTGCCGTTGGCCGGGCGATGCACTTCGAGCTTCGGAATAGGCGTGTACTTGAAGCCTTCGACCAGCACCAGGTCGCAGGGCGACAGGCGCGCGATCTGCTCCTCGAACACCGGCTCGGGGCGGCCGCGCAGTTCGTGCATGATGGCCCAGCGCTGGTCGCAGACCAGCATGACTTCCGTGGCGCCCGCCTCGCGATGGCGCCAGGAATCCTTGCCGGGACGGTCGACGTCGAAGTCGTGATGGGTGTGCTTGATCAGCGACACCGTCAGCCCGCGCGCCGTGAAGCGCGGGATCAGCGCCTCGATCAGCGTGGTCTTGCCTGCGCCGGAGTAACCGGCAAACCCGAATACCTTCATCGCCATCCCAGTTCCATTTTTCGTCACGTATTTTCACACATTCGGCCGGCGCAATTTTTATCGCGATTTTTATAGTGCCGCCCCGAGTTTTTCGAACATCTTGAAATCGCCCCGCCTAGAGTGTGGTCACTGCAAGACCCCATTACGGAGGCAAACATGGATTTCTTCTATCTCGCAGGCATTGCCCTGTTCTTCGGCCTGATGGCCGCCATGGCCGTCGGCTGCGCCAAGCTGGGAGGTGCCAAATGAGCCTGCTCCACATCGCCAGCGCCGTCGTCGCGGTCGCGCTACTCGTCTACCTGATCGCGGCCCTGCTCAACCCGGAGGACTTTTCATGACTGCCCATGCCGGGTTGTTACTCGGGCTTTTCCTGCTGCTGCTGTTGCTGGCGGCCAAGCCGCTCGGCAGCTACATCGCCGAGGTAATGGACGGCCGCGGTTTGGCGTTGCGCCTCGGCGGCGGCATCGAGTCCGTGCTGTATCGCCTGTGCGGCATACGCCGCGATGAAGAAATGGGCTGGCTGCACTACGCCTTGGCGATCCTGCTGTTCAACCTGCTCGGCGCTCTCGCCGTCTATGCCTTGCAACGGCTGCAACTCTCGCTGCCGTTCAATCCCCAGGCGATGGCCAACGTCAGCCCGGATTCGGCCTTCAACACCGCCGTCAGCTTCGCCACCAACACCAACTGGCAGGGCTACGGCGGCGAGTCGACGATGAGCTACCTGACGCAGATGCTGGGTCTCACGGTGCAGAACTTCCTCTCCGCCGCCACCGGCATCGTCGTCGTCATCGCGCTGATCCGCGGCTTCGCCCGCCACACGGCCAAGACCATCGGCAACGCCTGGGTAGACCTCACCCGCATCACGCTGTATGTGCTGCTGCCGATCTCGCTGGTCTATGCCATATTCCTGGTCGGCCAGGGCGCGATCCAGAACTTCGATGCCTACAAGGACGTGACGACACTGGAGATCACGCGCTACGACGCACCCAAGCTCGACGCCGCCGGCTTGCCGCAGAAGGACGAAAAGGGCGCCGCCGTGACCGAGCCCGCCGAGACGCAGACCCAGACGCTGGCCATGGGCCCGGTCGCTTCGCAGGAAGCGATCAAGATGCTCGGCACCAATGGCGGCGGCTTCTTCAACGCCAACTCGGCCCACCCCTACGAAAACCCGACGCCGCTGGCAAACTTCATCCAGATGCTGTCGATCTTCCTGATCCCGGCGGCGCTGTGCCTCACGTTCGGCCGCATGGTCGGCGACATGCGCCAAGGCTGGGCCGTGCTGATCGCGATGACGCTGATGTTTGTCGTCATGGCCGTCGCCGCGATGGCATTCGAACAGCAGGGCAACCCGCTGCTGGGCCAGTTGGGCGTCGACCTGTCCGCCGGCAACATGGAAGGCAAGGAAACGCGCTTCGGCATCGCCGACTCGGGCTTGTTCGCCACCATCACCACGCTGGCTTCCTGCGGCGCCGTCAATGCCATGCACGACTCCTTCACACCGCTGGGCGGCCTGGTGCCGCTATGGAACATGATGCTCGGCGAAGTGGTGTTCGGCGGCGTCGGCACCGGCCTCTACGGCATGCTGGTGTTCGCGGTCATGGCGGTGTTCATCGCCGGGCTGATGATCGGCCGCACGCCGGAATACCTGGGCAAGAAGATCGAGGCCTACGAGATGAAGATGGTGTCCATCGCCATCCTGGTGACGCCGATCCTGGTGCTGTCCGGCACCGCCATCGCGGTGATGGCGGCCGACGGCGTCGCCGGCATCGCCAACCCCGGCGCCCATGGCTTCTCGGAAATCCTCTACGCCTTCACCTCGGCCGGCAACAACAACGGCAGCGCCTTTGCCGGCCTGTCGGCCAACACGCCCTTCTACAACGGCATGCTCGGCATCGCCATGTGGTTCGGCCGCTTCGGCGTCATCGTGCCGGTGCTGGCCCTGGCCGGTGGCCTGGCGGCCAAGAAGCGCATCGCCGCCAGCGCCGGCACCATGCCGACGCACGGTCCCCTGTTCGTCGTGCTGCTGATCGGCACCGTCGTGCTGGTCGGCGCCCTGAACTACGTTCCCGCGCTCGCGCTCGGGCCGGTTGTCGAGCATCTGATGCTCTACCCAACCCACTGAGCCGGAGGAGAAAATATGGCCCCCCACGCTCACATTCGTTCGCTGCCCCCCACGGGGGGGCGCATGCCGCCTCAGGGCGGCCTTTCGGAGGCATGACCATGTCACACAAAACACTTGCCATGTTCGACCCGGTGCTGGTGAAACCCGCCATTGGCCAGGCTTTCATGAAGCTCGACCCCCGCGTGCAGTGGCGCAACCCGGTGATGTTCGTCGTCTATATCGGCAGCATCTTCACCACGCTGCTGTGGGGCCAGGCGCTGGCCGGCGCCGGCGAGGCATCGGCCGGCTTCATCCTCGCCGTATCCCTCTGGCTGTGGTTCACGGTGCTGTTCGCCAACTTCGCCGAGGCGCTGGCCGAGGGCCGCAGCAAGGCCCAGGCGGCCTCCCTGCGCGGCATGAAGAAGGACACCTGGGCCAAGAAGCTCAAGGGGCCGCACGTGACGGCCGAGTGGCATACGATGCCCGCCGCCGATCTGCGCAAGGGCGATATCGTCCTGGTCCACACCGGCGAAACCATCCCCGCCGACGGCGAGGTCATCGAAGGTGTGGCCTCGGTGGACGAGTCCGCCATCACCGGCGAATCGGCACCCGTGATCCGCGAATCCGGTGGCGACTTCAGCGCCGTCACCGGCGGCACGCGCGTGCTGTCCGACTGGCTCGTCGTGCGCGTCACGGTCAACCCCGGCGAAACCTTCGTCGACCGCATGATCGCCATGGTCGAGTCCGCCAAACGCCAGAAGACGCCGAACGAGATCGCGCTGACCATCCTGCTGGTGGCGCTGACCATCGTCTTCCTCGTCGTCACGGTCACACTGTTGCCGTTCTCGATGTTCAGCACCGATGTCGCGAAGGCCGGCATGCCGGTAACCATCACGGTGCTCATCGCCCTGCTGGTGTGCCTGATTCCGACCACCATTGCCGGCCTGCTCTCGGCCATCGGCGTGGCCGGCATGAGCCGCATGATGATGGCCAACGTCATCGCCACGTCGGGACGCGCCGTCGAGGCCGCCGGCGACGTCGATGTGCTGCTGCTGGACAAGACCGGCACCATCACCCTGGGCAACCGTCAGGCCTCCGCTTTCCTGCCCGCCGAGGGCGTCACCGAAGCGGAACTCGCCAGCGCCGCGCAACTGGCGTCGCTGGCCGACGAGACGCCGGAAGGCCGCAGCATCATGGTGCTGGCCAAGCAGAAGTTCAATCTGCGCGAACGCGATATCCACTCGCTGGAAGCCCAGTTCGTCCATTTCTCGGCGCAGACGCGCATGAGCGGCGTCGATGTGCACGGCAGCCAGATCCGCAAGGGCGCCGCCGATGCCATCCGCAAGCATGTCGACGAGCTGGGCGGCCATTTCCCGCCGTCGGCGCTGGTCACCGTCGAGGATGTCGCCCGCCGCGGCAGCACGCCACTGGTGGTGGCCGAAGGCACGCGCGTGCTCGGCGTCGTCGAACTCAAGGACATTGTCAAGGGCGGCATCAAGGAGCGTTTCGGTGAGCTGCGCCGCATGGGCATCCGCACCATCATGATCACCGGCGACAACCGTCTGACGGCCGCGGCCATCGCCGCCGAGGCCGGCGTCGACGACTTCCTCGCCGAAGCCACGCCGGAAGCCAAACTGGCACTGATCCGCCACCACCAGGCCGAGGGGCGGCTGGTCGCCATGACCGGCGACGGCACCAACGACGCCCCGGCCCTGGCCCAGGCCGACGTCGCGGTCGCCATGAACACCGGCACCCAGGCCGCCAAGGAAGCCGGCAACATGGTCGACCTCGACTCCAACCCGACCAAGCTGATCGAGGTGGTCGAGACCGGCAAGCAGATGCTGATGACGCGCGGTTCGCTGACGACGTTTTCCATCGCCAACGACGTCGCCAAGTATTTCGCCATCATCCCGGCGGCCTTCGTCACC
>CAZWFC010000122.1:0-8818 GCA_964632965.1 uncultured Rhodocyclaceae bacterium
TGTTCGTCGGCCTCGCCGGCATCCTGGTCTGCTCCTTCCTCGGCGGCATGAAGGCCGTGACCTGGACGCAGGTGGCGCAGTACATCATCCTGATCTTCGCCTACATGATCCCGGTGGTGTGGCTGTCGGTGATTCATACCGGCAATCCGATTCCGCAGATCTCCGCCTACACTTCGGCCTTGCCGAAGGTGACGGCGCTGGAGAAGGAGTTCAACGACAAGGCCACGCCCAAGGGCGCCGCCGAAGAGTCGGTGCGCGCCATCTTCCGCGAGCGCGTCGCCGCCGCCGATGCCAAGCTCAAGGGCCTGGAAGTGGGCGGTGCGGGTTATCTCGCCGAGGAGAAGGCGAAGCTCGAAGCCAAGCTGGCCGAACTGAAGGCGGCGACGCCGCCGGCCGAGCAGAAGGCGATCGACGCGGCGCAGAAGGCCGTCAAGGACTTCCCTGCCGACCCGGCTGCCGCCAAGAAAGCCTGGACCGCCGCCAAGACGGGGGCTGCCGCCAAGGCCAAGCCTGTGTCTGCGCACGCCGAACCCTTCCCCGCCGCCGGCAAGACGCCGGAGGAAGTGGAGAAGAACCGCAGCATCGCCAAGAAGAACTTCCTGGCGCTGATCCTGTGCCTGATGGTGGGCACGGCCGCTCTGCCGCACATCCTGATGCGCTACTACACGACGCCGTCGGTGAAGGATGCGCGGACATCGGTGACCTGGTCGCTGTTCTTCATCTTCCTGCTCTACTTCACCGCCCCGGCCCTGGCCATCCTGGCCAAGTACGAGGTCTACAGCCATCTGGTGGGAACGAGCTTCGCCGCGCTGCCGGCCTGGGTTTCGAACTGGGCGACGGTGGACAAGACGCTGATGTCGATCACCGACATCAATCTGGACGGCATCGTGCAGCTCGCCGAAATCACCATCGGCGGCGACCTGATCGTGTTGGCAACGCCTGAAATCGCGGGCCTGCCCTACGTGATCTCGGGTCTGGTGGCGGCCGGCGGTCTCGCCGCGGCGCTTTCCACGGCCGACGGCCTGCTGCTGACCATCGCCAACGCGCTGTCGCACGACGTCTATTACAAGATGATCGACCCGAACGCCCCGACGGTGCGCCGTCTGGCCGTGTCCAAGGGCTTGTTGCTGGTGGTGGCCCTGATCGCCGCGTACGTGACCTCGTTGAAACCGGGCGACATCCTGTTCCTGGTGGGTGCGGCGTTCTCGCTGGCGGCCTCGGCGTTCTTCCCGGCCCTGGTCTGCGGCGTGTTCTGGCGGCGTGCCAACAAGCTCGGCGCCATCCTCGGCATGGGCGGCGGCTTGTTCATCTGTGCCTACTACATGTACCTGACCTACCCGTTCTTCGGCGTCAATGCTCCGCTGTGGTGGGACATCAAGCCGATCTCGGCCGGCATTTTCGGCATTCCGCTGGGCTTCCTCGGCGTCATCGTCGGCAGCCTGATTTCCCCGGAACCGAGCAAAGAGGTGCAGGAACTGGTCGACCATGTCCGCTATCCGAATCTGGAAGGCGACATCGACACCAAGGGCGTCTGATCGATTTATTGGAGGAGGATCGGGGGAGACACCCCGTTGAAAACCCGCCGCTCTGCGGCGGGTTTTTTTTCATCCTTGCCGGTACCCGAGCGTGGCTGGAACGTGGTTAAAACGGCAGTTCCGGAATCAGTTTGGCGAGGTCCTGGCGGCCGGAGTCCTGCACGAGCTGGCGGGCCGCCTTGGGATCGAAGCCGACGAGCGTCTCGACGACGGCGCGCGTGCGCTCGGCGTTGCCGGCCTTGTGGCAGGCCATGCCGAGGTGATGCCAGGCGATGGAGTTCATCGGCTGCAAGCGCACAGCTTCGTCGAATGCCGGGATGGCTTCGGCGTATTCGTCGAGCGCCGCATGGGCGACGCCCAGGCCGAACCAGGCGCGGTCGAGGATGGGCTTGAGACGGGTCGCCGCGGCGAAGGCTGCGACGGCATCACGCGACTTGCCGGCCTGCTCGCGGACATAGCCGAGGTTGAAATGCGTGTCGGCGTCGTCGGGCGTCAGTTTCAGGGTCTCGACGAACCACTCCTCGGCGATGTCGAAGCGCTTCTGCTGCGCGGCGATGAACGCGAGGTGCCGGGCGGCCTGGACGTTGGTCGGGTCCCGGCGGAAGGCCTCCGCATACTCGGTGAAGGCTTTGTCTTCGCGGCCGAAGAAATGAAACAGCCAGCCGCGGGCATAATGTCGCCACCGTTCGAAATTCATAGCGTTATCCAGTCTGAAGGGACACAAACATACCATGGCCAGCATTGAACTCTATCTTGTCAGCGTCTTGCGCGCCCTCGTCGAAGTCGCCCTGCTCGCCCTGCTCGGGCAGGGCATCGTCGCCGTGCTCGCCGGCCCGCGCCGCGCCGCCAATCCGATTTACCGCCTGTTCCAGATCATCACCGCGCCGGTGCTGCGCGTCCTGCGCCGCATCACGCCGCGGCCGGTCCTGGACAAGCACCTGCCCCTCGTCGCGTTCTTCGTGCTGTTCTGGCTGTGGATACTGCTCGCTTACGTCAAGCGCGTCCTGTGCGGAATCGACGGTCTGGCATGCGGCGGGTGAAACCATCGGGATTGTAAGCCTGTCGACAGGCGGGCGTAAGAGCTTCGTCAGTCTCTATTGCTAAAGTCCGCCCCACGCTGGAGTCATCCCGCGACCTATTTCAACGACAGGAGGGGCAATGTCCAATAACTCACTCAACTGGGTGGCGATTGACAACGATCCGCGCTTCCAGAGGCTCCACTCTAAAAAGGTGGCATTCCTCTCGGTGCTGATGATCATTTCGACCGTCTACTATTTCCTGCTGCCGATCGGTGCCGCGTACTTCCAGGATCTCTTCAAGATGAAGATTTTCGGCGTGGTGAACTTCGGCATTCTCTTCGCCTTGTCGCAGTTCGTCGTTGCCTGGGGCATCGCCGGCTACTACACCGTCAAGGCCCGCGAATACGACGCCATGGCGCAGGAACTGATCAACGACGCCCACAAGATTGGAGCCAAGTAATATGAAGAACACCTCCATCAAGAGCAAATTGATGCTTGCGGCACTGGCCTTCGGCCTGCCGCTGGTATCGATGCAGGTCATGGCGCAGGGCGCCGTGAAGGACGAGTACAAGTGGCTGTCCTTCATGGTCTTCGGTGCCATCATCGCCTTGACGATGTACGTTACCTACGTCGCGGCCAGCCGCGTCAAGAACGCCAAGGACTTCTACACCGCCGGCGGCGGCATCACCGGCGTTCAGAACGGCTGGGCCATTGCCGGCGACTACCTGTCGGCGGCCTCCTTCCTCGGCATCGCCGGCCTGATCTCCATCTGGGGTTACGACGGCTTCATGTACTCGGTGGGCTGGCTCGTTGCCTACATCACCGTGCTGCTGGTGATGGCCGAACCCTGCCGCAACATCGGCAAGTACACCCTGCCGGACATCCTGGCTTACCGCAACGATCCGCGTAAGGTGCGCATCGTCGGCGCCATTTCCGTCGTGACCGTGTCCACCTTCTACCTGACCGCGCAAATGGTCGGTGGCGGCGTGCTGGTGAAGACGCTGATCGGCATCGACTACGAGATCTCCGTGATCGCCGTGGGCGTGCTGATGCTGGGCTACGTGCTGTTCGGCGGCATGGTGGCGACGACCTGGGTGCAGATCATCAAGGCTGCGCTGCTGGTCACCGCCTCCATCGTCATGGTTATCCTGGTCTGGAGCCAGTACGGCTTCTTCGGCGACTTCCTGTCCCAGGTCGTCGGCGATCCCAAGGTGCAGGCGCGCGTCGCCCAGATCCTCGGCGATGCCGCCAAGAACATGACGCCGGAAGAACTCGGCCAGCGCTTCCTCGAACCGGGCCTGCTGTTCAAGGCGCCGATCGACCAGATCTCGCTGGGCATGGCGCTCGTGTTCGGCACCGCCGGCATGCCGCACATCCTGATGCGCTTCTTCACCGTCCCGACCGCCCAGGAAGCCCGCAAGTCCGTGGTCTGGGCCATGGGCATCATCGGCGGCTTCTACGTGCTGACGCTGTTCCTCGGCATGGGCGCTGCGATGAAGGTCGGTCCGGATGCGATCCGTGCGATCGACGCCGGCGGCAACATGGCCAACCCGCTGCTGGCGCAAGCCCTCGGCGGCGGCCCTGACAGCCTGCTCGGCAACTTCATGCTGGCCTTCGTTTCCGCCGTCGCCTTCGCCACCATCGTGGCGGTGGTTGCCGGTCTGGTGCTGGCCGCCGCTTCCGCCATGGCGCACGACCTCTACGTCGGCGTGATCCGTGGCGAGCATGCCACCCAGGAAGAGCAGGTCCGTGCCGCCAAGATCTCCACCGTGATCTTCGGCGCACTGGCCATCACGATCGGCATCGCCGCCAAGGGCCAGAACGTCGCCCACCTGGTGGCCCTGGCCTTCGCGGTCGCCTCTTCGGCCAACTTCCCCTGCGTCTTCATGACGCTGTTCTGGAAGAAGTGCAACACCGGCGGCATCATCGCCGGCATGATCGTCGGCACCGTCACCGCCATCGGCCTCGTGCTGGTATCGCCGAACATGACCTACCCGCTCGCCGTCAAGGCCGCCAACGAGAAGGCCATCAAGGCTGCCGACGACAAGCTCGTCAAGCTGAACGCCGACCTCGCTGCCCTCGACGCTCCGCTGGCCAAGCTGAACGCCGATCTCGCCACTGCCGACGCTGCCGCCAAGGCCGCGATCACGGCTGAAATCGAGAAGGCCACCGCTGCCAAGGTTGCTGCCGAAGCCAAGATGAAGGCCGACATCGAGAAGACCACCAAGGCCAAGGCCGGTGCGCAGAAGAAGATCGACGATCTTCACGGCGCCACGACCTCCATGGTCGGTCTGGAAAAGCCGGCGTTCGACCTCAAGAACCCGGGCCTGATCTCGATCCCGCTGGGCTTCCTCGCCGTCATCCTCGGTTCGCTGATGTACAAGGACAAGCGTTCCGAAGACATGTGGGACGAGCTCTACGTTCGCCAGACAACGGGCATCCTCGCCGCCAAGGCGACCGCCCACTAAGGAGTAATTGGAGGAGGAGAGGGGAGAGGCCCCTGCGTGAGCAGGGGCCTTTCTTTTTAGCGGGAAGCTTTGACGGGTGCAGTGTTTCGGCTATAATCCCGCCCTCGTTTGCGCCGCATGGCATCATTCGAAGCAACAAAAAATAAGGCCAGGTAGCTCAGTTGGTAGAGCAGCGGATTGAAAATCCGCGTGTCGACGGTTCGATTCCGCCCCTGGCCACCAGTATTCCCAAAGCCCCTCAGGTGTTATGCCTAGAGGGGCTTTGTTCTTTTCGAGGTTCGGTATTGGGAAGCCCGGCCGGTATAGGCGGGAAGGCGCGGCAGGGGTATCCGTGGATAACCCTGTGTCGAGTATTTACAATTGTTTACTAATATTTAGCTAAATTAGTAGACGATTTAAATCGGCCGTAGCTATACTAATTACTACTAATCTCATGCTAAATTAGTAGACAAATGCGACTACCTCTATCTTCCCCGAATCCTGCTGAAGTATTCCAGAGCATCAAGCCCGAGGATATGCCGCGGATTTTCGGCCACGTCTCACCTTTGCCTGGTGGCCGCTACCTCCATTGGGACGAGCTTCGCCGTCGGCCACCACCGGATGGACTGTCGCATGAGGAATGGTGGGCGACGGTTTTCATTGGCCGTTCTCCCTTGATGCAAGATTTGCCGCTTCTGGACAAGCGAGGCAACCCCATCCGGTTTGCAACTCCCAGCCCGGTGCTGATTGACTTGCACCACATCGACCGCGACGCCGCTGGGCAAATCCGCACGCCGGTCGATGGCCCGATCCAGAAAGACCCACGTTACCTGCTGAGTTCCCTCATTGAGGAAGCCATTACCTCAAGCCAGCTTGAAGGGGCTTCAACCACGCGCAAGGTGGCGGCTGCAATGCTGCGCGAAGGCCGGAAGCCGCGCGACCATAGCGAGACGATGATTTTCAACAACTACCGGGCGATGGAGCATCTGCGGTCGATCAAAACGGAACCCATCACGCCGGGGTTGATTCTGGAGTTGCACCACATCCTCACCGAAGGCGCCCTCGACGATCCGGCAGACGCGGGCCGGCTGCGCCAGACAGATGATGTGCATGTCGTGGACGGCAGGGATCGCACGATTCTGCATGAACCGCCGACGCATACCGAGTTGCCGGAACGCCTGGAGCGGTTGTGCGCTTTCGCCAACGCCGACGAAACGTCGCGGCCCTTCGTTCATCCGGTGCTACGGGCTATCCTGCTGCACTTCATGATCGGCTATGACCATCCGTTCGTCGATGGCAACGGCCGCACCGCGCGGGCCTTGTTCTACTGGTCGATGGCGCGCAGCGGCTACTGGCTGATGGAATACACGTCCATCAGCCACATTCTGCGCAAGGCGCCGGCCAAATACATGCGCGCGTACCTGCACACCGAGACCGACCACAACGATGCAACCTACTTCCTGCTGCACCAACTCGGGACGATCAGGCGGGCAATCGTGGCCCTGCATGAATACCTGGCGCGGAAGGCCGGCGATCAGAAGGAAACCGAAAAATTGCTGTCGGGTTCCCCGAAGCTGCGCACACGCTTCAATCATCGTCAGGTTGCGCTGCTGACCCATGCTCTGAAGAATCAGGGAGAGGGCTACCGCGTCGATGCCCATCAACGGTCGCACAATGTCGTCTATCAGACCGCGCGGACCGATCTGATGGACCTCCAATCGCTCGGGTTGCTGGAAAGGCAGAAGCAGGGGAATGCCTATCTCTTCTTCGCCCCCGGGGACTTGCGCGAGCGACTTGCCGACCTGGCGAAATAGGCTGCGGCAATTTTTCCGCACCCCTTGCCGGTGCAGGTTTTCCGGGCAGCTGTTTTCCAGGCGTTTATAATCCATGAATTGCGGTTGCCGGCGTCACTCGATGCAGTTATTCGCCCTCGGTATCAATCACCATAGCGCGCCGCTCGCCGTGCGCGAGCAAGTGGCGTTCGACCCCTTGCGGCTGGCGCAGGCGCTGCACGACCTGTTGCGCGCGAAGCCCGTGCGCGAGGCGGCGATCCTGTCCACCTGCAACCGGACCGAACTGTACTGCACCGCCGAGCGTCCCGAAGTTGCCGCCGAGTGGCTGGCCGAGTACCACTCCCTGCCGCAGCGCGACATCAATCCCTACATCTACACCTATCCGCGGCGCGACGCCGTGCGCCACATGTTCCGCGTCGCCAGCGGTCTCGACTCCATGGTGCTGGGCGAGCCGCAGATCCTCGGCCAGATGAAGCAGGCCGCGCGCACGGCGGAGGAAGCCGGCACGCTCGGCACGCTGCTCAACAAGCTGTTCCAGAACACCTTCGCCGTTGCCAAGGAAGTGCGCTCGACCACCGCCATCGGCGCCAACATCGTCTCGATGGCCGCCGCCTCCGTGCATCTCTCGGCGCGCATCTTCGAGAACCTGGCCGACCAGAAGGTGCTGTTCGTCGGCGCCGGCGAGATGATCGAACTGTGCGCCGCGCACTTCGCCGGCGAAAAGCCGCAGCGACTGACCATCGCCAACCGCACCATCGAACGCGCGGAACATCTCGCCGCCCGCTTCGAGGGCGACGCCATGCGCCTCGACGATGTCGGCGAGCGCCTTGCCGAATACGACATCGTCGTCGCCTGCACCGCCAGCCCGCTGCCGATCATCGGGCTGGGCATGGTCGAGCGCGCGCTGAAGCTGCGCCGCCACCGGCCCATGGTCATGGTCGACCTCGCCGTGCCGCGCGACATCGAAGCCGAGGTCGGCAAACTTGACGACGTCTTCCTCTATACGCTCGACGATCTCGGCCAGATCGTCGAACGCGGCCTCGAATCGCGCCAGGCGGCCGTCATCGAAGCCGAGGCCATCATCGACGACCGCGTTGCGCATTTCCTGCAATGGGTCGAGGCGCGCGAAACGGTGCCGACGATCCGCGCCCTGCGCGACGCCGCCGAACGCGCGCGCCGCCACGAAGTCGATCATGCGCTGAAGATGCTCCAGCGCGGCGACAGCCCCGAAAAGGTGCTGGAAGCGCTCTCGCGCGGCCTCACCAACAAGCTGATGCACGGCCCGACCCAGGCGCTGAACCAGGCCGAGGGTGCCGAGCGCAGCGAGATTGCCGATCTCATCGGCCGCATTTACCGTCTCCATCCCGGCGAGTAGCTGCATTGCCCACTTGCGGCCCGCCCGCCGGGGCGCGGTCGCCCCATGCCCATGAAAACCAGCATCCGCGACAAACTCGAACGCCTGACGCAACGCCGCGAGGAAATCGATGCCCTGCTCGGCACCGAGGACGTCACGCGCGACATGGACAACTACCGCAAGCTCAACCGCGAACACGCCGAGATCGGCCCCGTGGTCGAGCTCTACGCCGCCTACGGCCAGGCCGAGGCCGACCTCGCCTCGGCGCGCGACATGCTCGCCGACCCGGAGATGAAGGACTTCGCCGCCGAGGAGATCGCCGCCGCGCAGGCGACCATGCAGCAGCTGGAGGACGACCTGCAGCGCGCCCTGCTGCCGCGCGACCCCAACGACGACAAGAACCTGTTCCTCGAAATCCGCGCCGGCACCGGCGGCGATGAGTCCGCCCTGTTCGCCGGCGACCTGTTCCGCATGTACACCCGCTACGCCGAGCGCCAGCGCTGGAAAGTCGAAGTCGTCTCGCGCAACGAGTCCGACCTCGGCGGCTACCGCGAAGTCATCTGCCGCATCGTCGGCCAGGGCGCCTACTCGAAGCTCAAGTTCGAATCCGGCGGTCACCGCGTGCAGCGCGTGCCCGCCACCGAGGCGCAGGGCCGCATCCACACCTCCG
>CAZWFC010000123.1:0-8747 GCA_964632965.1 uncultured Rhodocyclaceae bacterium
CCTTCGGCGACCAGCATGTGCTGATCGAGAAGTACCTGCAGCGCCCGCGCCACATCGAATTCCAGGTCTTCGGCGATACGCAGGGCAACGTCGTCCATCTGTTCGAGCGCGACTGCTCGGTGCAGCGCCGCCACCAGAAGGTTCTGGAAGAGGCGCTGGCGCCGGGCATGACGCCCGAGCGGCGCGCCGCGATGGGCAAGGCCGCCACCGATGCGGCGAAGGCGGTCGGCTATGTCGGCGCCGGCACCGTCGAGTTCATCGTCAATCAGGACGGCACGTTCTACTTCATGGAAATGAACACGCGCCTCCAGGTCGAGCACCCGGTCACGGAAATGATCACCGGCCTCGACCTCGTCGAGTGGCAGTTGCGCGTCGCCGCCGGCGAACCGCTGCCGCTGGCGCAGGAGCAGATCGCCATTCGCGGCCACGCCATCGAGGCGCGCGTCTACGCCGAAGACCCGGACAAGGGCTTCCTGCCGTCCACGGGACGGCTGGCCCACCTCGCGCCGCCCGAGGAATCGCTGCATGTGCGCGTCGACACCGGCGTCGAACAGGGCGACGAAATCTCGCCGCACTACGATCCGATGATCAGTAAGCTCATCGTCTGGGACGAGACGCGCGAACGCGCCTGCGCGCGCATGCTGCAGGCGCTGGCGCAGTACCGCATCGTCGGCGTGGCCAACAACGTCGGCTTCCTGTCGCGCCTGGTGGCCTGTCCGGCCTTCGCCCACGCCGATCTCGACACCGGGCTGATCGAGCGCGAGAAGGACTTCCTGTTTCCCGCCGGCGGTGCCGGCGCAGTGCCGGCCGACGCCTGGCTGGCCGCCGCGCTGGCGGAACTGCTGCGCGAACAGGCCACCGCCGTCGAGGCCGCGCGCGGGGCCGCAGACCCGCATTCGCCCTGGCACCGGCGCGACGGCTGGCGCATGAACAGCGCGGCGCGGCGCACGCTGGTGTTCCGCGCCGGCGACACCGAGAAGTCGGTTGGCGTCGCGTACTCGGGGCGCGATTTCATCCTCGAACTCGACGGCCAGTCCGCCGCCGCCAGCGGCGAACTCAAGCCCGGCGGTCAGTTGCGCGCCGATCTGGCCGGCCGCCGCATCAACGCGGCGGTGGTCATCGCCAACGAAAAACGCCATGTCTTTCTGCATGGCCGCGCCTTCATCCTCGCCGCCGTCGATCCGCTGTTCCATGCCGGCGAGGGCGGCGGCGCCGAAGGCGGGCTCACGGCGCCGATGCCCGGCAAGGTCATCGCGCTGATCGCCAAGCCCGGCGACAAGGTCGAGAAGGGCGCGCCGCTGCTGATTCTCGAAGCCATGAAGATGGAACACACCATCGCCGCGCCGGCCGCCGGCACGGTGAAGGATTTCCGCTTCGGCGTCGGCGACCAGGTCAGCGACGGCGCCGAACTCGTCGACTTCGAAGCCGCCTGAAACCGGGGAGCGAAAGCATGGCCGGACCCACACCGCAGTTCTGGCAGGAAAAATTCGCCACCGGGCAAACCGGCTGGGATCGCGGCAAGGCCAACCACCAGCTACTGGCCTGGCTGGACGCCGCCGAGCTGGCGCCCTGCCGTATCGCCGTTCCTGGCTGCGGCGCCGGCTGGGAAGTGGCCGAACTCGCCGGGCGCGGCTTCGACGTCACCGCCATCGACTACACGCCGGCAGCGGTGGACATCACGCGCGCCCTGCTCGCCGCCAACGGACTGACAGCCAACGTCGTCCAGGCCGACGTGCTCGAATTCCAGCCCGGCCAGGCCGTCGACGCCATCTACGAACAGACCTGCCTGTGCGCGCTGCACCCCGACCACTGGATCGCCTATGGACAGCAACTGGTCCGCTGGCTCAAACCCGGCGGAAAGCTCTGGGCGCTGTTCATGCAGGTGCCGCGTCCGGCGGCCATTGCCGAAGGGCGCATCGAAGGCCCCCCCTACCACTGCGACATCAACGCCATGCGCGCCCTGTTGCCGGGCGCGCAGTGGCAGTGGCCGAAGCCGCCGTATGTCCAGGCCACGCACCCGAACGGCCGGCACGAACTCGGACTCTGCCTGACGCGCATCTAGGAGCGGCGGCGCGAACGATGGTTAAATGGAGCCACCCACCGCGGAGGCACCCATGAGCCATGTGAAATCCCGTGAAGTCGCACTCGCCGTCAAGACCACCGAGGAACTGTTGCAAGGGCTCGAAGCCCTGCGCCAGGCCTGGCGGAACGATCCGGCCGCGGTGCCGAAAGGCCTGTCGTGTTCCGAGTCCAAGGAAGGCCAGTTCGTCCTCGTGGCCGCCGAAGCGGCCTTCGTCACGATACCCGGCGCCTGCGTCATCAAGGGCATAGGCGCGATCGAACTGGCCGGCGCCGCGCCGGCGTTCGAAGAGGGCGCCAATTCGAAAGCCCTGATCGTCAAGGCCACGCCGGAGGGCTGGAAGTTTTCCGTCAAGTTCGTGCCGCCGATTGTGCGCGAGAGAAATGCGAAGTGAGGTCTCGGCGATGCCGCATGTGCATCGCGGCCAGCTCGTTCGATGTCGCGGTGACGCTTATACTGCCGGCAGTCGCTTCCAACCCTCGATCAGCCACAGGAGTTATTCATGAAGATTCTGTCCATCGCCTTCGCCGGCCTTGTCGCCGCCTTGGGGCTGGCTTCGTTCGGCGCATCCGCGGCCGACGCCAAGGTGCAGACCGTCGCCGCCCTGAACCAGAACAAGGCGGCCCTGGCCGGCCAGACGATCAGTGCGCAGGGCAAGGTGGTCAAGGTCAACAACGGCATCATGGGGCGCAATTTCGTCCATGTGCAGGACGGCACGGGCGACGCCGCCAGCAACAACCTGGTCGTCACCAGCAAGCAGACCGCCAGCGTCGGCGACCAGGTGACAATCACCGGCGTGGTGGTGGTGAATCGCGATTTCGGCGCCGGCTATTCCTATCCGCTGCTGATCGAAGAGGCCAGCATCGTCAAGAAGTAGGGCCGGGAGGCGCCGGCACCGCAACCGGCCTTGGCCGCCGGCGTCCGCGTCAGGAGCCGAACAGCGCGGACAGGCGCCGGATCCGCGCGATGATGTCGAGGCTGGTCTGATGGAATTCGCCGTCCATCAGGCGCCTGGCGCCGTCCAGATCGTTGGCGCGCGCCAGTTCGACGATTTGGCGGGCGAGGTCGTGGAAGTGGGCATGCTGCCGACGCAGCGCGGCGAACGAGGACAGGTCGCCGTAGCGTTGCTGACCCGTGCCGTGTATCCATTGGCCCAGCGTGCAGGCGGTGTCCGTGCCGACATCGGCGGCGCTGGGCGGGTGTGTCGCCGGCCCGGTCAAAGCGTCGACCAGGCGCTGCTTCCAGGCCAGGTGTGCGTCGATGGCCTCGGTGAATTTGATTTCGCCGCGGACGTCGCTCAACTCCTGCTTGGAGAACGGTTCGCCCGTAAACAGGAACGACAGAAAACCCGAAAACCGCATCTATGCCGCTCCGCCGCGGAAGCCGCCGCATATCCGCGGTCGGTCAAGAATCAAGGGAGGGAAATTATCGTGGCAAGGCAGCCGGCGGAAGTTTGAATTTACTTATCCTGAAATAGACGCCGGACCCCATCTACTCGAAGTACTTGACCAGGTTTTCCAGTTCGACGGCCGTCTTTTCGAGCTGCTGCGACGCCGCCCATGCGCCTTGGACATCCTCGCGGTTCTGCACGGTCAGGCTGGCGATCTGATTCAGTTGCACGGCCACGTCGTCGACCGCAAACGCCTGAACCCGGGCCGCGCTGGCGACTTCCCGCACCCGACGCGCCAGTTCGCCGCCGCTGGCCGGCACGACGCCCGGTTCAGGCGCCGGCGCTGCCGGCGACGGGCTTTCCGGGCTGACCGCCGCCGGCGCCGGGCTTTCGCCGAAGATCGCCAGTAGCTCCGCCGGCATCGGTTCGAGCGCCGCGACCTGCGCGGCGGGCGTCGCCGTGTCGGCGGTGCCGTCGGCAGGGGTTTCGGTCACTGCCTGCATCAGTGATTCCGCATCCGCCGCCATGGCCTTCAGCCCGCCGCAGGACTCGACGATGGCGTCCAGCGCCTGATAGACCCGGTCGTGCTGTTCGTCGGAGTGCTCGGCCAGGTTCATCATGGTCCGGTTGAGGTGGTGGCACTGCTGGTGGATGGAGTCCGAGGATTGCCGTATCTCGTGCATCATGACTTTCAGATGCATCTGCATCACCGTGACCGCCGCCATGACGCGTCCCGGTTCGCCGTAGCCACCGGAATCGACGGCGCCGGACAGGTTGCCCTCGGCGATGTCTTCGAGCGCCAGCACGGCCTTCTGCAAGGGCATGACGGTGACGCGGAAGAAGAACATGCCGGCGACGACCAGCGCCAGGCAGCCCAGGACGATGCCGGCGATGGCGACCGTGGCGATGGTCTGGTTCTGCGACGTGAGGCCGGTGAAGCGTGCTCGGCCCCGGTCGGACAGGTGCTGCAGCAACAACGACACGCTGGCGTTGGCCTTGTCGTAAAGCGGGTTGACCCGGGTCAGCAGGATTTGCTCGGCCTGCGCATAGTCGGCCGCCTGCAGCGCTTGCCGGGCTTGCAGCAGTCCTTCCTGCACATAGCGGTTTCGCGCCTGCCAGTACTGGTCGGCGAGGCTCTTCTCGGTCGCGTCGCTGATCCCGGCCACATAGGGTTCCCAGAGCCGGTCGATCTCTTCCTTGTTTTTCACCAGGGTCTGCATGTGCTCGACCATCGGATGGTCGTGCTCGACATCGGGGTGGGCGGCCGGGCTGTGGTGCAGGGCCAGCGCCACCTGGGCGCGGTTGTCGGCCATCAGGAAGTTGATGCGGCCGATGGCCTGCACGGGACCCATCTCCGCGTCGTACAGAGTCTGTATCGCCGTGTTGGACATGTTCAGGCCGCCGATGCCGAGGATGCCGCCGGTGACCATCATCAGGGCGACGAAGAGTATCCAGGCGGGGATGCCGTTCCTGATCGACAGGTGCTTCTTCCAGCCGGCGACGGCGGCCTCCTTGATCGTTTCCGGCGCCGTCGCGGCGAGCGCATAGGCGGCGTCTGCACTGGCGACGTCGGCGCGCGACGGGCAGGTGCGCACCGACATGTAGCCGATGATGCGGCCGTTCTTCTGGATCGGCACCACCTTGGCATCGACCCAGTAGTGATCGCCGTTCTTGCAGCGGTTCTTGACGATCCCGTGCCAGGGCAGGCCGCGCTTCAGGGTCTTCCACATGACGTCGAAGGCGACCGGCGGCATGTCCGGGTGGCGGATGATGTTGTGGTTGGCGCCGACGAGTTCCTGTTCCGAGAAGCCGCAGACCTCGACGAAATCGCGGTTGGCGAAGGTGATGATGCCCCTGGTGTCGGTCTTCGACACCAGGGTCATGTCGGCAGGGAACAGCCTTTCCTGTCCGGTGATCGGCAGATTGATTTTCATAGCGGTTCCCCTGATTCCAGTCGGGTGGATATTGGCAGGAAATAGCCGGATTTGCGCCGGCGGCGGCAATGCGGATTTTTCATTTCGCCCAGACACGTTTGATGACGAAGGACGCGGAGCGGCATTCCGCATACGGCAGCAGGCCCGTGATCTCGTAGCCCGGCGTGGCGGTTTCGCGCAGCACCGGCTCCGACAGGACGGCGCCGGCCTTGCCGTAGATGCTGTACACGGTGGCGCCTTCGGCCTTCACGGTGGGACTCTTGACGACCGCAATCTCGCCGCACTTGAGTTTGACGATCGTGCCGGGCGGCAGCAGCCCGATCTGGTTGATCAGGATATGCGCCATTTCGCCGTCGATCTCGGCATCCTTCTTCAGATAGATTTCCTTCAGGGCGTTCTGGGGGAAATGGGCCTTGTTGCGGTAGGGGCGCGCCTTCTCCATCGCGCTGTAGATGTCCGCCACCGCCAGTATCCTGGCGCCCGGCGAAATCTCCTCCGCCTTCAGTCCGGCGGGATAGCCGCTGCCGTTCAGGCGCTCGTGGTGGCCGCGCACGGCATCGAGCCAGATCGTGTCCGCGATGCCGGCGCGCGCCAGCAGCTCGGCCCCCCGTTGCGGATGCTGGATCATGCGTGCGCGCAAATCCTCCGGCAAGGGGCCGATGTGGTTGTCGAGTTCGGCCTGGAGCGGAATCTGTCCGAGGTCCCGCGTCAGCGCGGCGCACACCATCGACAGCCGCTGCTCCTGCGGCACCTCCTTGCGGCGCGCGACGAGTTCGGTCAGCACGGCGCCCATCATCTGGTGCACGACGATGTAGGGATTCTGGAAGTCGAGACAGGGGGCGGCGAGGGCGCTGTCGACGTCTTCCCTGCAGATGCCCTGAACGGCCAGGGCGATCTTGCCGACGCGCGCCGCGACGTCGATCTGTTCCGGGTTCTTGAGCGCCGTGCCGATCACGTGCTTCAGGTTGAGTATCAGTCCGCCGAGATGTTCGAAGGGGGACGGGTAGTCCGGCGGCGGCGGGGTCGGCCGCGGGTGCGCCGCCGTGCCGGGTTCGGCCCGCACCGCGGCCCCGTCCCGCAGCGCGCCGCGCAAGACCAGGCGGTCGACCTGGTCCGGCATGGCGACCACCATGCCGTGGCGGAGAAGCAGACGCCCGTTCTCGTCGAATATGGAAAAAGGCAGCGGCATTCCCAGAACGATGTCCGCCGGAACGATTTTCTTCAAGGAAGCTGACCTGCCAGGGACGCCATGCTGTCCCGACGCAATAATCGCGCCTTCGGTCCGCGGCGGTCAGGGCGCTGGAGAGAGCCGTGTTTTCAGGCGTTTCCGGATCGAGGCGGGGCGCTTGCTCGTCGTTTCGCGGACCATCTTCTCTCTATCGGGAATCGGTGCGCGGATTTCCCATTCCTGGGCAGGTATTCCTAAGTCAGGCGGACGAGCACCCGATTGGCGCTACAAGCGCATCCGGCGGCCGGTTGGCGGCCCCCCCCCCGGCGGATCGCCTCGCCATTGCGTCCGGGCAAGCGCAGTGCGTGGCGTCGCGCAACTTCGTCGCTATTTCAGGCTTGCCATGTCGATCACGAAGCGGTACTTGACATCGCTTTTCAGCATCCGCTCGTAGGCCGTGTTGATGTAGTCCATCGCTATCGTCTCGATGTCCGAAACGATGGCGTGACGGGCGCAGAAATCCAGCATCTCCTGCGTTTCGCGTATCCCGCCGATCAGCGAGCCCGCCAGCTGGCGGCGCTTGAGGATCAGGTTGAAGACATTCGGCGATGGGTGGGACTCCGCGGGCGCACCGACCAGCGTCATCGTGCCGTCGCGCTTGAGGAGTTGCAGGTAGGCGTCCAGGTTGTGGGGCGCGGCGACGGTGTTCAGGATCAGGTCGAAGCGGTTCGCCTGGCCGGCCATCTGCCCGGCGTCGGTGGAAATGCACACCGCGTCGGCGCCGAGCCGCTTGCCGTCCGCGACCTTGCCGGCCGAGGTGGTGAACAGCGTCACATGGGCGCCCATGGCATGGGCGATCTTGACGCCCATGTGGCCGAGTCCGCCGAGCCCGACGATCCCCACTTTCTTGCCCGGTCCGGCACCCCAATGGCGCAGCGGCGAGTAGGTGGTGATGCCGGCACAGAGCAGCGGGGCCACGCTCGCCAGATCCTTCGCGTCGTGCCGGATGCGCAGGACGAAGGACTCCTTGACGACGATGGTCTGCGAATAGCCGCCGTAGGTGTTCTCGCCGCCGGACAGCGGGCCGTTGTAGGTGCCGGTGAAGCCGTTCTCGCAATACTGCTCTTCGCCTTCGGCGCAGGAGGCGCAATGGCCGCAGCTGTCGACCAGGCAGCCGACGCCGGCCAGGTCGCCCACCTTGAAGTTCTGCACCCTGTCGCCCACGGCGACGACCCGGCCGACGATCTCGTGGCCGGGGACGGACGGATACAGCGTATTGCGCCACTCGTTGCGGGCCGTATGCAGGTCGGAATGGCAGACGCCGCAATGGAGGATTTCGATCTGCACGTCGTCGGCGCCGGGGAGACGGCGCTGTATGTCGAACGGAGCCAGGGGACTCGTGGCGCTTTGGGCGGCGTAGGCTTTGGTCTTGAGCATGGCGGGATCCTTTCTTCTTGCTGGATGAATCGGGGCATTACCGGTCGGGGGAAGCCTGCGCGAGTCGCTCCTGCAGGCTCGTCACGGCCGCGCTCTCGCCGCGGACGCGGAAAAAGGCACCGTCGCCGTCGGCGCGCTCCTCCAGCACTTCGCAGCGCGCGTAAATTTCCCCGCGCAGCTGCTGCGCCGACCAGGGCAGGAACAGTTCGGCGTCGACGCGGTCCTTCTGGAAGAACGCCACTATCGCCGCGCGCAGCTGCGCGACGTCGTCGCCGCGCCGCGCGCTCATGACGATGCAGTCGGGATACTGCGCGCGCAGCGCCGCGGCGCGTTCGGCCTGCGCCGCCGCGTCGCCGACGTGGTCGATCTTGTTGAAGACGCGCAGGCGCGGCACGGCTTCGGCGCCGATCTCGGCCAGCACGGTGTCGGTGACCTCGCGCTGACGCTCGTAGCCGGGATCGCTGGCGTCGATGACGTGGAGCAGCAGCGAGGCGTCGAGCGCCTCGTCGAGCGTCGACTTGAACGAGGCGACGAGCCCGTGCGGCAGGTTCTTGATGAAGCCGACGGTGTCGCTGACGAGCACGCGCGGCACGCTCTCGGGATGGAGGGCGCGCACCGTGGTGTCGAGCGTGGCGAAGAGCTTGTTCTCGACCAGCACTTCGCTGCCGGTCAGCGCGCGCATCAGGGTGGATTTGCCGGCGTTGGTGTAGCCGACGAGCGCGACGCCGGCGTGCCCTT
>CAZWFC010000124.1:0-8560 GCA_964632965.1 uncultured Rhodocyclaceae bacterium
CAGTTGAACAAGGCGACGCAGCAGAACGCCTCCGCCTCCGAGCAACTGGCGGCCACCGCCGAAGAGATGGGCGGTCAGGCCGGCCAGTTGCAGGAGTTGATGGCCTTCTTCACGATAGCCGAGGGCGCGGCGGCCGCGCGCGCTCCGGTTGCGCGGGCCCCGGCCGCCCGCATGGCCGCTGCCGGCGGCGAAGGGGACTTCGCGCGTTACTGAGCCGTGAAACGGCGGTGGCGATCAGCCGGCGTGATACACGCCGTCGGCGAACATCGCCACCCGGTCCGGCGGCAGCGGCGTCCAGGTTTCGTTGTCGGTGAGCGGCAGCGTGGCGACCAGCACCACGCGGTCGTCGGGCGTCGTCACCTCGTTGAAGTCGATGGCCACGTCCTGGTCCTTCAGGTGGGCCACGGCGAAGGGCGCCTGGCGCACGATGTAGTGCAGTTCGGTGGAGCGGTGGGCGAACAGGCAGTCGCCGTTCGAGAGCAGGAAGTTGAACGGGCCGAGCGGCCGTATCTGCGCCGCGAATTCCTCCAGCGCCGCGCGCAGCGCCTCGCGTTCGGGCGGCGCAGCGGGGAAGCGCCGGCGCAGCGTCTGCAACAGGTGGCAGAAGGCGCGCTCGCTGTCGGTCTGCCCCACCGGCAGGAAGCTGCCGTCGAGGTCCGGCGCGTAATCCTTGAGGTTGCCGTTGTGCGCGAAGATCCAGTAGCGGCCCCACAGTTCGCGCATGAACGGATGCGTGTTTTCCAGCCCCACCGCGCCCTGCGTCGCCTTGCGGATATGCGCGATGACGTTCAGCGACCGGATCGGGTAATGGCGGACCAATTCGGCCACCGGCGATTCGCACGACGGCCGCGGGTCGAGAAAGACGCGCACGCCGCGGCCCTCGAAGAAGGCGATGCCCCAGCCGTCGCGATGCACGTCGGTGGCCCCGCCGCGCGCCTGGAAGCCGGTGAAGGAAAAGCAGATATCGGTAGGGACATTGCAGTTCATCCCGAGCAGCTGGCACATCGTCTGACTCCGTCGACGGATGCTGCGATTATCGGACAGCTTGGCGCGTCGTTGCGCATGGAGTTGCCGATTGCTCCACGTATTGCTCAGAGTCGTTGTCTGCCGGGTTCGCGATACGGAGCGCCGGCCCCATACGCTCCCGCCCTTGCTGGTCCCCTTGCGCCGGAGTGACCGCCGGATGGTTGTGATCACCCGTGGGCAATTCGAATTATCTGGATTGAAATCCTGCCCCCTGTGCTACATACCAGCAAAAGTGGGTGTAAATGGGTTGATCAATGCGCCAATCACTCATAACAGATGCCTTGGTAAAATGGGTGTAAATGGTTGTAGTATTGGCGTCCATGATCCGATCCAATGCCGTCCAGATAACCCCCGAGATTCTGAGTCTCATCGCGGGCATCGATGAGTTCAAGGGGGCTTGGCGCGCGCTCGGCACCCTGGCGCCGGACCGGCTCTCGGCATTGCGCCGCGTTGCCACCATCGAGAGCATCGGCTCTTCCACCCGCATCGAGGGCAGCAGGCTGTCGGACCGGGAGGTCGAGCGTCTGCTGTCCAATCTGAAAATCGAGTCCTTCACGACCCGCGACGAACAGGAGGTGGCGGGCTACGCCGAGGTCATGGAACTGGTGTTCTCGTCCTGGCAGGACATCGCGCTGACCGAGAATCACATCAAGCAACTGCACCGCGATCTGCTGACCTACAGCGAGAAAGACGCCCGGCATCGGGGCAACTACAAGACCTCAACTAACAGCGTGGTCGCCTTCGACGAGGATGGCAAACCGTTGGGCGTGGTGTTCGAAACCGCGACGCCCTTCGATACGCCGCGCCTGATGACCGAACTGGTCACGTGGTTCAACGACGAGCGTGCTGCCGCGCGGCTCCACCCGCTGCTGCTCATCGGCATCTGGGTCGTGGTCTTTCTGGAGATACACCCCTTTCAGGACGGCAACGGCCGCCTGAGCCGGGTGCTGACTACCTTGCTGCTGCTGCACGCAGGCTATGCCTACGTGCCCTACAGCTCGCTCGAAA
This sequence comes from uncultured Rhodocyclaceae bacterium, assembly GCA_964632965.1. Taxonomy (GTDB): domain Bacteria; phylum Pseudomonadota; class Gammaproteobacteria; order Burkholderiales; family Rhodocyclaceae; genus Nitricoxidireducens. The sequence goes on from CAZWFC010000124.1 coordinate 2,035, forward strand.
GCGTGATCGAGCAGAGCAAGGAAGCCTACTACCTCGCGCTGCGGCAGACGCAAGGGACGATCCGGACCGAATCTCCGGACTGGCAGCCCTGGCTGGTGTTCTTCCTGCGTGCGCTGGCCGAGCAGGTACGACGCCTGAATCGCAAGGTGGAGCGCGAAAAAATCGTGCTGGCCGCATTGCCCGAACTCTCGTTGCAGATCGTCGAGTTCGCGAGGGAGCACGGACGCGTGACGATGGGGGATGCGATGCGGCTGACCGGCGGCAATCGCAATACGCTCAAGCAGCATTTCCGGGCCTTGGTGAAGCGCGGACACCTTACGCCGCATGGAGCAGGTCGGGGTGTCTGGTATGAGTGAATTTTTCCGCGACGGGTCTACGGGTTCCGTGTTCTGCGATCGATATAGGGGCGCAAATGGTGTGGGATAGGCAGGAGGCAGAAGCCACCGTCGCTGACTATTTCCACATGCTGATGTTGGAGTTGTCAGGTCAGTCGTATAACAAATCGGCTCATCGCAAGCTGCTGCTGCAAAGACTCAATAGCCGAACTGATGCAGCAGTCGAGAGAAAGCACCAGAACATCAGCGCCATACTTATCGAGTATGGCGTTCCATACATATCGGGCTACAAGCCACTCGGCAACTATCAGGCATTGCTGAGAGATGTGATCGACGAAAGATTAAAGGCCGATTCTCTTCTTGAGCGGGCAGTTGACGCTGCTTGCACAGTACCGGCCGTATCGCCGCTGTTGTCCGACTACTCCAGCTTGCTGGTTGATCCGCCAAAGTTCAATCATGTAGCACGTGAACCCGACGCTGCTGGAACATACGGAGCCGTTCCGCAGAAGCGAGACTATCTGGCCAGAGAAGCTCGCAATGCCTCACTGGGATTGGCTGGAGAAGAGTTTGCTCTCAATTTTGAACATCACCGACTCTACTCATCTGGGAAGAAGGACTTGGCAGATCGTGTCGAGCATGTCTCCAAGACCAGAGGTGATGGGTCTGGGTACGACATCCTGTCGTTCGATGTCACTGGCCGTGAGCGCTTCATAGAAGTAAAGACAACGGCTTTTGGAAAAGAGACTCCCTTTTTCATCAGCAGGGGAGAGCTTCGATTTGCCAAGGCATATGAGGACGGTTTTCACATCTATCGGCTATTCGACTTCCGACGCGAACCGAGACTCTTTGATCTTCCGGGCTCGCCAGAAAAACACTGCAACTTGAATCCAGTCACTTACATCTGTCAATTTGCGTAGGTGCTGTTTTGGCTTCACCCCGGATCTCAGAAGAACTTCGCGGGGTACGCTGCGCGCATCGGCCGCGAGTGGGCGAAATCATCTGATATGTTCAGTTCAACTGAGTTCCATTTTAAGGGAGCGACCGCATCCGGCGCTCCGGACAGCCGCCGAACTCAGGCCGCGTTGCTGCGACTCTGCCAGTGCGCGGCGACGTCGAGCAGCCGGTTGGCGTAGCCCCACTCGTTGTCGAACCACACCAGCAGGTTCAGCAGCCGCGGCCCGCTGGTGCGCGTCTGGCTGCCGTCGACGATGGCCGAATGGATGTTGTGGTTGAAGTCGATGGAGGCGTGGGGGTCGTCGGAGTAGGCGAGCAGGCCGGGCAGCGCGTGCGCGGCGGCGGCGCGCATCAGCGAGTTGACCTCGGCGGCGCTGACGTCCCGGCCCAACGTGACGACCAGGTCGATGGCGGAGACGTTGAGGATGGGCACGCGGATGGCCTTGGCCTGGATGCGGCCGGCCAGCGCGGGCAGCAGCCGCTCGACGCCGCGCGTCAGGCCGGTGGCCACCGGGATGATCGACTGCATGGCGGCGCGCGTGCGGTGCAGTTCGGTGTGATGGAAGCCGTCGAGTATCGGCTGGTCGTTCATCAGCGAATGCAGCGAGGTCAGCATCGCGTGCTCGATGCCGCAGGTCCGCTGCAGCAGGTCCAGCACCGGGACGATGGCATTGGTGGTGCAGGAGGCGTTGGAAACGATGCGTTCGCTGCCCGTGACATGCTGCTGGTTGAAGCCGAACACCACCGTGGCGTCGACGTCCGCAGCGCTGTGTCCGGGATGGGACAGCAGCAGGCGCGGGCAGCCGGCGGCGAGGAAGCGCTCCAGTTCGTCGCGGCGCGTGTATTGGCCGGAACACTCGACCAGCATGTCGATACCGAGGCCGCGCCAATCCACTTCTTCCGGCGTCGTCGCATGCGTCACCGCGATGGCCCGGCCGTCGATCTCGATGCGCCCGGCACCGACGTCCACCCGGCCCGGAAAGCGGCCGTGGGTGGAGTCGAAGCGCGTCAGGTAGGCGATGCTCTCCAGGTCGGCCGGCTCGTTGATGGCGACGACCTGCGGCTTGCCGGGCAGGGCGGATTCATGCAGGGCGCGCAGGAAGCAGCGGCCGATGCGGCCGAAGCCGTTGATGGCGAGACGCAGGGGTTTCTGGGTGGTCATGGTGGCGGACGCGGCGTTGCGGCGGATGAAGCTCCGTGTCCATCCGTGAATGGTCGGGAGGCGGCGCGGCGATTATATCGCCCGCCGCCGGGCCAGGATGGCTCAGGCCTTGCGGTCGAGCAGCAGGCCCTGCACGCGGCCGATTTCCTTGCTGAGCTTCAGTGCCACCTCGGTGGGTATCTGCCGGATCACCTCGTGGGTGGCCGGATCGGTCACCTTGATGATCGAACGGCCGCTGTCCTGGTCGACGGTGAATTCGAGATCGGGCGCCGTGGCGCTGAAGCGGCGCTGCAAGGCGGCGATGGCCTGCGTCAGTTCTTCGTTGCTGGGTTGCCGCTGCGCCGGGGGCGAGCCGGCGGCCTTGGGCGCGTTGCGAACCGGCTGTGCGGGAGCGGCAGGCAACGCAGGCACGGACGGGCCGCCCGCTTGCCCCGGCTGCACCGGGGTTGGCGTGGTCTTGGCCGGCATTCCGGAAGTCGCTTGTATGCTCATTTTTCGAATCCTATCCTGCACCGGGGCGGAATTACACCCTTACGTGGAAGGATTACGACGGCTTGACGGGGAACTTGAGGGCAATTGCGAAAATAAATCGGCGGCGGCGTTCTTGTCGCCCGCGATGACTCATCAAATCCTACGCGGCGGATGCCCGGCTCGGCCAGGGCGCTTTCTGCGCCGCCGGGATTGGAAATTCGGAGCGGTTGTCCGGATCGCCCTGCGCTTCGCGCCACACGATCGCGGCGAACTGGTCGCAGGCCGGCCAGACGCCGAAGCCCGAGGCGACGTTGATGTGGCCGACGCGGCCGAGATTCAGGTAGCGGCTGCCCCAGCGGTCGGCCAGGTCCAGCGCCTGCCAGGCGCGCAGCCACGGGTCGTTGCTGCTGGCGATCAGCAGCGAGGCGGCGTCGAGCCGGCGCTGCACGAGCGGCAGCGCGATGCCGAAGCGTTCCGGGTCGGCGGGGGCGACCAGCAGGGCGGCGGCGATGGCCGCGCCGTGGGCCGCGGCCGCATGCACCAGCGCCAGGCAGCCGAAGCTGTGGGCGACGGCCAGCACCGGCCGCGTGGCGGTGCGGCTGGCGGCGGCGATGCGTTGCGCCCAGCGGTCGAGGTCGGGTTCGTCCCAGTGTTCCTGTTCGACGCGGCGCGCGTTGGCGTGCTGCCGCTCGAAGCAGGACTGCCAGTGATCCGGGCCGCTGCCGCCGCGGCCGGGAACGATCAGGATGTCGGCCGCGGCGAGCGGCGCCGGGCGGCGGGCGGGACTCAGGCTCATGGCGGCACCTCGCTGTTCGATGGAGAGCGCCGACTGTAACCGGCCGCCGCCGAAAACCAAACGAACCGTTACTGCTCAGGGTATGCCGCGAAGTTATATGCGCGCGGCTGCGGGGCTCATTCCGCTGCGGGCGGCGGCGCAAGCTCGCAGGTGGATGGCAGGCTGAACCAGAAGGTGGCGCCTGCGCCGGGCTGTCCGTCCGCCCACACCCGGCCGCCGTGCTTGACGATGTAGCGTTTGACGATGGCCAGGCCGACGCCGGTGCCTTCGAATTCCGCCGCGCCGTGCAGGCGCTGGAACATGTTGAACAGCTTGGCGACATAGGCAGGATCGAAGCCGGCGCCGTTGTCCTTGACGTAATAGACGTTTTCCGTCGCACCGGCTTCGCCGCCGACCTCGATCACGGCCGGCGTGCGCTCACGCGTGAACTTCACGGCATTGCCGAGCAGGTTCTGCCAGATCTGGCGGACCGCGACGGGGTCGCCGCAGGCGGTGGGCAGGTCGGCCAGGCGCAGTTCGACGGCGCGTCCCTGTCGCTGCGATTCGAGCTCCTGCCAGACGTTGCGCACCAGGGCGTTCATGTCCAGCCGCGTGACCTGCAATTCGTTGCGGCCGGCGCGCGAGAAGGCCAGGACGTCGTCGATCAGCTGTCCCATCTTTTGCGCGTTCTTGCTGACCACCTGGAAGAGGCGCTGGCCTTCGGCGTCGAGCCGCGGCGCGTAGTCCTCGCGCAGGATGGCGGCGAAGCCGTCGATGGCGCGCAAGGGGGCGCGCAGGTCGTGGGAGACCGAGTAGCTGAAGCTTTCCAGGTCGGCATTGGCCGCTTCGAGCTGGGCGGTGCGGTCGGTCACCCGCGCTTCGAGGCTGGCGTTGAGCTGGTGGATCTCTTCCTGGGCCTGCTTGATTTCGGTGATGTCGGCGATGGTGCCGACGTGGCCGATGATGAGGCCGTCCGCCGTTATTTCGGGCCGGGACTGGCCGATCACCCAGGTTGTGTGGCCGTCCGGGGCCATCATCCGGTATTCGAGGCGGAACGGCTGTTTCGACTCGGCCGCGCGGTACCACTCCGTAAACACCCGCTTGCGGTCGTCCGGATGTATGGCTTGCGCCCAGCCTTGTCCTTTGCTGGCTTCGAGCGACAGACCGGTGATTTCGCACCACCGCGGGTTGACGTATTGGCAGTCGCCCTTGGCATCGGTGCGGAATATCCCCACCGGGGCGACGGCGGCCAGGGTGCGGAAACGCTCTTCGCTGTCGCGCAGGGCAACTTCCGTTTTCTTGCGCTCGGCGTCGAGGAAACTCTCGCGCCGATAGGCGAATCCCAGCCCCGCCAGGCCGATCAGCCAGATGAAGCCGTGGGACAGCGCCAGTTCGGCGTTGCGCTGCCGCTCGTCGGCGAGATAGGTCGTCAGGGAAACCGAGGTCCCGATGCCGCCGCGGATGTCGCCCGACTTGTAGCCCTGGTGGGCGTGGCATTTCAGGCAGTCGCGTTCGGTGACGAAGGGCAGCATCAGGCGCAGATAGGGCTGGCCGTCGATCTGCTGGATTTCCAGCAGTTCCTTCCGACCCTGCTCGAAACCCTGCAAGGCCTTGGTTTCCCAAGGGTCGGGCGCGTTCCTCGGGTTGAGCGGCTTCAGGCTGGTGATGCGGCTGCGGGTGCCGTAGTCGTCGCCGAAGTTGTTCTGCATCTCACGCAGGACGTAGGCCGGGTTCATCAGGGTCAGCGCCTTGCCCTTGGTGGTGACGACGTCGCGGTCGGGAATGGCGAGATAGGGGTTGGGCGGGGTGCGCTCGGTCGGCGGGACGTAGACGCCGCCGTGGGAGGCCGCCCATTTGCGGAAGCTGATGTCCTTGTTGACGTTGGCGCGGGCGGCGACGGTGGCCGTCTGCAGCGTGTTGTCGGCGACGCGGCGCAGGTTGTAGGCCAGCGATGCCGCGACCAATATGCTCCAGCCGGCAAGCAGGACGGCATACTTGCGGCGGTGATTCCCGGGCATCGAGACAGGCGGAGCGGTCTTCACGGATGAGCTGGTCGGGTTCGTGGAATGGCGGATTCATTATAGGACCGATGCCCGCTTGCCGATAACGGACTTTGGGGGCATCGGCGTCGCTGCTGCGCTGCGGTATTCGCATGACCGGGGACGCTAGAATAGCCGCTCCGCCACGCCCGCCCGACCGCTCCATGCGCCTGACCGAACTCAAGCTTCCGCTCGACCATCCCGCCGACGAGATCCGCGCCGCGCTTCTCAGGCGCCTGGGCATCGCCGCCGAGGAACTGGTCGGCTACACGATCTTCCGGCGCAGCTACGATGCGCGCAAGGCGTCGGCGATCATGCTGATCTACACGCTGGACATCGAGCTCGCGGACGAGGCGGCGGTGCTCAAGCGTCTTGCCGGCGACCGCCATGTCGGGCCGACGCCGGATACGGCCTACCGTTTCGTCGCGCAAGCGGCGCCGGGCGGGCCGCGCCGGCGGCCGGTGGTGATCGGCACCGGCCCCTGCGGCCTGTTCGCCGGCCTGATCCTGGCGCAGATGGGCTTCCGGCCGATCATCCTCGAACGCGGCAAGGCCGTGCGCGAGCGCACCAAGGACACCTTCGGCCTCTGGCGCCAGGGCAAGCTCGATCCCGAATCCAACGTCCAGTTCGGCGAAGGCGGCGCCGGCACCTTTTCCGACGGCAAGCTTTATAGCCAGATCAAGGACCCGCAGCACCGCGGGCGCAAGGTGCTGACCGAATTCGTCAAGGCCGGCGCGCCGGCGGAAATCCTCTACGTCAGCAAGCCGCACATCGGCACCTTCCGGCTGGT
>CAZWFC010000125.1:0-8533 GCA_964632965.1 uncultured Rhodocyclaceae bacterium
AAATTTGGAATCGAGGTGGGACAGGGGTTCGTCGAACAGAACTACCTGCGGATTTCGCACGATGGCGCGACCCATCGCCACGCGCTGGCGCTGTCCGCCGGAAAGCTGTCGCGGGTAGCGGTCGAGCAGCGCCTGCAGGCCGAGGATTTCGGCCGCGCGGGCAACCTTCTTCCCCATCTCGCCACGCGGCACCTTCGCCAGCTTGAGGCTGAAGGCCATGTTGTCGAACACGGTCATGTGCGGATAGAGCGCATAGTTCTGGAACACCATGGCGATGTCGCGCTCTTTGGGCGGCACGATGTTGATTTCGCGGCCACCGATGGCGATGCTGCCGCCGTTGATCTCCTCGAGGCCCGCGATCATACGCAGCAGAGTGGTTTTGCCGCAGCCGCTGGGACCGACCAACACCGCGAATTCACCGTCTTCGATGTCGACCGAAACGCCGTGCAGGATGGTGGTATCCCCGAAGCGTTTGACCACGTCCCGGATCACAACCGATGCCATGGATCGCCTCTCTTCCAGCCTGCTTTATTGCGCTCCCGGCGGCATTGCAATCGTTACTGCACGGTTGTATCATAATTGTAATTGTATGATGACCATACATCTTTCGTAAGTCAACCCGTTTGCAACAACCCGTGAGCAGGAACGCATGAGCAGGAACCCGTCGTTTCATTTCACGCCCGAAGCCGGCGGCTCCACCCGTCTTTCGGCGCGCGTCGCCGAGACGCTGCTCGGGAAGATCCGCGAAGGCGAACTGGCGGCGGGAGCGCGCCTGCCCTCGGAGGATGCGCTCGCCAAGCATTTCGGGGTCAGCCGTACGGTGATCCGTGAGGCGATGGCGAGTCTTCGTACCGAGGGCGCGATCGCCACACGCCACGGCATCGGCGCTTTTGTGCTCGGCGCCGCAAAAAACCCTTCGCCGCCGGCCGACGCGCTGACACTGCAGTCGGTGGCTTCCCTGCTCAACGTCATCGAAGTGCGACGCGGCATCGAGGCCGCGACGGCGGCGCACGCCGCCGCGCGCCGCTCGGAAGATCACCTGACCGACATCCGCAAGGCGCTTGACGCTATCGCCCGGGCCTCGGCGGAGGGTTCCGATGGCGTCGAGGAGGACGTGCGCTTCCATCACGCCATCGCCCGCGCCACGGGCAACCCCTACTGGGTGCAGCTCGTCGAGGGCTATGCCGAACAGATTCGCCAGGCGGTGCGCGTCACCCGTGCCAACGAGGCGCGCCGGGCCGACTTCGCGCGGCAGGTGAAGGTCGAGCACGAAAGAATCGTGGACGCCATCGCCGCGGGCGACGCGGCGCGGGCGCGCAAGGCGGCCGCAGCGCACATGGAACACGCGGTGCGCCGGGTGAGCGCCGCCGACAGGGACTTCTGGCAGGGCGAGGGCGGCGAACTGGCTCGCGGCCTGTTGCAGGGCAAACGATCGGACGGACTCCAATACCGGGAGGAGCGATGAGCAAGGATATCCACAGCGTCGGCGTGATCGGCCTGGGCGCCATGGGCATGGGAGTGGCGCAATCGCTTTTGCGCGGCGGATTCGAGGTGCATGCCTTTGACATACGGCGTGAGGCGGTCGACAAGCTCGCCGCCGCCGGCGGTCATGCGGCCGACTCGCCGGCTCTATTGGCGAAAAAAGTCGATGCGGTGGTCGTGCTGGTCATCAACGCCGACCAGACCGAAACGGCGTTGTTCGGCGAGAACGGCGCGGCCGCCGGCCTGGCCCCCGGTTCCGTGGTCATCGCCAGCGCGACGGTGTCGCCGGAGTTCGCGCGTGCCCTCGGCAAGCGTCTCGCCGGCGTGGGCCTGCTGATGATCGACGGCCCGGTCTCGGGCGGCGCCGCCAAGGCGGCATCCGGCGAGATGACCATCATGGCTTCGGGCGCCCCCGAAGCGTTCGCCAGGTGCGAGGGCGTGCTCAAGGCCATCGCCGGCAAGGTCTATCGCCTGGGCGACGAGCCGGGACCGGGCTCCGTGACCAAAATGGTCAACCAGTTGCTGGCCGGCGTGCATATCGCGGCAGCCGGCGAGGCCATGGCCCTGGCCATTCGCGCCGGGGCGAATCCCGACCAGGTCTACGAGGTGATTTGCAACAGCGCCGGCGGTTCCTGGATGTTCCAGAACCGTGTGCCCCACATCCTCGCCGGCGACTACACGCCGCTCTCCGCGGTGAACATCTTCGTCAAGGACTTGGGCATCGTCCTCGACTACGCCAGGAAGAGCGTGTTCCCGTTGCCGCTTGCCTCCACCGCGCACCAGATGTTCCTGCAGGCTTCCGCCGCAGGACACGGCGGCGAGGACGATTCCGCGGTAGTAAAGATCTTCCCCGGGATCGAGCTCCCCGCCGGGAAGCGGGCATGAAGCCGCTGCTGGGCTGCATCGCCGACGACTTCACCGGCGGCACCGACCTTGCCGGCATGCTGGTCAAGGCCCGCATGCGCACGGTGCAGATGATCGGCGTGCCGCAAGGCTCGATTCCCGGCGACATCGATGCCGTGGTGATCGCCCTGAAGTCGCGCACCAACCCGGTCGGTCAGGCCGTCGCCGAATCGCTCGCCGCCCTCGACTGGCTGCGGCAGGCCGGCTGCCGGCAGTTCTATTTCAAGTACTGCTCGACCTTCGACTCCACCCCACGCGGCAACATCGGCCCGGTGGCCGAGGCGTTGATGCAGGCGCTGGGCACGTCTTTCACCATCGCCTGCCCGGCCTTCCCCGCCAACGGCCGCACCATCTACAAGGGCCACCTGTTCGTCGGCGACGCGCTGCTCTCCGATTCGGGCATGCGCCACCATCCGTTGACGCCGATGACCGACGCCAACCTGGTGCGCGTGCTCCAGCAGCAGGTGAAGGGCAAGGTCGGCCTCGTCGAGGCCGCCACCGTAGCTCAGGGGACGCAGGCGATCCATGCCCGCTTCGAGGCGCTGCGCCAGGAGGGCTGGAATTTCGCCGTGGTCGACGCGCTGTCCAACGACGACCTCATGGCCATCGGCGCCGCCTGCGCCGACATGCCGCTGGTGACGGCCGGTTCCGGCATCGCCCTGGGCCTGCCGCAGAACTTTCGCCATGCCGGCCTGCTCGCCGATACCGCGGTGGCCGCGGCGCTGCCCGCCGCCGGCGGCTTGCGGGCGGTCGTCTCGGGTAGTTGCTCGACCGCGACGCAAGGGCAGGTGGCGGCGATGCGGAAGCGGTTTCCCGCGTTCCACGTCGATCCCTTCGATCTCGCGCGCGGCCGCGATGTCGTGGGCGAAGCGCTGGCGTGGGCGAAGAGCCGCGTCGGCGCCGAACCCGTGCTCGTCTACGCCACGGACACGCCCGAGTCGGTCAAGGCGGCGCAGGCCCAGCTGGGTGCCGAGAAGGCAGGCAGCCTGGTGGAAGAGGCGCTGGCGGCAGTCGCCCGCGGGCTGGTGGCGATGGGCGTCGGCCGGTTGATCGTCGCCGGCGGCGAGACCTCCGGCGCGGTGGTCAAGGCGCTCGGGATCGAGGGGCTGCGCATCGGCCCCGAAATCGATCCCGGCGTGCCCTGGACTGCGGCGCTGGGCGGTGAGAAGCCGCTGGCGCTGGCCCTCAAGTCCGGCAACTTCGGCACGCCCGATTTCTTCCTCAAGGCATGGGAGAAACTTGCATGACGAACGAGAACAGGCTGCGCGAAGAAATCGTCGAATTCGGCCGCTCGATTTTCGAGCGCGGGCTCACCGCCGGCAGCAGCGGCAACATCAGCGCGCGCGTCGACGACGGCTGGCTGCTGACGCCCACCAACGCCTGCATCGGCCGGCTCGATCCGGCGCGCGTCGCCAAGCTCGACTGGGACGGGCGCCATATCTCCGGCGATGCGCCGTCGAAGGAAGCCCTCCTGCACCGCTCGATGTACGAGGAACGCAGCGGCGCCGGCGCCATCGTGCATCTGCACTCGACGCATTCCGCCGCCGTCTCTTGCATGGACGGGCTCGACTGCGCCGACTGTCTGCCGCCGCTGACCGCCTACTACGTGATGAAGATCGGCCGCCTGCCGCTGATCCCATACCACCGTCCCGGCGATGCGGCGCTTGGCACGGCCATTCGCGGGCTGGCCGGCAGGCACAGCGCCGTGCTGCTCGCCAACCACGGCCCGGTGGTCTCCGGCACCACGCTCGAAGCCGCCGTCTATGCGACCGAGGAACTCGAAGAAACCGCCAAGCTGTTCCTGCTGCTGCGCGGTGTGCCGACCCGGCCGTTGAACCGCGCGCAGATCGACGAGCTGAAGACTGCCTTCAAACTCGATCGTTGAAAGGATCCGCCATGCCCAAATTCGCCGCCAACCTGACCATGATGTTCAACGAGGTCGCCTTCCCGCTGCGTTTCGAAGCCGCGGCGAAAGCGGGTTTTACGGCCGTCGAATTCCTCTTCCCCTACGACTACGCGCCGGCAGATGTTGCCGGCTGGCTCGCCAGGAACGAACTGCGCAACGTGTTGTTCAACATGCCGCCCGGCGACTGGGCCGCCGGCGAGCGCGGCATCGCTTCGCTGCCCGGCCGCGAGCGACCGTTCCGCGACGGCGTGGCCCTCGCCCTCCGATACGCGGCGGCACTCGGCACACCCTGCATCCACGCCATGGCCGGCCTCCTGCCCGCCGGCGCCGACCGCGCGCGGCATCGCGCCGTGTTCGTCGACAACCTGCGCTACGCCGCCGCCGAACTGGAGAAGGCCGGGCGCATCCTGCTGATCGAGCCGATCAATACCCGCGACATTCCCGGCTACTTCCTCAACACCCAGGCCGAGGCCCACGCCATCCGCGAGGAAGTGGGGGCGCCCAACCTCAAGGTGCAGATGGACTTCTACCACGTGCAGATCGTCGAAGGCGACATCGCCATGACCTTCCGAAAGTACCGCGAACAGATCGGCCACATCCAGATCGCCTCGGTGCCCGAGCGCCACGAACCCGACGACGGCGAGGTCAATTACCGCTACCTGTTCCGCCTGCTCGACGAACTCGGCTATGCCGGGTGGGTCGGCTGCGAATACCGACCGCGCGGCAAGACCGGGGATGGCCTGGGCTGGCGGAAGACGCTGGCCTGAGGGGGACGCCATGAAGATACTGATTACCGGCGGCGCCGGCTTCCTCGGAAAACGCCTGGCGGCGCAACTCCTGGTCCGCGCCGATATCGACGAGATCGTGCTGGTGGACGTGGCGCCGGCGGGGGGTCTCGCCGACCCGCGTCTCCGTACCGTAGCCGGCGACATCGCGGACTCGACTCTGATGGCGAGCCTCGTCGACGCCAGGACGACGGGCGTTTTCCACCTTGCCGCGGTCGTCAGCGGCCAGGCCGAGGCCGACTTCGAGCTCGGCATGCGCATCAACCTCGACGCCTCGCGCCTGCTGCTTGACCTCTGCCGCCGGCGTGGACACAAGCCGCGCGTGGTGTTCACCAGTTCCGTCGCCGTCTATGGCGGCGACCTGCCCGACGTCGTAACGGACGACCTGGCGTTGCGCCCGGCCTCGTCCTACGGCACGCAAAAGGCCATCGCCGAACTGCTGCTCGCCGACTACAGCCGCCGCGGCTTTGTCGATGGCCGCGTACTGCGCCTGCCGACGGTGAGCGTGCGGCCAGGCCTTCCCAACAAGGCCGCCTCGTCATTCGCCAGCGGCATCATCCGCGAACCCCTGAATGGCGAGGACGCCGTCTGTCCGGTGGCACCCGGGACGCGGCTGTGGCTGTTGTCGCCGCGCTGCGCCATCGATTGCCTGATTCACGGGTTCGATCTGGACGCCGATGCGCTCGGCCGGCAGCGCGCCGTCAACCTGCCCGGCATCACCGTGACGGCGGGTGAGATGGTGGCAAGTCTGCGTCGCGTCGCCGGGAAGGAAGTGGCGTCGCGTGTGCATTGGGAGCGCGACGCGGCGATAGAACGGATCGTCGGCACCTGGCCTGGCGCCTGGAACACGGCGCGAGCCGAGGCCCTGGGCTTCAAGGGGGACGCGAACTTCGAGCAAGTCGTCCGCGCCTATATCGCGGACGACTTGCGGCGCTGACAGCGATAACGGGAGGAAGGACATGGGACAAGCGGTCGCATTCGTCGGCATCGGCAGCATGGGCGAGCCGATGGCGATGAATCTGCTCAAAGCCGGGTTCGATGTCGCGGCGTACAACCGCACACCCGAAAAGCTGGCGGCGCTCAAACTGGCCGGCGCACGAACGGCCGACTGCCCCGCCGCTGCCGTAACGCCCGGCGGCATCGTCGTCACCATGGTCAGCAACGACCAGGTGTTGAAGGAACTCGTCGCCGGCAATGGCGGCGTCGCCGCGGCCCTGGGTGCCGGCACCCACGTCTCGATGAGCACGATTTCGCCCGACACCGCGCGCGAACTGGCGAAGCTGCACTCGCACCATGGCGGCCACTATCTGGCTGCGCCGGTCTTCGGCCGTCCGGAGGCCGCGGCGGCGGCGAAGCTCTGGATCTGCCAGTCCGGCGCGGCGCCGGCCAAGCAAGCGGCCCGCCCGCTGCTGGAGGCGATGGGCCAGTCGGTGCGCGATTTCGGCGATGATCCCGGCGCGGCGAACCTCGTCAAGCTTTGCGGCAACTTCATGATCCTGTCCGCCGTCGAAGCCATGTCCGAAGCCTTCGCCCTTGCCGAGAAGAACGGCATCGACCGCACAGCGATGGCCGCCTTCTTCGGCGAGACCCTGTTCGGCTGTCCGATCTACCAGAACTATGGTCGCATCCTCGCCAACCGGGCGTTCGAGCCGGCCGGCTTCCAACTCGCGCTGGGCATGAAAGATGTCAAACTGGTACGAAGCGCCGCCGACTCGGCGGAAATGCCGATGCCGCTGGCCGAGTTGCTTCACGAACGCCTGGCCGATTCCCTTGCGAAAGGCCGCGGCCAATTGGACTGGACGGCGATTGAATTGATTGTCGCCGAGGCGGCAGGATTGCGCTGAATACCCGGTCATGCAAGCCTTTCGCGTCAGGAAACTGCTCGGATGGAAAGGAGGCCCCCATGGAATACCAACGACTCGGCAACACCGGTCTCACCGTTTCCCGGATCTGCCTCGGTTGCATGAGCTACGGCGATCCCGCCGCGACAGTGGCTGGATCGACCCTGCGCTGGGAATGGGCGCTGAAAGAGGACGAGGCGCGGCCGTTCTTCAAGCGCGCCATCGAGCTTGGCATCAACTTCTTCGACACGGCCAACGTGTACAGCTTCGGGGCAAGCGAGGAGATCACCGGCCGCGCGCTTCGCGAGTTCGCTCGCCGCGAAGAGGTCGTCATCGCCACGAAAGTCTGGGGGGTGATGCGCCCCGGTCCGAACGGCGGGGGTCTTTCGCGCAAGGCGATCCTGCACGAAATCGACGCGAGCCTGAAACGACTCGGGACGGAATACGTCGACCTTTACCAGATTCATCGCTGGGACGACGCGACGCCGATCGAAGAGACGATGGAGGCGCTCCACGACGTCGTCCGCACGGGGAAGGCGCGGTACCTGGGCGCGTCGTCCATGCATGCCTGGCAATTCGCTAAAGCGCAGCATGTGGCCGAGAAACACGGATGGACGCGCTTCGTGTCGATGCAGAACCACTACAATCTCATCTATCGCGAGGAGGAGCGCGAGATGGTGCCCCTCTGCCGCGACCAGGGAGTCGGGTTGATCCCGTGGAGTCCTCTCGCGCGAGGGCACCTGGCGCGCGCTCCGGAGGCGAAAGGGACGAAGCGGTCGGAGACGGATCGCTTCGGCAAGACGCTGTATTCGTCGATGGCCGAGGCGGACCAGCGGGTGCTCGCCGGGGTCGACAACCTGGCGAAAGCGCGCAACCTGCCTCATGCCCGGATTGCCCTGGCCTGGCTGCTCCGGAATGACGCCGTTACCGCCCCCATCGTGGGAGCGACGAAGATGGAGCACCTCGAGACGGCGGTGGGGGCGCTCGGCGTGGAACTGTCCAAAGAGGAAGTCGCGGCGCTGGAGGCGCCATACGTGGCGCACCCCATCGCAGGCTTCAACTGAGAGCAGCCACCGGATGTGATTGTTGGACATGACGTGTCGGGATACCCGATCGCGCGGGCCGATGTCAAATGTCCGCGGTCGTCCGCGAGTCGTCCGGGGCGCCAAGACATCCTTTACCGGTTACCGGCTCCGATATTCGGGGTATCATGGTACCGTCTTACCGATCCGGCGAGCCCGGATACCGGACGTGAACGAAACGATCCAGGGAAGAGGGAAGGGGGCAGGAAATGAAGAGGTCCCGGACTGGATTCGCATTTCTCGCGTTGCTGCTCGTCTCCGTGCCCGTGCCGGCGATCGCCGGCTCCGAGATCGCCGGATCGACCGATGGCGGCGCGTTCTACAAGATCGCCGTCCCCGATCACTGGAACGGCGACCTCGTCATCTGGAACCACGGGTTCAGCCTTGCCCCTCCCGCGCCGGTGACCGACCTCGGGCCCCTTGCCGATCTCCAACTGTTCGAGGGGTACGCCGTCGCCGCCTCGAGCTATCAGCAGGCCGGCTGGGCCCTGTTCAAGACCAGGAACGACCTCCAGAACCTGGTCGGCGTGTTCA
>CAZWFC010000126.1:0-8443 GCA_964632965.1 uncultured Rhodocyclaceae bacterium
CACGCAGTTGGCCCTGTTGGTCGGGCCCGCCGGGAGTTTTGGTCAGCAGCACCAGTTTTTCCTCCGTCAGCACTCCGGGGTTCTTGCCCGCCACGACGGCGGCATTGATGTTGTAGGTTTCGCCCTCGGCGCCGACGCCGATCGGTGCGATCACCGGGATGAAGGCGCCGGTGTCGAGCAGGGCGATCAGCGAGGGATCGATGGCGACGATGTCGCCGACCTGGCCGATGTCGATCAGGTCCTCGGGATTGTCCTTGTGCGCCATCAGCAGCTTCTTGGCGCGGATGAAGGAGCCGTCCTTGCCGGTGAGGCCGACCGCCTTGCCGCCGGCCTGGTTGATGAGGTTAACCACGTCCTTGTTGACCTGGCCGCCGAGCACCATCTCGACGACTTCCATGGTCTCGGCGTCGGTGACGCGCATGCCCTGGATGAACTCGCCCTTCTTGCCGACGCGCGCCAGCAGGTTCTCGATCTGCGGTCCGCCGCCATGCACCACCACGACATTCATGCCGACCAGCTTGAGCAGCACCACGTCGCGCGCGAAGCACTGCTTCAAGTGCTCGTCGGTCATGGCGTTGCCGCCGTACTTGACGACGATGGTCTTGCCGTGGAAACGCTTGATGTAGGGCAGGGCCTCGGCGAGGATGCTGGCCTTGATCTGGGGCTGGATGGTTTCGCTCATGGTCGGATGCACGGGGAATGCCGGAAGGACCGTATTTTAGTACCCCGGAGACAACGGCGGGGCACGCCCCGAAGGTCTTGATCCCCCTTGAGGGGAAAGTCCTCTTTTGTGACTAGTGCGAAAAAGGGCGCCGTTCCGTGCGGAACGGCGCCCGCGACGGCCGGCGGGGGATGCCGGGCCGCCGGGAGGGACC
The DNA here is from genome assembly GCA_964632965.1 of uncultured Rhodocyclaceae bacterium. Classification (GTDB taxonomy): domain Bacteria; phylum Pseudomonadota; class Gammaproteobacteria; order Burkholderiales; family Rhodocyclaceae; genus Nitricoxidireducens. Next base: position 876 of record CAZWFC010000126.1, read on the forward strand.
GTTACTGGATGACCAGGCGCTTCGATTGCGTCGCGGCCTTCTTCGGCAACGTCAGTTCCAGTACGCCGTCGGTGAATTTGGCGCTGGCGGCGCCGTCATCGACGTCCTGGCCGAGCTGGAAGCTGCGCGAAACCTTGCCGAAGCTGCGCTCGACGCGCAGCACGCGCTCGCCTTCCTTCACTTCCTTCTCCTGCTTGCGTTCTGCCGAGATGGAAACCATCGCGCCGTCGATATTGACGTGGATGTCCTCCTTCTTGATGCCCGGCATTTCGGCATGCACGACGTAAGCCTTGTCCTGTTCCTTGACGTCGATCTTGATGGACGGCGCCTCGGCCGGGGTGCCGAAATCCACCGGGCGGACGAAAAAGCCGCGGAAGAAGTCGTCGAGCGGGTCGTAACGGGTCAGGTTGCTCATGATGTCCTCCAGTAAAGGTGAGTGGGATAAGCCGGCAGAATTTTTCTCTATCCCCTAGATAGATGCACCGGCGTGAAATTTCAAGAGCCGTCTGGCCTATCATCCCGAGTGCAACGGAGGTGAGGATGGATACAGGGGAAGTTCAAGCCGTTCTGGCGGCGCTGCGCCCGCAGCTGCTGCGCTTCGCGCGCCTCCAGCTGCGTGTCGACGCGGCGGCCGAGGATGCGGTGCAGTCCGCGTTGCTGGCGGCCATCGAGGGCGCGAAGGGCTTCGCCGGCGAGGCCTCGCTCAAGACTTGGGTGTTTTCCATACTGCGCAACAAGCTGGTCGACGAAATCCGCCGCCGCGCGCGCGAACCCGAAGCCGCGCGGCTGTCGGGGGATGGCGACGGGGCCATCGAGGAAGAGTTGTTCGTCGCCGACGGGCATTGGGCCGATCCGCCCACCACGTGGGCCGACCCTGAGTCGGCGCTGGAACAGAGCCAGTTCTGGGCCGTGTTCGAGGCTTGCCTCGACGGTTTGCCGGCCAAGCCCGGCCGCGTCTTCATGATGCGCGAGTTTCTCGGCCTCGAAACGGACGAGATTTGTAAGGAGTTGGCGATCAACACGTCAAACTGCTGGGTGCTGCTGCATCGGGCGCGCCTGGGATTGCGCGAGTGCCTTTCGCTGCGCTGGTTCGGAGAGGACGGACGATGATGACCTGCAAGGAAGCGGCTGCCCTGATGTCGCAGTCGATGGATCGCCGTCTCGGCTGGATGGAGCGCTTGGGCTTGCGCCTGCATCTGGCGATATGCGCCGGTTGCGCCAGTTACCGGACTCAGCTGGATGTTCTGCGGAAGGTTTGCCGCCGCTTCACCGGGAGCGGGACAGAATGAATGCCCCCGCATCGGCCGGCGGAACCGGCCGGCTGAGCCAGTAGCCCTGGATTTCATCGCAGCCGAGTCGGCGCAGGATATTCAGGTGTTCTTCGGTTTCCACGCCTTCGGCGATGACGCGCAGACCCAGCGTTTGTCCCAGCCTGACCACGGCCTCGACGATGGCCGCATCGCCGGCTGAGCCTGTAGCGTTCAACTGGCGCACGAAACTCTGATCCACCTTGAGCTTGTCGAGCGGGAATCGCTTCAGGTAAGCGAGGCTGGAATAGCCGGTGCCAAAGTCGTCGATGGCCAGCGCCAGGCCGAGGCCGCGCAAGCGGGCGAGTTCCTCCGCGACGCCTTCCGGGTCCTGCATGATCGCGCTCTCGGTGATTTCGAGTTCGATGGCCGACGGCGCCACTCCCGTGTCGGCCAGGGCGCGGGTGACGGATTCGAAGAAGTGCGGATCGAGGAACTGGCGTGCGGAAATATTCACGGCGATCACCAGTCCGCTCATGCCGGCGGCTTGCCATTCCGCCGCCTGGCGACAGGCTTCGCGGAGTATCCAGTCTCCCAGCGTCACGATCAGGCCGGATTCTTCGGCGATGGGGATGAAGTCGATCGGCGAAACCAGCTTGCCGTCGCGCCGCCAACGCACGAGGGCTTCGGCGCCGACGATGCGGCTGCTGGCGATGTCCATCTGGGGCTGGTAGTGCAATTCCAGTTCGCCGCGTTCGACGGCATGGCCCAGCGCGGCTTCGAGCGCCAGGCGCCCGGCGCTGCGCGCGTTGAATTCCGGCCGGAAAACGGTGCAGTGTGCCTGGGTGCGCTTGGCATGCTCCAGCGCCGTGTTGGCACTGCGCAGCAGGGTGACGGCGTCGTCGCCGTCCGCGGGATAGCTGGCCAGACCGCAGACCACGGCGATCAGCAGTTCATGCTGGCCGACCTGGATCGGCTCCCGTGCCGCCGCCAGTATCGTTTCGGCGCTCGCGTCGGACGGAGGATAGAGCAGGGCGAAATTGGCGCCGTCGAGGCGGAACAGCTGCGCGCCCAGCGCCGTCGTGTGGGCCTCGATGCGGGCGGCGATCACGCGCAGGGCCGCGTCGGCCGCTTCATGACCGAGCGTGCCGACCAGCCGATGGAAGCGTTCGACGGCGATGACGGCCAGGATGCGGGATGCGCCGCCAAGGCCGGCGATATGCGCTTCGAGCGCCCGGCGGTTGTAGCGTCCGGTGACGATGTCGTGCGTCGCGTTGTGCGCCAGCTCCGCTTCGGCGCGGGCGCGGGCGCGGATGTGATAGGCGACGAGCAGCGCGATGACGAAGATCAGTACGCTGTAGGCGCCGACCAGGGTTACCGTGCGCGCGATGCTGCGCTCCGTCGCTTCGCTCGATTCCACGACCGAAGCAGCGACCTTGTGCCGCAGCGCGGACAAGCGACTCTTGATGTCGCCGGAATCGATGTTCATCTCGACCAGGATGGCGCGCGCTTCGTCCCAGTCGATGGCCGGGGCCTGCATCATGGCATCGAGCTTGGGCTCCTGGCGCACCGAGTTGTCGTGGGCGGCGCGGATCACATCGAGGCCGGCGTCGCCGGGAAAGGCCCGCTCCAGCCGGGCCAGCGTCTGCTGGAACGCGCGATGCAGCGCCACGCACTGCTGCTGGTAGTTTTCGCGATTGATCGAGTAGGCGAAATACTGGTAGTTGGCGGTCTGGATCGCCAGCAGCGTGCGCTCGATCTCGCCGAGATCCTCCAGCAGCGGCAGCTTCTCCCGGAGCAGCGGCGTCGATGCCGACTGCGCGTCCTTGCTGCTCGACGCGATGAACGCCGAAAGCAGCAGGCCGAGAACGCTGGCGATGAGGAACAGCCACGCCAGGGCCTGCCGCGGCCGAGCTTGTTGTTGCGTTCCGGCGGAATGCGAAACGGGTTCCATGGCCTCCATCATAGCGGATGCCGCTGCGCGGCCGCCTGGATACTGGCGATCAGAAAAACCCGCGGGGCGGATGTAAGGAATCCCTTTGTCGTGCGACTAAGTTTGCGAGCAGGACGCCATGGCGCCCGGACTCGCCAAGCATTTCTCGCCACCCATACAGGAGATTCGCCATGAACAAGACTTCGACCCTCGCCCAGACCGCCATTGCCGGCCTGTTCGCCCTCGGCGTCGCCGCCGCCTCGGGTTCCGCTCTCGCCGCCGACGCCAGCAAGGAAAAGTGCTTCGGCATCGCCAAAACCGGCCAGAACGATTGCGGCGGCACCAACGCCAAGCATTCCTGCGCCGGGCAGTCCAAGATGGACAACGATCCGAATGACTGGAAATTCGTCGCCGCCGGCACGTGCGAAAAAATGGGCGGCAAGCTGAAGGCCGCCGCCAAAGACGGCGAGATGATGAAGAAGTAAGCCGTCGGATCGACGACCCATGCTGCCCATCACGAGTTTGCCCGGCCGGCCGGGTATCGGCCTGCGTGCCCTGCATCATCGCGAGGTGCTCGATACCCGCCCGGACGTGGCGTGGTGGGAGGTGCATAGCGAAAACTTCTTTGCCGACGGCGGCGTCTCCCTGGAGTTCCTGCATGCCGTGCGGCGCGACTATCCAATCAGCCTGCATGGCGTCGGCGCCTCGCTCGGCGGCGTGGATGTCCTGTTCGAGCGCCACCTGGAGCGGCTGGCGCGGCTGGTCGAACGCATCGAACCCGCCGCGGTGTCGGAGCATCTGTGCTGGTCGTCGGTGGACGATGTCCATTTCAACGACTTGCTGCCGTTGCCCGCCACGCTCGAATCGCGCGACCGGGTTTGCGCGCGCATCGAGCGCATGCAGGAGCGGCTCGGGCGCACGATCCTCATCGAGAACGTGTCGAGCTACGTGCAGTGGCGCGATGCCGATTTCAGCGAGTGGGACTTCCTCGTCGAAGTGGCGCGGCGCGCGGGCTGCGGCATCCTGCTCGACGTCAACAATATCTACGTCTCGGCCAGCAACCATGGCTTCGACGGTCGCCGCTATGTCGATGCCGTGCCGCCGGCACTGGTCGGGGAGATTCATCTCGCCGGCTACGACCATTGCGAGGATTTCCTCGTCGACACCCACGGCCGTCCCGTGCATCCGCCGGTCTGGGATCTCTACACCTACGCGCTGGAGCGCCTCGGACCGAAGCCGACGCTGATCGAATGGGATACCGACATTCCGCCGCTGGCCGTGCTGATGGGCGAGGCGGCCCAGGCCGGCCGGCGCATGGACGAAACGGCGTACGGCAAGGAGGCCCGCGATGTCCTTGCTGCCTGAACAGCAGACGGCCTTTGGCGCTGCGCTGGTGCAGGGCGTCTCGTCCGGACTGAGTCGCTATTTCCAGGATGCGCCCGACAAGCTGGAGCGCCGTTTCGCTGCCTATCGCCGCAATTTCTGGAGCAACCACCGCAGCGCCATGACCGCGACCTACCGCGTGGTCCAGCAGCTCGTCGGCGCCGCGGTCTTTCGCGATCTCGCCAACGGCTACATTGCCGGACATCCCAGCCACGATGCCGACCTGAACATGTACGGCGGCGATTTCGGCGACTTCCTCGCCAGTCATCCGCTGGCGGCGGTGCACGGCTACCTGCCCGACATGGCGCGCCTCGAATGGGCGCTGCTGGTGGCCTACGGCGCGCCGGATGCGGAGCCGTTCGACTTCGCGGCGCTGGCCGCCGTTCCGCCGCAGCGGCAGGCGGCAATCCGGATAACCCTGCACCCCGGTCTGGCCCTGATCGAAACGGACTATCCGCTCGCCGACATCTGGCACGCACACCAGATCGGGGAGACGGCGGCGCGCGACGTCGCGCTGGCCGGGATCGACCTGACGCCTGTCCGCCGCCGGGTGCTGGTGGCGCGCAACGCCGGCAGCACCGTCGCGCCGCACGCCGTTTCGGCCGGTGAGGGCGCATTCTGCCGCGCCTGCCTGGACGGCTGCACGCTGGAATATGCACTGGCCGCCGGTCTCGCCGCCGAGCCGGGCCTGATGGTCGGCGCCTTGCTGCCGGCCTGGGTCGGGCAGGGCTTGATCGCCGGCTTCCGGTCCTGACGGCATGACCATGAACATCCCGCTCGAACTGCATTGCCGCAGGCATTTCGCCCAGGCGCGGCGCGCGGTCATGCGCCTGGAACGCTGGCTTGCGCCGTTGTTCGATCTGGCGATCCGCCTCTATGTGGCCCAGGTGTTCTTTCTTTCCGGACTGACCAAGATTCGCGACTGGAGCGTTACGCTGGCGCTGTTCGACGGCGAGTACGCCGTGCCGCTGCTGCCGCCGTGGCTGGCCGCGGCGCTCGGCACGGCGGGCGAACTGGCGTTGCCGGTGCTGCTCGTACTCGGTCTCGCGTCCCGTTTCGGCGCAGCCGGGCTGTTCGTCGTCAACGCCGTGGCCGTGCTGTCCTATCCGGATATTTCCGATCTGGGGCGGCAGGATCATGTGCTGTGGGGCGCCTTGCTGCTGGTCACGCTGTGCCACGGGCCGGGCCGCTGGTCGCTCGACCACCTGATCGTTGCCCGCCTGGCGGACAAGCGGTGAGGTTCGGCGTCGTCCCGGCGGCGCGCCATGGGTTATGCTCTGCCGCCATGTCGCCGCCCGGCGCGAACCGGAGCTTGGCCGTCGATCGATGCGGGCGTGTGACGGCATCATTCACCGGAGAGCGCTCATGTCCGAACCGCAATCGATTCCCGGCAACACTGTCTCAGGCAACGTTTGCCCGCGCTGCGGCGCGACTTTCACCTGCGGCATGCAGGCCGGCCACGCTACGTGCTGGTGCGCCGGCTTGCCGCATCTGCCGCCGCCCGACCCGGCGACGCCCGGTTGCTATTGTCCGGACTGTCTCAAGATACTGATTGCACAGCGCCAAGCCCCAGCATGAGTATCGCGTCGCGGTTGCTCCACGAGAAGCAGGCCGACGCGGCGGCGCGCCAGGGCAGCCAGCGATGGGCGAGGTGTTCGGCGGGGGCGATGGCGACCGGGGTTCCGGCCGGCACGCACAGGCTGAACACATGCTCGGTGTTGTGGGTGACGCCCTCGCCGTAGCGGTGACGCCACTCGGCGAAAATCTCGAAGCGGTTGGACAGATGCCAGTCGCTGAACGCCGCAGCGGGGGCGATGATGCCGGTTTCCTCGGCCACCTCGCGGCGGGCGGTGGCGAGCAGCGGCTCGTCGTCTTCCTGGCTGCCGGTGACCGACTGCCAGTAGCCGGGGTGCGTCGCCCGCTCCAACAGCAGCACGTCGAGCGCAGGTGTGTGGATGACGACGAGGACAGAGACCGGTTTCTTCGGCCTCATGCGCGCCATCATGCGATATCGGGCAGCCAGTTGATGCCGTCGGCCTGCATTTCGACGAAGCACCAGAAGGGAATGCCCTGGTCGCGCCATTCGTCGGCCGCCTGCTCGAAGATCTGCAGCGTGGCGACGAAGTCGGATTCGGCATGGCCGTGGATGCCGTCGCAGTGTTCGAGCAGGATGAAATAGCCGTCGGCCGACGCCCAGTTGAGGTCGGTCAGGCAGTCGGCGAGGGCGTCGAAATTGTGGCCGAACCACTCGGGGAAGGCCATCGCCTTGCCGATGGCGTCGAGCATGCCGGCCTTGTCGCGGGCGCCGGCGAGGTTGATGCGGAACACGGCGCAACCGATGGCCTTTGCCGCGGCGATCAGCGGTTCCGGATCGATCTGGGGCAGGTGGTAGACGCCGGCCTTGTCGGCGGCGGCGAGTACGGCTTGGTAGTGGTCGGCTCGGCTCATTCGCGGATGCGGCGGAAGGTCTGGTAGTGGTCGTCAGTGTAATAGCGTTCGCTGCTTGCGCCCGCGACGATGCGGCGCGCGCCGCGATTCCTGGCGCCCGGCGTCGGCACCGTGTATTCGCGGTAGTAGCCGCGCGGATGCAACGGCAGGCGCTTCTCGTAGTTGCCGAAAACGACGCCGTCGCGCTTGCCGGGGTACGGGCCGCCGGCTTCGATCAGGCGCAGCGTGGCGCGCGCCTCGGGCGGCAGGTCTGCGGCGCTGACGCCGCCGTCAGCGGCTGCCGCCAGCCCGAAGCAGGCGGCCAGCAGCAGGACGGCGAGCGCGCGCAGCAGCGCCATCTCAGCCCTTGGCCACCTCGACCTGGGTCTCGACTTTCTGGCGCAGACGGATATGGAGCTCGCGCAACTGCTTTTCGTCGACGCCGGAGGGCGCATCGGTCAGCAGGCATTGCGCGCGCTGGGTCTTGGGGAAGGCGATGACGTCGCGAATCGATTCGGAACCCGTCATCATGGTGACGATGCGGTCGAGGCCGAAGGCCAGGCCGCCGTGGGGCGGCG
>CAZWFC010000127.1:0-8427 GCA_964632965.1 uncultured Rhodocyclaceae bacterium
GCGCACCGTGGGGCGGCCATTTGGCGGCTCGATGTCCTCTCCCCGCGGAACAAGGAAGTCGCGGGCAGACGCAAGACCGCCATTTCGGCGGCCGGCAAGAACGTCGTGGTCATCGGCGGCGGCGATACCGGCTCGGACTGCGTCGGCACCTCCAACCGCCACGGCGCGGCCTCGGTCACCCAGTTCGAGCTGCTGCCGCGACCGCCGGAGCAGGAAAACAAGGCGCTGGTCTGGCCCTACTGGCCGACGCGGATGCGCACCTCCTCGTCGCACGAAGAGGGTTGCCGCCGCGACTGGTCCGTGGCGACCAAGGAGTTCATCGGCGAGAACGGCAAACTCAAGGCGCTCAAATGCGTGCGCCTGGAATGGCAGGACGGCCGCATGGCCGAGATTCCCGGCTCCGAATTCGAAGTCGCCGCCGACCTCGCCTTCCTGGCCATGGGCTTCACCAACCCGGTTGCCTCGATGCTCGCGGGTTTCGGCGTGGACAAGGACGCACGCGGCAACGCCAAGGCGACGACCGACGGCGTGGGCTGCTATGCGACCAGCGTCGGCAAGGTCTTCGCCGCCGGCGACGTGCGGCGCGGCCAATCGCTGGTGGTCTGGGCGATCCGCGAAGGACGCCAGTGCGCAAGGGCAGTCGACGAGTTCCTGATGGGATCGAGCACATTGCCGCGCTGATCCGGAACCCCGCCGCAAGGCGGGGTTTGTTCTTGTGGGGAAGACAATGAACGTCGTAATTCTCGCCGCCGGCAAGGGCAAGCGCATGCGCTCCGATCTGCCCAAGGTGCTGCACGGCATCGCCGGCAAGCCGATGCTGGCGCATGTCATCGACACCGCCCGCGCACTGGCGCCGGCGCGCATCGTCGTCGTCTACGGCCACGGCGGCGAACGGGTGCGGGAGGCGCTGCAGGCCGACGATCTGCTCTGGGCGAAGCAGGAGCCCCAGCTCGGCACCGGCCACGCGGTACTGCAGGCCCTGCCGCATCTCGATCCGAGCCGCCCGACGCTCGTGCTCTACGGCGACGTGCCGCTGACGCGCGTCGCCACGCTGCGCGGCCTGCTGGCGACCGCGGCGAATGATGCCCTGGCGCTGCTGACCGTCCGGCTGGCCGACCCCCGCGGCTACGGCCGCATCGTCCGCATCGGCGGCGCGATTGCGCGCATCGTCGAGGAAAAGGATGCCGACGACGCCGAACGCGCCATCGCCGAGATCAACACCGGCATCCTCGTCGCGCCGACGACCGCGCTGGCGCGCTGGCTGCCCTCCCTGGGCAACCGCAATGCCCAGGGCGAGTATTACCTGACCGACATCGTTGCCCTGGCTGTCGCGGAAAACCTGCCGGTGCGCTCGGCGGATGTCGCCGACCCCTGGGAGGTGCAAGGCATCAACAGCAAGATGCAGCTCGCCGAACTCGAACGCGTGCATCAGCGCAACATCGCCGCGGCGCTGATGGAGCAGGGCGTGACCGTGGCCGATCCGGCGCGCATCGACGTGCGCGGCGAACTGGTCTGCGGCACCGACGTCGGCATCGACGTCGGCTGCGTCTTCGAGGGCCGCGTCGAACTGGCCGACGGCGTCAGCGTCGGCCCGCACTGCGTGCTCAAGGACGTCGCCGTCGGCGCCGGCACCCGCATCCACGCCTTCTGCCACCTCGATTCCGCCACGGTCGGCCCCGACAGCATCATCGGTCCGTATGCGCGCCTGCGGCCGGGCGCCGAGCTCGGCGCGGACGTCCATATCGGCAACTTCGTCGAAGTCAAGAACAGTCGCATCGCCGACCATTCGAAGGCCAACCATCTCGCCTACATCGGCGACGCCACCATCGGCAGCCGCGTCAATGTCGGCGCCGGCACCATCACCTGCAATTACGACGGCGCCAACAAGCACCGCACGGTCATCGAGGACGACGTCTTCATCGGCTCCGACACGCAACTGGTCGCGCCCGTCACCGTCGGCCGCGGCGCGACGCTGGGCGCCGGCACCACGCTGACGCGCGATGCGCCGCCCGACCAGCTCACCGTCGCGCGCGCCCGGCAGATCACCGTACCCGGCTGGACGCGGCCGGCGAAGAAGAAGGCCTGACCGGCCACTGCGATGAGCCACGAAATCCTGTTCGGCCGCCAGCCCATCCTCGACGCGAAGAACGAGCTGGTCGGCTACGAACTGCTGTTTCGCGACCGGCAGAATCTGCGCGCGGCGGTGGTCACGGACCAGGTGCAGGCGACCGCCACCGTCATCACCCACGCCTTCTGCCAGCTCGGCATCGCCGACGCCCTCGGCGCCGTGCGCGGCTTCATCAACGTCGACAAGGATTTCCTGCTTCACGACGCCATCGAGCTGCTGCCGGCCGACAAGGTCGTCATCGAGGTCCTCGAACACGGCGAGATCACGGCCGAGGTCATCGAGCGCTGCCGCTACCTCAAGGAGCGCGGCTATTCGCTGGCCCTCGACGACTTCATCCACCTGCCCGAAGCGGCGCGGCCGATCCTCGAACTCGTCGACATCATCAAGGTCGATCTCGGCCAGCTCGACGATGCCGCCCTGACGCAACTGGTCGCCAAGCTGAAGTCCGCACCGGCAACCCTGCTGGCGGAAAAGGTCGAAACGCGCGAGCAGATGCAGCGCTGCCACGAGCTCGGCTTCACGCTCTTCCAGGGCTACTACTTCGCCCGCCCCGCCATCGTTTCCGGCCAGCGCCTGTCGCCGGCGCAGGCCTCCATCGTGCGGCTGATGAACCTGCTGGCGCAGGAAGCGGAAAACGACGAAATCGAGCGCGCGTTCAAGCACGAGCCGGCGCTGACCTTCAACCTGCTGCGCATCACCAATTCCGTCGGCATGGGCCTGGCGACCAAGATCGCCTCGATCCGCGGCGCCATCGCGGTGCTCGGCCGCCGGCAGATCCAGCGCTGGCTGCAGCTGCTGCTCTACTCCGACCCGAATTCGCGCAACACTGTGGGCAACCCGCTGCTGATCCTGGCGGCGACGCGCGGACGCTACATGGAATTGCTGACGCGGGAAATGTATCCGCGCGACCGCAACAAGACCGAACTCGCCTTCATGACCGGCATCATGTCGCTGATGCCGGCCGTCTTCGGGCCGCCGATGGAAGACATCCTGACCCAGATCGTCGTCGCGCCGGAAGTGAAAGCCGCTCTGCTGGAGAGGGCCGGCGAGGTCGGTGCCCTGCTCGACCTCGCCGAGGCGTCCGAAGGGCGCACCGACGACGCCATTTTCGGGATACTGGAACGCGTGCCCGCGCTGGACTGGGATACCCTGGCGAGCTGCCTGGCGCAGGCGTTGCAGTGGGCCCGCTTGCTGGGCGAGGAAAACGATTGAGATGTCCGCTACGCTGCGGATGATGTTTGTGGAGGTTTGACCCGATGTGTGGAATCGTTGCCGGGGCCGAGATACCCGATGCCGGACGGAATGTCGTCAACGTCCTTCTCGAAGGACTGAAGAAGCTCGAATACCGCGGTTATGACTCCGCCGGCCTGGCCGTGGTCGTCGGCGGCGAACTCCAGCGCCTGCGCAGCGTCGGCCGCGTGGCCGAACTCGAAGCCCAGGCGATGGCGAGCGGCATCCGCAGCGCGACGGGCATCGCCCACACGCGCTGGGCGACGCATGGCGTGCCTTCCGAGCGCAACGCCCATCCGCATGTCTCGGGCGGGCTCGCCGTCGTGCACAACGGCATCATCGAGAATTTCGCCGAGTTGCGCGCCGAGCTGTCGGCACGCGGCTATGAGTTCGTGTCCGATACCGATACCGAGGTGATCGCCCACCTGCTTCAGGACACGCTGACGCGCGAGGCCGATCTGCTGGCGGCGGTGTGCAAGACCGTCAGCCGCCTGCGCGGCGCCTACGCGATCGCCGTGGTGCGCGCGACGGAACCGGCGCGCGTCGTGGTGGCGCGCGAGGGCGCGCCGCTGCTGCTGGGCATCGGCGAGCACGGCCACTACGCCGCCTCCGACGCCTCCGCGCTGCTCCAGGTCACGCGCCGCATGGTCTACCTCGAAAACGGCGACATCGCCGATCTCACGCCCGAGTCCTGGCGCGTGGTGCGCCACGACGGCGCGTCCGTCGAGCGGCCCGTGGCGCTGTCGCAGCTGTCGGCCGACGCCGTCGAACTGGGCCGCTTCCGCCACTACATGCAGAAGGAAATCTTCGAGCAGCCCGATGCGCTGGCCAACACCCTGGAAATGGCCGGCGCCGCGAAGAGCGTGCAGCCGGGCCTGTTCGGCGCCGATGCCGAAGGCGCGCTGCGCCGCGCCGACTCGGTGCTGATCCTCGCCTGCGGCACCAGCTACCATTCGGGCCTGGTGGCGCGCTACTGGCTCGAAGCGATCGCCGGCGTGCCCTGCACGGTCGAAATCGCCAGCGAATACCGCTACCGCGAGTCGGTGCCGCGCGCCGACCAACTGGTCGTCGCCATTTCCCAATCGGGCGAAACCGCCGACACGCTGGCCGCCCTGCGCCACGCGCGCGAGCTCGGCCAGCCGCTGACGCTGGCGATCTGCAACGTGCCGGAATCGGCCATCGTGCGCGAGTCGCTGCTGCGCTTCATCACCCGCGCCGGCCCCGAGATCGGCGTCGCCTCGACCAAGGCCTTCACCACCCAGCTGGCGGCGCTGTTCCTGCTGACGCTGGTGCTGGCCAAGCTGCGCGGCCGCCTGACGGACGCGCAGGAGCAGGGTCACCTCGAAGCCTTGCGCCACCTGCCGGTGGCCGTGCAGAAGGTTCTCGAACTGGAGCCGGAAATCGAGCGCTGGGCGCAGGGTTTCGCGACCAAGCACCATGCGCTGTTCCTCGGCCGCGGCCACCACTATCCGATTGCCCTCGAAGGCGCGCTCAAGCTTAAGGAGATTTCCTACATCCACGCCGAGGCCTATCCGGCGGGGGAACTCAAGCACGGCCCGCTGGCGCTGGTCGACCGCGACATGCCGGTGATCGCCGTGGCGCCGAACGACGCCCTGCTGGAAAAGCTGAAGTCGAATCTCCACGAGGTCAGGGCGCGCGGCGGCGAACTCTACGTCTTCGCCGACGCCGATTCCGCCGTGCACGAGTCCGATGGCATCCACGTCCTGCACCTGCCCGAGCACTACGGCGCGCTCTCGCCGGTGCTGCACGTCGTCCCGTTGCAGCTGCTCGCCTACCACGCCGCCCTCGTCAAGGGCACGGACGTGGACAAGCCGCGCAACCTCGCCAAGTCGGTCACGGTCGAATAGCGCGCTGAAAAACCGAAGGCCGCTCGGCGCCGAAATTTCATGGCGCCAGCGGCCTTTCAGAATGACCCCCTTGCGGGCGAAAGAAGTTCAGGCCTTGGCGGCTTCCTTCTTCAGTTCCATGATGGCGGTGACGGTTTCCTTCGAGGCGGCGGCGAAGGGTCCGCCCAGCGCGGACTTGGCGGCGGCCTTGTCGTTGCCCTCGACTTTCTTCACCACTTCCGCGGCGCAGACGTGGAAGTTGGCGTGCTTCTTCACCAGATCCTGGTAGTGGGGCAGGGGCTTGTACTTGACCCCGTCGCCGTAGATCCACTTGCCCAGATCGCACAGGTTGTCCTTGCAGATCGTGGCGCTCTGGAGCTTTTCGGTGCTGGTGCCGTCGATGAACTGCGTCAGGCGGACTTTCCACTTGATGTGGGCGGCAATTGCGTCGTCGAAATTCATGCGTTCCTCCTCCTCCGTGTGTTGTTACGAAAAATCTAGGTCTTGAAGCGCCCGACCAGGCCACCCAGGTTGCGGGCCAATTCGTCGATATATTGCACCGTTTTTGCCGTTTCCTGAAAGGCGGTGCTGTTTTCCTCGGACAGGCGGGCGATGTTTTCCACCTTGTGGGCGTTTTCGTTGTTCGAGTGCGACTGTTCCTTGAGCGATGCCGCGATGTCGTTGACGGCGCTGACCACCTGGCTGACGCCGGTCTTGATCTGGTTGATCGCCTCGCCGGCCTGGCGGGCCAGTTCGGCGCCGGCGCCGACGCGGGCGACGCCGGTTTCCATGCTCTGGATCGCCGCGTGGGTGCCGGTCTGTATCTTGTCGATCATGACCGTGATCTCCTGCGTCGAATTGCTGGTGCGTTCGGCCAGTTTGCGCACTTCGTCGGCGACGACGGCGAAACCGCGACCTTGTTCGCCGGCGCGCGCCGCCTCGATGGCGGCGTTCAGCGCCAGCAGGTTGGTCTGGTCGGCGATTTCCTTGATGACGTTGACGATCTGCGAAATCTGGTCCGACTGCCGGCCAAGATCCTGAATGATGCGCGAGGACTCGTTGACGGTGGCGGTGATGTGGTTCATCTCGGTCGCCGCCGCGTGGATGACCTCGCCGCCATGAGTCGAGTGGTCGCTAGACTCGGTCGATGCCCGCTGCACGTCCTCGGCCTGTCCGGCCAGGCCGTCGAGCGTGAAGGTCATGATCTCGACCTGCGTCGCCATCGAGTAGGCTTCGGTGCTGGCCTGCGTCGAATTCGCCGCCACCCGGTCCGAGAGCACCGAAAGTTCGTGCGCGGTGTGCAGCACCTGTCCGGCGCTGGCCTTGACCTCGCTGACGATGCCTTGCAGTTTTTCCATGAAGACGTTGAAGGCCAATGCCGCCTCGCCGATCTCGTCCTGTCCCTTCACGTCGAGGCGGCGCGTGAGGTCGCCTTCGCCCTGGGAGATGTCGCGCAGCCCGCGGGTGACGTCGTTCAGCGGCAGGGTGACGGAGTGCTTGATGGAGAAGTAGAGAAAGGCGATGACGGGGAGGATGAGGCCGAACGCCGCCAACAGGGTCTTCAGGCGGAACTCGCCTACGGCCTGGTTCACCTTGTCGAGCGAGATGCGCATGCTGACGACGCCCAGCGCGGTGCCTTCCGGCACCACGTGGCAGGTCAGGCAATCCTTGCCGAGGTAGTTCTTCTGGGCGATGACGGGGATGATCGCGCGCAGGCTCTCGCTGCCCTTGTCCGCGACGACCTCGAAGTGCGGCTCCTTCGTCTGCATGACTTTCTGTTCGAGGGCGTCGCTCTGCGACTCATCGGGCGTGCCGGCGCCGAACTGCTTGACGACGGCTTCGCCGCGGATGACGTTGAGGCTGCGGATTTCCTCGGATTGCCGGACCTGATCGAGGTAGATGCCGCGCTGGGCGATGGTGCCGGTGAGCATCATGCCGGTCAGGCTGGCCATGGTCATGCGGTGCACGCTCATCGAGAAGTCCTGCGCCTGCTGGATGGCGGTCTGGCGCTGCTTGAACGTGGTCCAGGCCGTCAGGCCGGAAACGGCGATGACGAGGATCAGCGAGATACCGACGACAAGGCGCACCCAGATCTTGAGATTGCGCAACCGATGCATGACCTTTCCTCCCGGACGGTGTCTTCTCTCGGGGCTAACCGGCAGACGGGGCTTGGAAATCCCCTTTTAGTAATAAGTGGATAGTGCCTGAAAATCGAGGCAAAGGAGACTTATCCGGCAAACAAACTTGCTGATGGAAAAAGCAGCCTCGCTAATCGCGGTCGTGCCGACAGGCGTAATATTCCCCGATCGTCTCGGGCCAGGACGCCGCGCGCAGGCCGGCGCAGCGGACCACCGAGCGCCGCGAACGGCAAAACGCCGCAATCAACAAGGGGAAACAACATGCCGAAGTACGAGTCCTCCGCCATCCGCGCCGTCGCCCTGGTCGGGCACGGCGGCGCGGGCAAGACCACGCTGGCCGAAGCGCTGCTGCACAAGGCCGGCGCCATAGCGGCGCGCGGCGCCGTCGAGAAGGGCAACACCGTGTGCGACTTCGACGCGCAGGAAAAGGCTGCCGGCCACTCGCTCAATGCGTCCCTCGTCAATTTCGCCTGGGAGGGCATGCACGTCCACCTCGTCGACACGCCGGGCTATCCCGACTTCGCCGGGCAGGCGATTTCGGCGCTGGCGGGCGTCGATACCGCGCTGGTCATGGTCAATGCCCAGACCGGCGTAGAGCTGATGACCGAGCGCATGATGAAGTGGGCCGGGGAGCGCGGCTTGTGCCGCATGATCGTCATCAACAAGATCGACGCCGACAACGTCGACCTGCAGGGCCTGGTGGCCGACATCCGCGCGCGCTTCGGCAAGCAGTGCATGTTCCTCGACCTGCCCGCCCACGACCGCCGCGATGTCGTCGAGGTGCTCGGGCACGCCGCCGGCGACGCCGATATCGACAGCGTCGCCCACGCCCATCGCGAGCTGATCGACCAGCTCGTCGAGGAGGACGAGACGCTGATGGCCCGCTACCTCGAAGACGGCAGCGACCCGACGCCCGACGAACTGCACGCCGCGTTCGAGAAGGCGCTGCGCGCCGGCCACCTGATCCCTATCCTCTTCGTTTCCGCCCGGACCGGCACCGGCATCGACGAACTGCTGCATGTGCTGGCCAGGCTCGCGCCCAATCCGGCCGAAGGCAATCCGCCGCCGTTCTACCGCGGCGAGC
>CAZWFC010000128.1:0-8369 GCA_964632965.1 uncultured Rhodocyclaceae bacterium
TCCCGGTGATCGCACCGATCGGCGTCGGCGCCGAAGGCGAAACCTACAACATCAATGCCGACGTCGTGGCGGGCAAGATCGCCGAGGTGCTGAAGGCGGAAAAACTGGTGCTGCTGACCAACACGCCCGGCGTGCTCGACGAACAGGGCAAGCTGCTGACCGGCATCACCCCGCGCGAAATCGACGACATGGTGAAGGACGGCACGCTCTCCGGCGGCATGCTGCCGAAGATCGGCTCGGCGCTCGACGCCGCCCGTAGCGGCGTGAAGGGCGTGCACATCATCGACGGCCGCGTCGAACATGCGCTGCTGCTGGAGATCCTCACCGACGAAGGCGTCGGCACGCTGATCAAGTCGAAGTAATGCGCCAGCGCGTCTGGCTGTTCGATCTCGACAACACGCTGCACGACGCCAATCCGCACATCTTCCCGCATCTGCACCGGGCGATGCACGATTACATCGTGCGCTTTCTCGGCGTCGGCGAAGACGAAGCGACGGCGCTGCGCGAACGCTACTGGTCGCGCTACGGCGCCACGCTGCTTGGCCTGATGCGCCACCACGGCACCGACCCGCGCCACTTCCTGCACCACACCCACCAGTTCGCCGATCTCGGCCGCATGGTCGTTTTCGACCATGCCGTGCGCGCCATGCTGCGCCGGCTGCCGGGACGGAAGATCGTCTTTTCGAATGCGCCGCGGCACTACACCGAAGCGGTGCTGGACATCGCCGGCATCCGGCAGCAATTCGCTGCGGTCTGGACCGTCGAGCGCCTGCGCTTCCAGCCCAAGCCGCAGCTCGGCGGCTTTCTGCGCCTGCTGCGCCACGAACGCCTGAATCCGGCCGACTGCATCATGGTCGAGGACAGCGCCGCGAATCTGGTCACCGCCAAGCGCCTGGGCATGAAGACGGTATTGATCGCCCGCCCGCCGCGCGTCCCCGCCCATGTCGACCTGCGGCTACAATCCGTGCTCGAACTTCCCCGTCATCTCGGCAGACTCTGAAAGCCCACCCTCATGGCCATCAAGCCCGCAACGAAACCCACCGAGCGCAAGCTGCAAATCCTGCAAACCATCGCCGAAATGCTGGAGAGCCCGGCCGGCGAAAAAGTCACCACGGCGGCGCTGGCGGCCAAGCTCGATGTCTCGGAAGCCGCGCTCTACCGCCATTTCGCCAGCAAGGCGCAGATGTACGAGGGCTTGATCGAATTCATCGAGACCAGTGTTTTCTCGGTGCTCAACCAGATTGCCGAAGGCGAGGAGTCCGGACTCAAGCAAGTCGAACTGATGCTGACGAGCCTGCTGCGCTTCGCGCAGAAAAACCGCGGCCTGACGCGCGTCCTCGTCGGCGATGCGCTGGTGCATGAGAATCCGCGCCTCCAGGTACGCATCAACCAGTTGCTCGACCGCATCGGCGCCACGCTCAAGCAATGCCTGAAAGTCGCGGCGACGCAGGGCACGCTGCCGGCGGAACACGACTTCACCGCCCATGCCGACCTGCTGGTGTGCTACGTCGCCGGCCGCTGGCTGCGCTTCGTCAAGGGCGGCTTCCGCGAAGACCCGCTCGCCCTGTGGGCCGGCCAGTGGCCTTTGCTCGCGTAATACCGCGAGCAAAGGCCTTCGGCAAGCGGGCCCGCCCCCTCCCGGCCTCCCCCGCGCGGGGGAGGTGACTAGTTAGCGCTTGCTCAGAAGCTGCGCGGCATCCAACGCGAAGTAGGTCAGAATGCCGTCGGCGCCGGCGCGCTTGAACGCCAATAGGGCTTCCAGCATGCAGGCGTCGTGGTCGATCCAGCCGTTGGCGGCGGCGGCCTTCAGCATCGCGTACTCGCCGCTGACCTGGTAGGCATAGGTCGGCGCGCCGAACTCGTCCTTGACGCGGCGCACGATGTCGAGATAGGGCATGCCGGGCTTGACCATCACCATGTCGGCGCCTTCGTCGAGGTCGAGCGCCACTTCGCGCAGGGCCTCGTCGGAATTCGCCGGGTCCATCTGGTAAGTGTATTTGTTGCCCTTGCCGAGGTTGCCGGCCGAGCCGACGGCATCGCGGAACGGGCCGTAGAAAGCCGAGGCGTACTTCGCCGCATAGGCGAGAATCCGCGTGTGGATGAGCTTCTCGCCATCCAGCGTCCGGCGGATGCGGCCGATGCGCCCGTCCATCATGTCCGACGGGGCGACCACGTCGGCGCCGGCGCGCGCATGGCACAGCGCCTGTTTGGCCAAGGCTTCCAGGGTTTCGTCGTTGAGTACGTAAGCGCGCGGATCGGCCGGATCGATGAGGCCGTCCTGGCCGTGGCTGGTATAGGGATCGAGCGCCACGTCGGTGATGATGCCCAGTTCGGGAAACTCCCGCTTCAGCCGCGCCACCACCGTCGGCACCAGGCCGTCGGGATTCCAGGCTTCCTCGGCTCCTTCGCTCTTCTTTGCGCTGCCGATCACCGGGAACAGCGCCAGCGCGGGAACGCCCAGCCGAAGCGTCCGTTCCGCCACCGGCAGCAGGCGGTCCAGCGTCACGCGCTCGACGCCCGGCATCGAGGCCACCGCCTCGGTGCGGCCGCTGCCTTCCAGCACGAACACGGGATAGATGAAGTCGTCGGGCGTCAGCACGTTCTCACGCATCAGACGGCGGGAAAAATCGTCGCGGCGCATGCGGCGCATGCGCGTCGACGGAAATAGGCCTTTGTTAATCATGGTCTTAGCTCGAAAAATGATTTGAACTTTACGGGCGATTTTCTATCATATGTTGCAGACGGTGACGAACTGTCTCCCGCTTCACCTCCCTGAGCGGGTGCCTTAACCTCAATTAAGGCGTTCCGCCCCCGGCTTTATTCCCCTTTAGCCGGGGGTTTTTCTTTGGTGGCTCCGCCACCAAAGAAAAACCCCTGCGGGGTCCTTGCTGCCCCCCACCCCTGCCCCTCCCAACGGAGGGGGTTAAGTCAGTTCGCCGGCGGGGCCGGCTCGGGCTCGATATTCTGGTTGGCTTCGATCGCCGCTTCCAGCCAGGGGCCGATCACCTGCTCCGCCTCATCCACGCCGGTCTTCTTGAGACTGGAGAAGAGTTGCAGCGTAATGGTGCCCAGCATCGCCGCCGCGGTTTCCTTGGCGGCCTTCAGCGCCTTGGCCTGCTCGCTGCGCGTCAGCTTGTCGGCCTTGGTCAGCAGGCAATGGACCGGGCGGCCGGTGGTGGCGAACCACTTGACCATCTGGTGATCGAGGTCGGTGAACGGGCGCCGGGCATCCATGATGAGCACGAGGCCGACGAGATTCGGCCGCTGCGTCAGGTAGACCTCCAGCAGGCCCTGCCACTGGCGGCGCACGCTTTCCGGCACATCGGCGTAGCCGTAGCCCGGCAGATCGACCAGCGCAGCGCCGTTGCGCAGGCGAAACAGGTTGATAAGCTGGGTGCGTCCCGGCGTCTTGGAGACGAAGGCGAGCCGCGTATGATCGACCAGGGTGTTGATGGCCGAGGATTTACCGGCGTTGGAGCGGCCGGCAAACGCGATTTCGGGTGCGGACGACAGCGGCAGTTGATCCGGATGAGCCACCGAGGTTTCGAACTCGGCGTGACGAAATAGGGCCATGGATACTGTCGGACGTGGAAGGTACTGCGAATGGGGATGCAGAATCAGGATTAGCTGATGTAGAATAGCATGTTTATTAAACCGGATTGCCGAGGAGTTTTCCAGATGAAGCGTCTTACGCTCCTGTCCCTGCTGCTGGCAGGTGTTATGTCGGCCCACGCCGCCGATCATGCCAAAGCTGCTCCCAAGGGCGATGCCGCCAAGGGTCAGGCCATCGGCAGCACCGTCTGTGCCGCCTGTCACGGCGCCGACGGCAACAGCACCGGCCCGGCCAATCCCAAGCTTGCCGGGCAGCATGCCGATTACCTCTTCAAGCAAATGAAGAACTTCAAGGCCGCCGACGGCAAGCAGGCCGAGCGCGCCGATCCGATCATGAACGGCATGATCGCCGCGTTCGACGAAGAGCAGATGCGCGATCTCGCTGCCTACTTCGCGTCGCAGAAGCTGGCGGGCGAACAGGCCAAGAATCGCGAGACCATCGAACTCGGCCAGAAGCTCTATCGCGGCGGCGATGCCTCCAAGGGCCTGCCCGCCTGCGCCGGCTGCCATGGCCCGACGGGCAGCGGCATTCCGGCCATGTTCCCGCGCCTCGGCGGCCAGTACGCCGAGTACATCGAAAAGCAGCTGAAGTCCTTCCGCGAAGGCGCCCGCGCCAACGACCCGAACAAGATGATGCGCATGGTCGCCATCAAGATGACCGACGCGGAAGTCAAGGCCGTGTCCGACTACATCGCCGGGCTGCGTTAAACACTGCGGCGACAGGGGCCGGCGCCAGCGCCGCCCCGCCAAAAAGAAAGGGTGGCCGCGGCCACCCTTTTTATTTTCTGCCCTCAACCAGCGCACTCAGTACTCCGGAGGCAGAAGCGGACATGCCCCCGAAGGAGTCTCCTAGGGGACTAGCCGACCCGGTCCTCGGCGAACTGCTCCTGGATGCGCTCGATATCCTCGCGATGCTTGACCAGGGCGGCGACGCAGTCGCGGTCGAAGCGGCTGTCGGCGTTCTCGATCAGGAACTGGAAGGCCTCATCCACCGACCAGGCCCGCTTGTAGGGCCGCACGCTGGTGAGCGCGTCGAACACATCGGCGACGCCGGCGATGCGCGCCTCGATGGGGATTTCGTCGCCCTTGATTCCGCACGGGTAGCCGCTGCCGTTCATTGCCTCGTGGTGGTAGAGCGCGATGTTGCGCAAAACGTTTGACTGATCGACGCCGTCGAGCTTGAAGTTGGCCAGCATGCCGTCGATCAGGTCGAACCCCTTCTGGGCATGCGTCTTCATGACGGCAAACTCGTCTTCGGTCAGCTTCCCCTGCTTGAGCATGATGTCGTCGGGGACGGAGATCTTGCCGATGTCGTGCAGCGGGGCAAACAGGAATATATGCTCGACGTCGGTGTCGGTAAGCCCGTACTTCGGCGCAATCTCCTTCGCGATCAGGCGCGCATAGTAGGCCATGCGATCCATGTGGGCGCCGGTCTCGAAGTCGCGGTGCTGGGCGAGCCCGGTGGCGGTGCGCACCGTCGCCACCAGCGCCTTCGTCGTCGCCAGCGAATCGATCACCATCAGGGCCAGCAGGTGGCCCAGCAGATCGAAAAAGTGCAGCGAACGTTCGTCGAAGGCTTCCTTTTCGGCGGCATTGAAGAACAGGAAACCGATGAAGTCGCCGCCGCGGAAAATCGGCAGCGTATAGCTCGATCCGTAACCGCCGCCGCGGATCTTGCGCGAGTGCGTCGACGCCTCGCCATAGATGTCGGTATCGTTCACGACCCGCGCCTGCCGGCGCCGGGCGATCTCGCTCAGCGACGCGCTGCCGGCCAGCGTGGCTTCGTAGAAGGCCAGCGGACTCGCCCCTTCGCTGGCGTGGGCGAAGGTCTTGAGCATGTCGGTATCGTCGTCGTAGAGCGCCACGGCGACACGGGAAATCTTCGGGAACTGGCTGCGCACGTAGCCATGCACCGCTTCGAGCTTCTGCGCCAGCGGCGCATCCTCGCTGAGGCGCGCCAATACGTCGTCATGAAAGAACCAGTTGCTCATGCGGCGGAATATATCAGAACCAAACCGTGATTCTGATCCGCGGCAAAAATTGACTTATTCGTGCCGGGGTCATTTCCTCCGGAACGAAATTCAGCTGCGGCTCTCCAATTTGTAAGTTTTCATCCTTGTCGCCGACTATTCCCCATGCGAAACAAACAGACACCCGCCTTATCGCCATCGGACATCACCCCGCGCAGCCTGTTCGAGCGCCGCCGGGAGTTTCTGCGCCTGGCGGCCGGCACCGCCGTGGGCTCCATCGTGCCGCCGGGATTCGCCGGCGAAAAACTGGGGGATGTCCGCAAGAGTTCCTATTCGATCGTCGAAACCCCGACGCGGCTGAAGGACATCGCCGGCTACGGCAATTATTACGAGTTCTCCTCGGACAAGAGCGGCCATGTCGAACCCGCCCAGGCCATGAAGACCCGTCCTTGGACGGTCGTCGTCGAGGGGCTGGTCGCCAAACCGAAAACATTTGCCATCGAGGACATCCTGCGCCTGGCGCCGCTGGAGGAACGCATCTACCGCCACCGCTGCGTCGAGGGCTGGAGCATGGTCATTCCCTGGGTCGGCTTTCCGCTCGCGGCCCTGCTCAAGCAGGTCGAGCCGCTGGGCAGCGCCAGGTATGTCGAGTTCGTCTCGCACGCCGATCCGGCCATCATGCCCAACATCCGCCGCCGCCTGCTCGACTGGCCCTACCTCGAAGGCCTGCGGATCGACGAAGCCATGCATCCGCTGACGCTCCTGGCGACGGGCCTGTACGGCGAGGTGCTGCCGAACCAGAACGGCGCGCCGCTGCGCCTCGTCGTGCCGTGGAAATACGGCTTCAAGGGCGGCAAGGCCATTGTCAGGATCCGCCTCGTCGAACGCCAGCCGACGACGGCCTGGATGAAGGCGGCGCCCGACGAATACGGCTTCTACGCCAACGTGAACCCGACCGTCGACCACCCGCGCTGGAGCCAGGCGCGCGAACGCCGCATCGGCGAATTCTTCAAGCGCGAGACCTTGATGTTCAACGGCTACGCCGATCAGGTGGCCGGTCTATACTCGGGCCTCGATTTGAGGAAAGCCTTTTGATGCCCCTGCAAGCTTCGCCGCGCCAGATCGTGGCGCTGAAAGTCGCCGTCTTCTCCGCCTGTCTGGTGCCCGCATTTCTGCTGGCATGGAACGCCTGGAACGACGCGCTCGGCGCCAATCCCATCGAAGCCGTCACGCGCGGGCTGGGCGACTGGACGCTCAATTTCCTGCTCGTCACCCTGACCGTGACGCCGCTGCGGCGCTATACCGGCTGGGCCTGGCTGGTGCGCCTGCGCCGCATGCTGGGCCTGTTCGCCTTTTTCTACGCCAGCCTGCATGTCAGCAGCTATCTATGGTTCGACCAGTTCTTCGACTGGACGGCCATCGCCAAGGACATTCTCAAGCGTCCCTTCATCACCGCCGGCTTTGTCGCCTTCACACTGCTGGTGCCGCTGGCGGCGACCTCGAACAACGCCATGGTGCGCCGCCTCGGCGGTAAGCGCTGGCAGGCCCTGCACCGCAGCGTGTACCTGATCGCCGTGCTCGGCGTGCTGCACTACGCCTGGATGGTCAAGCGCGATCTGACCCTGCCGCTGGTTTACGCCGCCGTTGCCGCCGTGCTGCTGGGCCTGCGCGCGCTCTGGCGCGAACAGGAACGGCGTCGCCAGCTGGCCGGCGCCTACCTGGCCAAGCGCAAGGGACGCGTGATCCCGATCTCCGTGCAGTCCTGAAACGGCCGTCTCACGGCCGGCGAAACTCGATGATCGCGCGGCCGTCCGGCGCCACCTTGGACTGAGCCTTCCAGGCGTGGCCGTAAACGATTTCGAAACTCGCCGGTAGCCGGCCTTCGCGCCGCTGCGCTTCCCAGGCGCGGAAGACGCGGCGCCCGGTGCGGAAATCCATCGCTCCCAGCAGCCCGTCGCGCACGCCGAGCAGGCGCTGGTCGCGCAACAGGCCGCGCGGACCGGCGTAGGCGAATTCGATCATGTCCATGTCCATGACCGGATCGGCAAAGCCGGCGGCGACCAGCATGTCGCCGATATCGTGCATGTCGGGGAAACTCCGGAGGCCGGTCGCGCCGGCGGCGCGCAGCTCCTTCAGCGTATCGGGACCGAGCATGGCGAACATCAGCAGGCCGTCGACCGCCAGCACGCGATGCAGTTCGCGGAAGGCCGGCAGCGGATCGTCGAGCCAGTGCAGCATCAGGTTCGACCAGACGAGGTCGAGCGTTTCAGTCGCCAGCGGCAACTGCCGCACATCGGCATTGACCGGGCGCGGACCGCGTCCGGCGAGACGCTGCAACAGGGAACGGCGATCCTGGACGGCGCGCAGCATCGGCTGCGCGAAATCGACGGCCAGCGGCAGCGCGGCCGGATAGCGGCGCGCCAGTTCGCGGATGCCGTCCCCGGTCGCGCAGCCGATGTCGGCCATGCGGCGCGGAGCAATCTTCACGTAATCGAGACGCTCCGCCATGCGCCGGCCGGTTTCCCGCGCCAGGACGGCAGCCTCGTCGTAGGAGGCGGCGGCACCGCCAAATGAGAGCCTGCCCCCCAGCCCCCTTCCCGAGGAAGGGGGTGACGGCGGTTCGCCGCTACGCGGCTCCGGACTGCTGGCGTGCCCCGGCTTGGGGCTGCCCGGCGCCGGGGCATCCTCTCGCATCGGATCAGACGGGGTGCAGCCCGAGACGCTCGAACAGAGCCTCGTCGCGCGACGCTTCGGCGTTGCCGGTGGTCAGCAGCTTGTCGCCGTAGA
>CAZWFC010000129.1:0-8311 GCA_964632965.1 uncultured Rhodocyclaceae bacterium
GCTGCTGCGCCCGCCGCTGCTCCCGCTGCCGCCCCGGCTGCTGACGCCGCCCCGGCCGCCGCTCCCGCCGCCGCCGCTCCGGAAGCCAAGAAGGAAGAGCCGAAGAAGTAATCGGGTACTCCCGAAAAAAGAAGCCAGCCTGCGGGCTGGCTTCTTTTCGTCCACAGTCCGGCCCGCCTATCGGTTCTCAGACGATGGCACGCCAGTCGAAACCATTGTCCTGGTCGGCCACACCGATCGATTCGGCGTTCCCCGTCACCCCAGCGAGAGCCGACCGGGCCAGTTCGGGCGTGTTGTTCTGCTGGCTGAGATGGGCGCAAACGACATGCTGCAAACGGCCGGCATCGATCTGCCGCAACAGGCCAGCGGCGGCCGCGTTGTCGAGATGGCCGAAGCGTCCGGCGATCCGTTGCTTCAGCACGCGCGGATAATTGCCCTGAGCCAGCATTTCCGCATCGTGATTGCATTCGAGCACCAGGGCATCGCAGCCCGCAAGCATGGCGACGATATGAGGCGTCACATGGCCGGTATCGGTCAGCAGCCCCAGTCTGCGCCGACCGTCGGAAAAAACGAACTGGACGGGTTCGCGGGCATCGTGCGGCACGGGAAATGGCGATACTTCAATGCCGCCGACGAGAAATGCCGCATGGCTGTCGAACACCGTGACCGAAACTTCAGCCGGGGCAGGCAGCCCGGCGGCACCGAAAGTGCCATGGGTCATGAAGACGTCGAGGCTGTGGCGCAGCGCGCAGCGACCGACGCCACCGACATGATCGCTGTGTTCATGGGTGACCAGGACGGCATCGAGGTCGCCGGGCGCAAGACCGAGCCGCGCCAGCCGTTTGACCAACTCGCGCGGCCCGAAGCCGCAATCGACGAGAATGCGGGTCGTGCCAGCCTCGACGACCAGTGCATTGCCGCGACTGCCGCTGCCAAGGGATGCGAACCGCATTATTGCTTCCCGGATCCATTCATACGATCATCGCCATTCCATAGAAGCGAAGCGGAGGCGCCATGCAGCGACGATCATATCGGCAGGTACCCGGCAGCCGTCTCGCCGGCACGGTGGTCGCTGTTCTGGCGCTCGTTGGCTGCGCCGGCACCCCGCCGGCGGACCCGCCAAAAATCGAGCGATTGGCTGGGTCCGCTGCCGGCCCTTCCGCACAATCTGCCCCCGTCGGTCTCGATGAAATCGTTGCGGCAACGAAAAAGGGACAGACGCCGGCACAGATCATCGACATGCTGGATGCCGTCCACACGCACCACCACCTGACGGCAAGCCGGATCGCCGCACTGATCGAACAGGGTGTCAGCCTGCAGGTACTGGACCATCTGGTCGAAACCGACCGCCGCCGGATTTTCGACGACGCGGCGGCGGACAGCGCCCGCCGCGAACATGCCTGCCAGGACAGGCTCGAACAGGAAGCGCGGCAGTGCGGACTGCAATCGATGCTCCCCTGCTGGCCCGGCCATCCGTTCACCGGATGCTGGCCGCCGCATGCCGGCTTCCCTTACTGGCGCGGCTTCTGAGGACAAGCGCCGCTCACTTCAACTGTTCGTAGAGCAGCCCGAGAATCTTCTTCGAGGTATCGGTCTTGTCGATACCGCCTTCGCGAGTCAGCACCTGCACGCCGCTGACATCGCCCTCGCCCTTGACATAGATGCGGAACTGCATGTTCTGGGTGGGATCGGATTTGCCGCCCTTCCAGAACATCAGCTTGGACATGATGCCCTTGTCGTCCTTCTTGGCAGAATCGGCCTCGGGATCGACGTAGCGGACGAAATACAGCCCTTGGGAACGATCCCGGTCCTCGACCGTGAAACCGACGCGATCCAGCGCCAGGCCAACGCGGCGCCAGGCGCGATCGAAGGCTTCCTGCAGTTCCAGCCGGCCGACGCCGTCGGCTGCCGGCTTGAGCCTGGCGCGCTCCTCCTTCTGTCCCTCGGCAGCGATCATAGTCTTGGCGCGCGACTCTTCCGCTCCCATGCGCACCATCAGCCGGCGCAGCATTTCGGCCTCGAGTTCCGGATCCGGCGGCCGCGGCTGCCAGCGGGTTTCGCTCCGACCTTCGCTGACGTAGATTTCATACATGCCGCGATGGCTGATGTAGATCTCGGTGGTACCGGGCTCGCCGCCCTTTTCCAGGCGGGTGCGGAACTTGTCGCGTTCGGCAGTGGAATAAAGGGAATCGAAAACCTTGCCCAGCGTGCGGCGCACGATATCCTCCGGCAACTTGGCGCGGTTCTCCGCCCAGTCGGTTTCCATGATGCCGGCCTCGGGGAGGTCGACGTTGACCAGCATCCCCATCTCCTGCCAGAACTCCTTGATCGTCGGCCACACCTGATCGGGAGTGCCAGCGACGACCAGCCAGCGCTGGGTGCCCGAACGCTCGATGCGGATCTTGTCGACCTGGGGCAATACCTCTTGCGCCGTCGAAGTGCGGGTACCGCCGCGCTCGCCGGAATAAGCTGAAAACGTCGCCGAGCCCTTGCCGGTGGCGACATCCGGCACCGAGTAGCGCTCGTCGCGGCTCGGCTTGGTCAGGTCGGGCGGAATCTCCAACGGCGGCAGCGTCTGCTTTGCTGCCGACTTGTAATCGATCTTCTTCGACTCGGGCAGCGACATTCCGCAGCCGGTGAGCACAGCGACAGACAACAGGGACCACAAACTTTTTCGCATCGGGTTCATTTCCGGTATCAGGCCTGTACGCCCGCCTCGCGCATGGCGGCGAGGAGCTTGTCGTGGAACTCGGGGGAAAACGGGGTCAACGGCAGCCGCTCGCCGTCCTCGATGAGCCCCATGCGCGCGCAGGCCCACTTGACGGGGATCGGATTGGCTTCGAGGAAAAGGTTCCTGTGCAGGCCCAGCAGACGGTAATTGATCTCGCGCGCCTTGACGACTTCGCCGGCCAGCGCCGCAGCGATCATCTCGTGCATGAGACGCGGGGCCACGTTGGCCGTGACCGAGATGGTCCCCTGACCGCCAAGGAACGTCAGCGCCAGCGCCGTGGCATCGTCGCCGCTGAGAACGGAAAACCCCCTGGGAGCGCGCCGGACGAGATCGGTGCCGCGCTCGATGTTGCCGGTGGCGTCCTTGATGCCGACGATGCCCGGCACCTGAGCCAGCCGCAGCGCCGTATCGTTGGCGAGATCGGCCACCGTGCGACCGGGCACGTTGTAGAGGATCAGCGGCAGGTCCACGCTTTCCGCAACGGTCTTGAAGTGGCGGTAGAGGCCTTCCTGCGTCGGCTTGTTGTAATAGGGCACGACCGAGAGATGCACGTCGGCGCCCGCCTCCTTGGCGAAGCGCGCCAGTTCGACGGCTTCGGCCGTGGAATTCGCGCCCGTGCCGGCGATCACCGGAATGCGCTTGGCTGCCTGTGCGACGACCGTGCGGATCAGCTCGCAATGCTCGTCGAAATCGACTGTCGGCGACTCGCCCGTGGTGCCGACGACGACAATGCCGTCGCTGCCTTCGGCGACATGCCAGTCGACCAGCTTTCTCAGGCGCGGCAGGTCGAGACTGCCGTCCGCGTGCATCGGCGTGACGATGGCCGGAATGGAACCCTGGATCATGATTGTCCCGCGAAAAATTGAATGGAGATTCTACTGCGGATTGAGTTCAGGCTGGCGGCGCCTACAGATCCGCCAATACCTTGATGTGCGCGGATACGCTGCGCGCCAGGGCCGACAGCGCATAGCCGCCTTCCAGTATGGACACGATGCGCCCCTGCGCGGACTCGCGCGCCACTTCCTTGAGCCGTTCCGTCACCCAGGCATAGTCGGATTCCAGCAGCCCCAGCGACCCCATGTCGTCTTCATAGTGCGCATCGAAGCCGGCGGAGATGAACAGCATCTCGGGTGCATAGGCGCGCAGCCGCGGCAGCCAGACCGCTTCCACCATTTCGCGGAAAGCATCGCCCCGCGTGCCGGCCTTGAGCGGCACGTTGCACATGTTGGCGGCCGGGTTTTCGGTGCCGCAGTAGGGGTAGAAAGGATGCTGGAAACTGCCGACCATCAGCACACGCTCGTCGCCGGCGAGGATTTCCTCGGTGCCGTTGCCGTGATGGACGTCGAAATCGATGATGGCCACGCGCTGCAGGCCCCAGGCCTCGATGGCATGGCGCGCCGCCACGGCGATGTTGTTGAAAAAGCAGAAGCCCATCGCCTTCGCACGCTCGGCGTGATGGCCGGGCGGACGCACGGCGCAGAAGGCATTGGGCGCCTCCTTCTTCATCACCAGATCGGTCGCCAGCACGCCGGCGCCCGCCGAACGCAAGGCCGCCTGCAAGGTGCCGGGGCTCATGGCGGTATCGGGATCGAGGTGGAAGATGCCGTGCTGCGGGCTGCTGGCCTGCAGATGTTCGATATAGCTGCGCGGATGCGCGCGCAGCAACTGCTCCGTCTCCGCCAGCGGCGCATCGTGAAACGACAGGTACAGATCGAGGCCGGCGGCGATCAGCCGGTCCTGGATCGCGCCCAGCCGTTCCGGGCACTCCGGATGATGGGCGCCCATGTCGTGTTTCCAGCAGTCGCGGTGAGTGATGAAGGCAGTGGTCATGTCGCGATTCACATACAATGCGAGGGAAGGCTGCATTATCGCTCGTTTCGCCACCAAGCCCAAGACCATGCGCGCGCCCACGCCCCATCCTTCCCTCGTTCAGGTGCTGGAATCCGCCGGCCGCGTCATCCTCGGCAAGGAACACCAGCTGCGTCTGGCGCTGGCCTGTCTGCTGGCGCGCGGCCATTTGCTCATCGAAGACCTGCCCGGCGTCGGCAAGACGACTCTGGCGCACACCCTGGCCCGCCTCCTCGGCCTCGACTTCCAGCGCATCCAGTTCACCAGCGACATGCTGCCGGCCGACATCCTCGGCGTCTCGGTTTTCGACCGCGACAAGGGCAGTTTCAAGTTCCATCCCGGGCCGGTCTTCGCCCAACTGGTGCTCGCCGACGAAGTCAATCGCGCCACGCCGAAGACGCAAAGCGCCCTGCTCGAAGCGATGGAGGAACGCCAGGTCACCGCCGAAGGCGAGACCCGTCCCCTGCCCGAACCCTTCTTCGTCATCGCCACGCAGAACCCCTCGCACCAGATCGGCACCTTCCCCTTGCCGGAGTCGCAGCTCGACCGCTTCCTGATGCGCATCGAACTCGGCTATCCCGACCACGCCGCCGAACGCGCGCTGCTCGCCGGCGCCGACCGGCGCGAAATGGCGGCGCAACTCGCCCCCTGCCTGAACGGCAGCGAACTCCTCGCCCTGCAACAGGCAGCACGCGCGGTGCATGTCGCCGACGCACTGATCGACTACGTGCAGGCGCTCGTCGCCCACACACGCAGCTCACCGCAATGGCAAGCCGGCCTGTCGCCGCGCGCGGCGCTGGCACTGCTCGCCGCGGCGCGCGCCTGGGCGCTGCTCGACGGCCGCGGCCACGCGCTGCCCGAAGATGTGCAGGCGGTGCTGCCCGGCGTCGCCATCCACCGCCTGCGGCCGGCCGGCGAAACCACGGCACGCATGAACGCCGCGGACATCGCCGCCCGCCTGATCGAGGCGGTGCCGATTCCGTAATGAAGCTCGCGACGGCGCTCCAGGAGCGTTTCGCGACATGGGCGTTGCGCACGCGCCCGCCCGAGACCACGCCCATCGTCCTCGTGCAACGCCGCGTCTACGTGCTGCCTACACGCGCCGGTCTGGTCTTCGCCGTGTCGCTCGCGGTCATGCTGCTCGGTGCCATCAACTACAACCTCAGCCTCGGCCATGCCCTCGTCTTCCTGCTCGCCGGCCTCGGCATCACAGCCATCCTGCACACCTTCCGCAATCTCGTCGGCATCAGCATCACCACCGGCCGGGCCGAGCCCGTCTTCGCCGGCGAGATCGCCCACTTTTCGCTCGTCCTCCACAACCCGCGCCACGAGGAACGCCGCCTGATCCGGCTGAGCCTGCCGGGCGGCAGCGAAGCGAGCGTCGACCTGCCGCCGGCGGCGGCCGCCGAAGCCCGCCTCGGCCGGCCGTCGACGCGACGCGGCTGGCTGGCGCTGCCGCGCGTCACCATCGAAACCGTGTACCCGCTCGGTCTCGTCCGCACCTGGAGCTATGCCGCGCCCGCCATGCACTGCCTCGTCTATCCGCAGCCGGCAGCCGACGCACCGCCCCTGCCGACGGGCCTCGGCACGGCCGGCGGGCGCATGCAGAACGCCAGCGGCAGCGAGGATTTCGCCGGCCTGCGCGGCCATCAGCCGGCCGACCCGCCGCGCCATGTCGCCTGGAAGACGGCCGCGCGCCAGGACGCCGCTGCGCCGCTGCTGACCAAACAATTTTCCGGCGCCAGTGCCGACATCCTCTGGCTGGACTGGGATGCGACGCCAGACGGCCTCGCCACGGAAACCCGCCTGTCGATCCTCGCCCGCTGGGTACTCGATGCCGCCGCCAGCGGTGTCGTCTGGGGCTTCCGCCTGCCCGCGGCGGTATTGCCGCCGGCCTGCGGCGACGCCCATCTCCACGCCTGTCTCAAGGCGCTCGCCTTGCATGAAGACCGCTAGCTCAACCGCAACACCCGCCACTACCGGCGCACCGTTGAACGCGGCTCAATCCTGGTGGCTGCTCGGCGCCGGCAGCGTCGCCTTCCTGCCGCTCGTGCCGCACCTGCCCGCCTGGCTGTCGGCCGGCACCGCGGCTGCGCTGGCCTTGCGCGCCTGGCTGCTGTGGCAGCAGCGGCCGACGCTCTCGCGCTGGGTATTGGTACTCGCCGTCGTCGCCTGCGTCGCCGGCGTCTTCCTGCAATACCGCAGCCTGTTCGGCCAGAACCCCGGCGTCGCCCTGCTGGCGGTCTTTCTTGCCCTGAAGCAACTGGAGACGCGCGCGCGGCGCGACGGGCTGGCGAGCATCCTGCTCTGCTATTTCCTGGTGCTCACCACCTTCTTCTATTCCCAAACCATTCCCGTCGCCATCGCCCTGCTGGCCGCCGTCGTCGTCACCACCGCCGCGCTCGGCAGCCTGACGGACAGTCGCCTGGCGCCGAAAAGACTGCTGCGCAACGCCGGCCTGATGCTGGCCCAGGCCACGCCCTTCCTGCTGATCCTGTTCGTGCTCTTTCCACGCGTGTCGGGGCCGCTGTGGGGATTGCCGCGCGATGCGCACAGCGCCCTCACCGGACTGTCCGACAGCATGACGCCCGGCGCCATCAGCCAGCTTTCGCAGTCCGACGCCATCGCCTTCCGCGTCAAGTTCGCCGCCGCCAAACCGGCGCGCGACCAGCTCTACTGGCGCGGTCCGGTGCTGACGCTGTTCGACGGCCGCACCTGGCGCCCCGCCAGGTTCCTGGTCGGACGCGAGCTGCCCTACCGCGACGCTGGCGAGAACATCGGCTACGAGGTGACGCTCGAACCCCACAACAAACCCTGGCTGTTCGCGCTCGAACTGCCGGTCGAACTACCGGCCGATGCGCTGATCGCCAACGACTACCAGTTGCTGGCGAAGGCTCCCGTCGCCCAGCGCCTGCGCTACACCATCCGCTCGCAACCGGACCTGGCGGCGGGTACCGACGAATCGCCGCGCATCCTCGCGCTGGCCACCACCCTGCCCGGACGCGGCAATCCGCGCATCCGTGCTCTGGGCCAAAGCTGGCGTCAACAACAGCCGAACGACGTCGCGATCCTGAGTGCCGCCGTTTCCTTTTTCATCCGCCAGGGCCTGACCTACACCCTCAACCCGCCGCTGCTCGGCGACGACGGCGTCGACGAATTCCTTTTCGACACGCGCCAGGGTTTCTGCGAACACTTTTCCGGCGCCTTCGTCTTCGCCATGCGCGCCGCCGGCGTGCCGGCGCGCGTCGTCACCGGCTACCAGGGCGGCGAGATCAATCCCGTCGACGACTACATGACGATACGGCAATCGGACGCCCACGCCTGGGCCGAGATCTGGCTGCGGGGCAGAGGCTGGACGCGCATCGACCCGACCGCGGCGAGCTTCCCCAAACGCATCGAACTGAACCTCGCCGCCGTCGTGCCGGCCGGCGATCCGCTGCCGATGCTGATGCGCATCGACCTGCCCTGGCTGCGCGATCTGCGCTATCGCTGGGATGCCGTCGCCAACACCTGGAACCAGTGGATCCTCGGCTACAACCCGCGGCGCCAGCGCGACCTGCTGTCGCGCTTCGGCATGAAGTCGCCCGACTGGCAGCACATGACGGCGGCGCTTGCCGTGCTTTGCGGCGCGGTGCTGGCCGGCCTGACGCTCTGGGCGCTGCACCAGCGCCGCCGCATCGATCCGGCCCAGGCGCTGTGGCTGCGTGCCGGCCGCCGGCTGGCACGGCGCGG
>CAZWFC010000130.1:0-8293 GCA_964632965.1 uncultured Rhodocyclaceae bacterium
GACCAGCAGCTCGGCTCGCGACGCATCACCATCTCCATGCCCGAGAAGGGGTGGAGCGCCGCGCCGGCGGCGGACAGCGGGGGACCCAGCGTCCCATAGCGAGCACGGCTTGCGCGCCAATTCGCGGGGCGGCAGCTCGCCAATATGAACAGAGCCTGACGCTCCGCTTCAGCGGTCGTTCAATGGCTCATGCCTAAACTGCAATCAACGTGACACCGGACGCAGGTGGAGACACTTCATGGCAGAGTTCATTCGTAGCGGCCTGATCATCCTCATGGGCATGACGGTGATGGCCGCCGGCGTGCTGGTCATCTTCTTCGGCTGACGCCGCCCTAAGCGCCGCCGGCAACTTGCTCGCGCAACTTGCCGCGGCGCCTCACTCGCACTAGCTAAAGGGACCTTAAGAGGTCCCCTCCTTGTCCACATCCGAGCCCGTTTCCGGTCTGGACGACCCCACGCGCTTGGCCTGGCACCGCGCCGGCGCCATGTTGACCGACATGATGACGCCCACGCTGCGGCTCGGCGTCACCGGGTTGTCGCGCGCCGGCAAGACCATCTTCATCACCGCGCTGATCCGCAATCTCGTCTCCGGCGGCCGCCTGCCGTTCTTCATGCCCGAGGCCGAGGGACGCATCGAGCGCGCCTATCTCGAGCCGCAGCCGGACGATGAGGTGCCGCGCTTCGACTACGAGGCGCACCTCGACGCCCTGTCGCGCGATCCGCCTGAATGGCCCGAAAGCACGCGGCGCCTGTCGCAGGTGCGCGTCACCATCGAGTTCAAATCGGCGAGCGCCCTGCGCCGCGCCTTCGGCATCTCCCGCCTCAACCTCGACGTCGTCGACTACCCCGGCGAGTGGCTGATCGACCTGCCGCTGCTCGACATGACCTATGAGCAGTGGTGCGCCGAGGCGGTCGAGCAGGCGGCGGCGCCGCGCCGGCAAGCCCACTCGAAAGACTGGCGCGCCTTTCTGTCCACCGTCGATGCGAATGCGCCCAAGGACGAGCAGGTGGCGCTGCGCGGGGCCAACCTGTTCGCCGCGTATCTGAAAGCCGCACGCGCCGACGACCATGTGCTGCACACAACGGGCCCCGGACGCTTCCTGCTCCCCGGCGATCTGGAAGGCTCGCCGCTGCTCACCTTCTGTCCGCTCGCCCTCGGCGACAAGCCGAGCTACGGGCGCTCCTCGCTCGCCGCCATGATGGCGCGACGCTTCGAGAGCTATAAGACGCACGTCGTGCGCCCGTTCTTTACCGACCACTTCAGCCGTCTCGACCGGCAGATCGTGCTCGTCGACGTGCTCGGGCCGCTGAACGAGGGCGGCGATGCCGTCGTCGATCTGCAGCGCGCGCTGGAAGCCATCCTGCGCGTGTTCCGCGCCGGCTCCTCCAACTGGCTGACCGCGCTGTTCGTGCGCCGCATCGACAAGCTGCTGTTCGCCGCCACCAAGGCCGATCACATCCACTCCTCCAGCCACGACCGGCTGGAAGCGATCCTGCGCGTCATCACCGACCGCGCCATGGGCCGCGCCTCCGACGCCGGCGCCGAGGTCGGCGTGCAGGCGCTCGCCGCGCTGCGGGCGACGCGCGAGACCGACGCCAAGGTCGGCAACGAATGGCTGCCGTGCATCGTCGGCGTGCCGATGCCGGGCGAGCGCATCGGCGGCAAGGTGTTCGACGGCAAGACGGAAGCGGCCGTGTTTCCCGGCGACCTGCCAGCCAACCCGTACGATGCGTTGAAGCCCGATGCGGCGCCGGCTGGGTTGCATTTCGTACGCTTCCGGCCGCCGCGCCTGCTGCCGCCCGGCGTCGATGGCGAGGCGCCGCCGTTGCCGCACATCCGGCTCGATCGCGCCCTCGATTTCCTTCTGTCAGATTGGCTCGCATGAATTCAGAAACCGACACCCGGCGCCCGCGCGCCTTCGCCACCGACGATCCGGCGCTGCGCGCTGCCGCCGACGAGAAGATCGAGCCGCCGCCGGCCGAGGCTGGCACGCTGTCGGCGCGCCGCAAACGTCAGGCCGCGCGCACGACCGTGCGCCCGACGGTTGCCGACATACGCCACGGCATTCGCTGGGGGGGGCTGCTGCTCTCCGGCATGCTCGGTCTCATCGTCCTCGCCACGACCCTGTGGTTCGCGCGCTATGTCGACGTGGCGCTGGCGCGGCAGGACTGGGTCGGCTGGATCGCCTTCTCGCTGCTGTGCGTCGTCGGCTTCTCCGCCGTCGTGCTCATCCTGCGCGAGATCTACGGCATGTTCCGCCTCGCCCGCCTCGGCGCCCTGCGCAAGGAGGTGACGCAGGCGCTGAACCAGAACGATTTAGCCAGCGAGCGGCGGGCCGTGCGCCACTTGAAGTCCATGCTGGGCGGACGCGCCGATCTGCAATGGCCGCTGGCGCGTTTTGCCGAGCACGAGCGCTCGGTGCTCAACCCCGGCGATCTCCTGGCGCTGGCCGATCGCGAGCTGATCATGCCGCTCGACCAGGAGGCGCGGCGGACGGTGCTGGCCGCCGCCAAGCGCATCGGCATGGTCACCGCCATCAGCCCGATGGCGTGGATCGCCATGCTCTACGTGCTGATCGAGAACTTGCGCATGCTGCGCGCCATCGCCGGGTTGTACGGCGGACGCCCCGGGCCGCTCGGCGCCCTGCGGCTGGCCAAGCTCGTCGTCGGCCACATCATCGCCACCGGCGGCGTGGCGCTGACCGACGATCTGCTCGGGCAATTCCTCGGACAGGACCTGCTGCGGCGCCTGTCGCGGCGGCTCGGCGAAGGCGCCTTCAACGGCGCACTCACCGCCCGGGTCGGCGCTGCCGGCGTCGAGGTGTGTCGGCCGCTGCCGTTCATCACCGCGCCGCCGGTGCGCGCGCGCGACATGCTGACGGAAGCCTTCCGCCGCAACGCGACTGCTGTTCCTGACACGAACTGAGAGAAGCTATTGTATGCGGCGATTGTGGCGCGGGCTGATGGCCAGCGCTCGCGCCGGGGCGCGTCCATGCGGAGGTCCATGCAGAGCATGGCTGCGCCATGACGCTTCGCCATGACGCGCCCAGGTCGCTTCGCGACAAGGGAAGAGGCAAAGACGTTGCCGCTTGTTTGCGGCAGCCAGGGGCCAAGGGCCCCCGCGCCGTTGGCGCGGCCATCAACTTGCGCGCCGGGCAAGTCTCGATCGCGACGCCGCGGCTCGTGTCAGTAACCATCAAGCGGCGCGCGTCGCGATCTCGACCACGTTCTCGGCCGAGCGCATGGCGATATGATCGGCCCATTCGCCGGTGGCGCGGCGCGCGCTTTCGACGATCGCCGGCGGGCTGCGCCCGTCACGCGTCGACAGCAGCGTGCGCAAGGGTCGCGAGGCCGCCCGCGACGTCAGCCAAGTCAGCGGCGCCGCGAGGATGAGGCCGACGATCACCGGCGACATCCACGCCAACACCAGCGCCGAGGCTTCATAGCAGGCGACCGCCATGACGACGCCGATGAGCATGTGCCAGCGGTGGTAGCGCAGCGCCTCCATGAAGGGGATGCCGGCCTTGTCGCGGCTCTGCGAGCGCCAGCCCGAGTCGAGTCCGAAGAGGACCTGGAACACCGCCGCGGTCTGCGTCACCATCAGGATCGGCGACAGCAGGATCGAGAACAGCGTCTCGGTGACAACGCCGAGCACGGCACGCGTGGTGCCCAGAGCCTCGCGCGCATGCCGCGCGCGCTTGATCTCCAGCGCCAGGCCGAGGAACTTCGGCATCAGCACGATGAGCATGGTGGCGAAGAACAGCCGCAGGGCGGCACCGGGATCGGTCACCGGCCATACTGGGAACAGCGTCTTCTCGTCGATGAAGTAGCTGGGGATCATCTGCTGGCCCTGCAGGGCCAGCACGACGCCGACGAGTAGCGACGAGGCCCAGATCAGCGACATGAGATAGGACGTGGCGCCCATCAGCAGGTGCATGCGGCCCATGGTGGTGATGCCGGACGAGAACACGATGCCGAGGTGCTGCAGGTTGCCCTGCGCCCAGCGCCGGTCGCGGGCGACGACGTCCGGCAGCGTCGGCGGCTGCCCCTCGTAGGAGCCCTCGATGGTCGGCACCATGTGCACGCCCCAGTCGGCGCGGGCGAGCAGCACCGCCTCGACGAAATCGTGGCTCTGGATGTCGCCGCCGAACGGTGCCTTGCCGGGCAGCGTCGGTAGGCCGGCCGCCGCGGCGAATGCCGCCGTGCGGATGACGGCGTTGTGGCCCCAATAGTTGCCCTGGTCGCGGTGCCAGAAGGCGAGACCGGCGGCGACCAGCGGGCCGTAGACGTTGGAGGCGAACTGCGTCAGGTACTGCAGCAGCGTCGTCGCGCCGGTGAGGCGCGGCACCGTCTGGATCAGGCCGGCGCTCTGATCGCGCTGCATGGCCAGCACCAGACGCGTCAGCGTCGTGCCGGACATGACGCTGTCGCCATCGAGAATGACGAAGTGCTCATAGCCGCCACCGAAGCGGCGCACCCAATCCTTGATGTTGCCGGCCTTGCGCCCGCGGTTCTCGCGGCGGCGGCGGTAGAAGACGGGGATGACGTCCTTCAAGCGATGGCGCAGGGCGCGGTAAGCGCTCTCCTCGGCGGCCCCTTCGCGCTCATCGCGCGTATCGGACAGCAGGAACACGTCGAACGCGGCGGCGCTGCCCATCGATTCCAGTTCCAGCGCGATCGCCTGGACGGTGCCGGCGATGCGTGCGGGGTCCTCGTGGTAGACAGGAAACAGCAGCGCCGTGCGCGTCGTCAGTGGCGCGCCGGGGGGCGGTAGGTCGATCGTGTCGGCCTTCTCACCGCCGAACAGCGGTATGAAGCCCAGCGCCGCGTTGAGCGAGCCGAGCGCGATCCAGCCGAAGGCGATGGTCGACAGGATGAGGAAGAGCACCTGCAGCGGCGTCGCCTGCTCCACGGCAAGCACGCCATACAGCTCGTGCGCGAAGGCAGCGGTGAGAATGCCGGCGCCGGTGAAGACTGCAGCGCGCGGCACCCAATAGCCGCGCCGGCGCCGCGGCTTGGCCGCAACGCGCACCTTGAAGTCCTGATCGGGCATTTCGAGCGGGACTTCGGCGGGCAGTAGCTCGGGGCTGCTGGCGTCGGGTATGCGGCCGATTTTCTGTCCGGCCACCGTAAGCTCGCTCATGATTTCGTCCATCGATAGAGCCAGGTCTCGGAAATCTGCTGATCTCCAAGCCTCAGCGCCAAACGTAATTCCGACAATTCGGTTCCACCGGGATCGAGCTCGAAGCTGACCCGTACCCCGTTTGTCTCGGGGTTCTCGTGCACGGCGATATCGGAAACTGTTCCGGGATTGGCCGTGACGACGGCGACGGGCATTTGTCGCATGCCGGTCACGGCAGGCCCGGTGAAGTCGACGACGAACATCGTCGAGCCCTCTGCCTTGCCGCGGCCGACGCGCGTAGCAGCCGTCGAGGCGCCGCTCCAGGCGATGGGCAGCGTACCCGTCCAATACATGCGGTAGCCGAACTGGAACGGCGTGCCGGGCGACGGTCCCGTCGTCGGTTTCCAGTAGGCGGCGATGTTGTCGTGGATTTCGACGGCGGTCGGAATCTCGATGAGCTCGACGTAGCCCGGCCCCCAGGAGCCCTTCGGCTCGATCCACAACGTCGGCCGCTTCTCGTAGCGCGCCTCGAGATCCTCGAACGAATGGAACGAGCGGGCGCGCTGACAGAGGCCGAAACCTTTGAGGTTGCGGTCGACGAAGGCACTTGTCTGCAAGGTCTTCGGATTGGTGAGCGGGCGCCAGATGCACTCGCTGTTGCCGTTGTAGATGGCGAGGCCGTCGCTGTCGTGCACCGCCGGACGGAAGTCGTCGTCGATGCGATGGTGCCCCGGTCCGTGCAAGTACATGCTGGTCAGCGGCGCGATGCCGACGTGCGTCAGGGGACGCCGCGGATAGAGAGTCGCCTCGACGTCGATGATGGTTGCCTCGCCGGGCTCCACCTCGAAGCGGTATGCACCCGTCGTCGAGACACTATCGAGCAGCGCATGAATGACGATTGAACGCGCGCCGACCTTCGGCTTCTCGACCCAGAAGGCGCGGAAGATGGGAAACTCTTCCCCGCCCGGTCGCGCGGTGTTGATGGCAAGGCCGCGCGCGGAGAGCCCATAGAGACGACCGCGGCCGACGGCGCGAAAATAGCTGGCGCCCTGAAAGACCACATACTCGTCGAAATAGTCGGGACGGTTGATCGGTCCGTGCACGCGAAAGCCGGAGAAGCCGTAGGGCGCGTTGGGTTCGGCGTCCTTGATCAGCGGTCCGAGCGAAAACAAATTGCCGTCCGCCTTGAGGCGCTTGGCCGTTCCGTCCTCGACCAGCCAAATCTCGACCGGCATGTTGTACAGCCAGCCCATCGGCAAAAGCTGCAGCTCGAAATCGATCTTGTCGCCGCGCCAGATCGCCTGATCGGTACGGAAGCGAATGTCGCGGAACTGGTCATAGCCGAGCTTCTTGAACGACTCCGGCAGCGTCAGGGAAGGACTGGCGTACTCGCTCGTCGACAATTGCTGGGCGAGATTCTGCACCAGCGTGGCGGTGAACGGCGTCGTGGCATCGGTCACCGCTTCGGCAGCCGCCGGCGAAACGGCTCCCAGCCGCGCGCCCGCACCCAGCATCGCGAAGGCACCAGCCGTCATGAGGACTGATCGGCGGTCCAGCCGTGTCGCTCGCATTGAGTAATTGCTTTCCGTGCTAATACGCCCCTCGCCGGCTTCAACGCACACAGCACGCATGGCGTTCGCCGCTGCCGATCCCGCGCCGAGGAACATGTTCCTGCGTCCGCGCCCTGTTGCAGTGGCTCAACAGCCCTTCGTGGCGTTGCTTCCCGCGACCAATCGCTACGCGCCCACAGTGCACTTGGACGACCGCTCGCCCCGCTCGAACCCCCGGAAGCAAGCTTGCGCGATCGATTGGCATGAACTTGTTGCGCTGCAGCAGAGTAATGTAGCCCAATGATTTGGGCAAGGGCGTGACAAAGCGCGCGGCGGTCGTGCGACGCGGAGGCGCATTCGATATCCCGACACATTCACTGCATAGTCTCGATCATCAAATTGCCGCACCCACCACGCCGCGGCGGCCGCCCAGGGGACGGTAAATGGGCGGCAAACGGGCGGAAAATACCAAGTTGTGTAGCGACGCAGACGGTCAGCAAGACCGCAAGTGTCGCAGGGGGAGTAAGAATGACCGAAGCGATCCAGGAGGGGACCCTCATCGAGGCCATCCTGTCCATCCGTTCTCAGGTGGACTTCCTCTGGCAGTTCTTCGTCACGGCGCACATCGCCATCTTCGCCCTGCTTTTTATCTACGACGAGGCCGTCGAAAGCCTCAACGTCATCGCCCGCGTCTTCGCTCTCGGCGGCATCGCCCTGTTCGAGTGGATCAACGGCAAGGCGCTGGCCAACACCTATATGCTGCTCGATGCCACGCTCGATCAGTATCGGGCCCTTTATGGCGCCGCGAGCCGCTTCCAGCCGGCCTTCTTCCAGCACTTCGTCGGACAGTCCTTCGACGACCGCCCGGCCATGGTTCTCATCACCCACAGCATGGCCTTTGTCGTCATTCTCCTCGCCCTGCTTTCGCGCGAATTCATCCAGACGCGCCGCAACCGCCGGGCGGGAGTCCCAAACTGACGGGATGGCTCGCGTCGATGTGTGGAAAAGCGTTGCAGAACTCACATACTGCGTCTGGCTTTGGGGATAAGCCGATGGCCGCGGCGGCCGCCGGGCCAGAGATAAATGTTACTTTTCAAAGCGTTGCAGCAGAAAAATATGTCGTTGCAACAAGGCCACAACAAGCGCGGATTCCACCGGTTTTGGCGCTCTTTCGGTTCCCCAAGTCGTCAATCTCTGATTAATCTTTCACCCCGAGCGGTGATTCGGCTTCGCGGCCGCCGCGGTGCAAGTGACGAAGGATGCGTTGGGTTTTGTAGGGAGTAGGCGGCCTTGTGCGTGGCGTCGCCTTCAAAAAGTAAGCAGACGGGAGTAGGTCAATGAAAAAGTATAGTTTGGGTGCCCTGGTGGCAGCAGGCCTGCTGGTTGGCGGTCTTTCCGCCGGCAGCGCCTCGGCCGCCGATCTGGGGGGCAACTGCTGCGCCGATCTCGAGGAGCGAATTGCTGAGCTCGAGGCCACGACCGCTCGTAAGGGCAACCGCAAAGTCTCGCTCACCATCTCCGGCTGGGTCGCCGAGCAGGTGATGTGGTGGGACGACGACTATGAGTCGAACGTCTACGTCGGCGGCATCGGCACGACGCTTTCCAGCCACTTCAAGTTCAC
>CAZWFC010000131.1:0-8019 GCA_964632965.1 uncultured Rhodocyclaceae bacterium
TCTCCTGGGAATATCCGCTCTCGGTGCACGGCCTGATGCACAACGCCATCACCAACGCCTGGCGCGGTGATCCGTACAAGATCGACACGCTGCTGATCTTCATGGCCAACATGGCGTGGAACTCGACGATGAACGCCGTCGCGGTGCGCGACATGCTGAAGGACAAGGACGGGAATGGGGAATACAAGATCCCGTTCATCGTCGTCGCCGATGCCTTCCAGTCGGAGATGACGGCCTTTGCCGACCTGATCCTGCCGGATACCACTTACCTCGAACGGCACGACGTGATGTCCATCCTCGACCGGCCGATCTCGGAGTTCGACGGGCCGGTCGATGCGGTGCGCATTCCGGTGGTGCCGCCGAGCGGCGATTGCAAGCCCTTCCAGGAAGTGCTGATCGAACTGGGCACGCGCCTCAAGCTGCCGGTGTTCGTTAACAAGGACGGCAGCCGCAAGTACCGCGACTACCCGGACTTCATCGTTAACTACGAAACCGAGCCGGGTTCCGGCATCGGCTTTCTTTCCGGCTGGCGCGGCAAGGGCGGCGAGAAGTTCATGCGCGGCGAGCCGAACCCGAACCAGTGGGAGATGTACGCCAAGAACAACTGCGTCTTCCACCACGAGCTGCCCAAGAGCTACCAGTACATGCGCAACTGGAACCAGGGCTACCTCGAATGGAGCCAGCGCAACCGCATTACGCGCTACGCCGAACCGATCCTGATCCATGTCTATTCCGAGGTGCTGCAGAAGTTCCGCGCCGCGGCCCAGGGCAAGGGCCTGACGCGCAAGCCGCCGGAGCATCTGAAGAAGCGCATCGAGACCTGGTTCGATCCGCTGCCCTTCTTCGCCGACACGCTGGAAGGCCAGGCCACGGACAAGCACAAGTACCCGCTGGCGGCGATCACGCAGCGGCCGATGGCGATGTACCACTCGTGGGACTCGCAGAACGCCTGGCTGCGTCAGATTCACGCCCACAACCTGCTCTACGTCAATACGCAGACGGCGCGCATCGCCGGCATCGCGGACAACGACTGGATATGGGTCGAGTCGCAGTGGGGCAAGGTGCGCTGCATGGCCAAGCACTCCGAGGCGGTCGAACCCGGCACGGTGTGGACCTGGAACGCCATCGGCAAGGCGGCGGGGGCGTGGAACCTGGCGCCGGATGCCAACGAGTCGCAGCAGGGATTTCTGCTCAATCACCTGATTTCCGAGGAACTGCCGGGCGGCGCGGGCCGGGTGTCCAACTCCGATCCGATCACCGGCCAGGCGGCGTGGTACGACGTGCGCGTGCGCATCTACAAGGCCGAGGCGGGCGAGCCGCAGCAGACCTCACCGCAGTTCGCGCCCCTGAAGCCTTATCCGGGCCAGTCGGTGCGCAAGCGGATGTGGAACTTCTTTGCGGGGGCCGACAAGAAATGACACAACTCGCCCTCGTCATCGACCTCAACGTCTGCGTCGGCTGCCAGGCCTGCGTCACCAACTGCAAGGAATGGAACACCTCCGGCCCCGCCGGCCCGATGGTGGACCAGAACCCCTACGGCAAGGACCCGACCGGAACCTTCTTCAACCGCGTGCAGACTTTCGAAGTCGGCGAGTATCCGAACACGGAGACCGTGCACTTTCCGAAGTCCTGCCTGCATTGCGAAGACCCGCCCTGCGTGCCGGTGTGTCCGACGGGTGCCTCATACAAGCGCAAGGAGGACGGTATCGTCCTCGTCGACTACGACAAGTGCATTGGCTGCAAGTACTGCTCGTGGGCCTGCCCCTACGGCGTGCGCGAGTTCGACGAAGCGCAGAAGGTAATGAAGAAATGCACCCTCTGCGTCGACCGCATCTACGATCCGAAGATGACCGAGGAGGAGCGCCGGCCCGCCTGCGTGCGCGCCTGCCCGACCAGTGCGCGCCTGTTCGGCGACATCCACGATCCGGAATCCGAGGTGTCGCACGCGATACGCGAGTCGGGCGGTTATCAGCTGATGCCCGAGTGGGGCACCAGCCCGGCCAACCACTATCTGCCGCGCCGAAAGACCAAGTTGCGCATCCGCGTCGACGAGATCGAGCGCGCCGACAATCCGCTCAAGATCGACAGCCAGTTGCCCAAGCCCGACAAGGGCGCTCCGGCGCTCGACGACGTCACCAGCTGGTAAATATGGCCCCCCACGCTCGCCCCGCAGGGATTCCCATCGGTCACAACCCCGGCTCGCTGCCCCCCACGGGGGGGCGCATGCCTTCTCGGGGCGGCCCTTCGAAGGCATAGAGAGAACCATGCATCCCGCTTTTTCCGTCATTTTTCTTACCACGCTGATCGGCGTCGGCCAAGGCCTGTTCCTGGCCCTGTTCACGGCGCAGTCGTATGCGTTGTTCGACCTGCTGCCGAAGCAGGACGGTCACCTGTTCTATGCCCATGGCAGTGCCATTGCGCTGCT
Source organism: uncultured Rhodocyclaceae bacterium (assembly GCA_964632965.1). Lineage (GTDB taxonomy): Bacteria > Pseudomonadota > Gammaproteobacteria > Burkholderiales > Rhodocyclaceae > Nitricoxidireducens. The sequence continues at coordinate 2,426 of CAZWFC010000131.1, forward strand.
GTTCCTGATCGGCGGGCTGATCGCCTCGTTCTTCCATCTCGGACGCCCCGAGCGTGCCTGGCGTTCGGCGACCCAGTGGCGCACCTCCTGGCTGTCGCGCGAGGTGCTCATCCTGCCGGCTTTCATGGCGACGGTGTTCCTCTACGGCATCGCGCATCTGCTCGACTGGAAACCGGTGTTCGCGACGCTGCCGAGCGGCGTGGCCATCGATGCGACGGTGGTCCTCGGCGGACTCGGAACGCTGCTCGCTTTTGCGCTGTTTCTTTGCACTGGCATGATCTACGCCTGCCTGCGCTTCCTGCGCGAATGGCATACGCCGCTGACGGTCATCAACTACACCCTGCTGGGCGGAGCGTCGGGTTTCACCCTGGCGGCCGGCTTCGCGGCCTTTGCCGCCCCGGAGCTGACGCAGTTCTTCGCCGGCTGGGCGCTCATCATCCTGCTGCTCGGGTTCGTCGGCCGGGTCGCGTCCCTGGTTCGCAATTGCCACCTGAAGCCGAAGTCGACGCTGCAATCGGCCATCGGCATCAAGCATCCGAAAATCGTGCAGAAGACGCAGGGCTTCATGGGCGGCTCGTTCAACACGCGCGAGTTCTTCCATGGCCGCAGCAAGGCGTTCCTGCGCTCGATCAAGTGGCTTTTCCTGACAGGGGTATTCGTGCTGCCGGCGCTGATCCTGATCGCCGGTTTTTCCGGCGGTGCCGCAGGGCTGCTGGCCGCAGCCTTCGTCGTGCAGTATCTGGGCCTGATCGGCGAGCGTTGGTTCTTCTTCGCCCAGGCGAATCATCCGCAGAACCTGTATTACCAGTCGGTCGCTTGATTTCGCTCAAGAAGATTTGCGATGACTGTTGCGAAACTTGGTTGTATGAGCATATTATCGTAGACTAAAGTTCTAGAAGAACGGCTGTCCGATGATGGCGAACGGATACAGGGCGACCCCCTTCCGGATAAGTTTCAGAGAGTTGTGTATCGTTTTGTCAAACCAACCAATTGCGAGGAAAAAACATGAACTTCGACAAGGAACTCGACGCGCGCGGCCTTAACTGCCCGCTGCCCATCCTGCGTGCCAAGAAGGCGCTGGCGGACATGACGTCCGGCCAGGTGCTGCGCATCACCTCGACCGATCCCGGCTCCGTGAAGGACTTCGCCGCCTTCGCCAAGCAGACCGGCAACGAACTGCTTTCCAGCGCCGAGAACAACAAGGAATTCGAATTCTTCATGAAGCGCAAGTAAGTCGCGGCATGGGCGACCAGAGTCGCCGTCGGTTACCGGATAGAGCGGGGAATGCCATTGCGGCGTTCCCCGTGTCGTTTCGGTGGTCCGATTCGATTATTTCGGATTATTTGCGCATAAGAGAATGTGCTGAGCCGGTACGGCAGCCTGCTTGATAATCCGCAAAAAAAGTTCATCAGCAAATAAGCAGTCCACAGCGAGGAGACATACCATGGGTGCCAACCCCGACGTCGCCGTCATCGACGACCTGATCCGCCAGCGGCTCGACGAAATCCTGCCTGGCAAGATCGAAGAGAAGCTCAAGGAAATCCAGGAATCCAAGACGCCGTCGATGGCGATCATTGCCACCAAGGGCACGCTGGATTGGGCCTACCCCCCGTTCATCCTGGCTTCCACCGCCGCCGCGCTCGGCTGGGACGTGACCATCTTCTTCACCTTCTACGGCCTCAACCTCGTCAAGAAGGATGTCTCCGACCTCAAGGTGAGCCCGCTCGGCAACCCCGGCATGCCGATGAAAATGCCCTTCGGCCCCGGCTGGTTCAAGAGCATCAACTGGAATATCCCGAACGTCATCCAGGCCGGCATCCCCGGCTTCGAGACCGTGGCGACCAGCCTCATGCAGCAGACCATCGCCAACAACGGCGTGGCGACCATCGACGAACTGCGCGGCCTTTCCCAGGAAGCCGGCGTCAAGTTCGTCGCCTGCCAGATGACGGTCGAGCTGTTCGGCTTCAGCCACGACGATTTCGTCAGCGACATGGACTACGCCGGCGCGGCGACCTTCCTGCCGGTGGCCCAGCAGTCGGACGTCTGTCTGTTTATCTAAGGTTGCGCAAGAACAACCGCCGCATGATCCCGCTTGCATCGAGCGGACGTTTCACGTCGAGTTTTACCCACCCGAACCAACATCCCGACAGGGAGGAGACGAAATGAAATATACGAAAATTGCAGTTTTGTTCGTCGCGGCAGGTTTGTCCGCTTCTGCTTTCGCAACCGACGGCTATTTCTCGCATGGCTACGGCATGAAAGCCAAGGGCATGGGCGGTGCCGCAACCGCAATGGCGGTCGATGCCTTCGGCGGCGCCAACAACCCCGCCAGCATGGTCTGGGCGGGCGATCGTCTCGACATCGGCCTCGACCTGTTCGCGCCGAAGCGCTCGATTTCGCGCTCGGGCAGCGGCGCCGTGGGAATCGATGGCTCCGCCTCCAGCGACAGCAATCTTTTCTACATTCCGGAATTCGGCTACAACAAAATGCTCGGTTGGGACATGTCCGCCGGCATCACCGTTTACGGCAACGGCGGCATGAACACCGACTATCCCGGCGGCCAGATACCCGCTGGCGCTGCAGGTACCTGCGGTACCAACGCCGGCGGGTTTAACCAGGCATCGCAGCAGTCCGGTCCGTATAACCTGCTGTGCGGTGCGGGAAGGCTGGGCATGAATCTGGAACAGCTGATCATCGCCCCGACGTTTTCCATGAAGGTCAACAAGGACAACTCGCTGGGCGGATCCTTGCTGGTCGGCTACCAGAAATTCAAGGCCTATGGCCTGAGCTCGTTCTATGGCTACACCCCCAACGCCGCAAATCCCTACGGCAGCAACAATTTCGTGAGCGACCGCGGCAACGATACTTCCTGGGGTTATGGTCTGAAATTCGGCTGGATGGGCAAGATGTCCGACACGGTCACCTTGGGAGCTTCCTATACCACCAAGATGAAGATGAAGAAGTTCAGCAAGTACAAGGATCTGTTTGCCGAGGAGGGTGGTTTCGACATGCCTTCGAGCTTGGCCTTGGGTATTGCGTTCAAGGCCACTCCGGCAGTAACGATCGCCGCCGACTATCAGCGTATCGACTACAGCGATATCAAGTCGATCGCCAACTCCAGCAGAATGCCGCTTGACCCCGCCATCGGGCCCGGGAATGGCGGTATCGCCAATTCTCTCGGCTGCAGCACTTGCCGCGGCTTCGGCTGGGGCAGCGTGGATGTGTACAAGCTGGGCGTCGAGTATCAGTACAACACCAATCTGACGCTGCGTGCCGGCTACAACCATACCGACAATCCGATCAAGAGCCGCGACGTGACATTCAACATGATCGCTCCCGGCGTGGTTCAGGATCACGTCACCCTGGGTATGACGTACGCGATCAGCAAGGACTCGGAACTGACGATGGCCTACATGCATGCCTTCAAGAACTCCGTTTCCGGACTTAGCCTGTTCAATAGCTGGACCGGTGGTAATGCGGTCGACAAGATCGAAATGTCGCAGGATTCCCTCGGCATCGCTTACGGCCTGAAATTCCAGTAAGTCGATCCGGGCAGAAATGCGGTAGCCTCAAACGAAGGGCTGAAAGCGGAAACGCTTTCAGCCCTTCGTGTTTTCAGAATTCCAATAACACCACTGATCCAACGAGGAGAGAATACATGTCCAGAATTATTCAAAGCCTTGGGGTTGCGGCCCTGATACTGAGTGCGAACATCGCGCTGGCTCAGGATGCCGTGCTCAAGCCGTTTGTGCTGGCATCGAAGGGGCCGGGCGACATTGCACAGAAAGTGGATGCGACCAAGGCGGCGCTGATCGGCCAGGGATTTACGGTTGCCGGCAGCTACTCGCCTTATCCCGGAGCGACGGTCATCGCCGTGACCAACGACGAAATGCGCACCACCGCTGCCAAGTCGGAACACGGCGGCTTCGGCGCGGCCCAGCGCGTGTCGGTGACCAAGGTCAAGGACGACGTCCAGGTTTCCTACACCAACCCGGCCTACCTGGCTAATGCCTACCGCATGGGCGGCGACCTCAAGGAAACGGCGGCCAAGCTGCAGGCCGCGCTCGGCAAGGTGGAGGAGTTCGGTGCCCAGGGGCTGACCGCAGCGAAGCTGCGCAAGTACCACTACGCCTTCGGCATGGAGTACTTCGACGAGCCGAACGAGTTTGCCAAGTACGGCAGCTACGAGGAAGCGGTCAAAGCCGTCGAAGCCGGTCTGGCGGCCGGCAAGTACGGCGTCACCAAGGTCTACCGCGTCGATGTCGCCGGCAAGAAGGAGACACTGTTCGGCGTCGGCATGAAGGGCGAGGGCGACAACCGCTTCATGGACGACAAGTACATCATGAGCGAGATCGACTTCAAGGATGTCAAATCGACGGCCCACCTGCCGTATGACATCCTGGTGTCGGACAACAAAGTGTATGCCCTGTACGCGCGCTTCCGCATCGCCACCAGCTTCCCGGACCTTTCCATGATGGGCGCCAACAGCTTCATGAACATCATGAAAGCGCCGGAGGCGATCCGCAAGGCGCTGGCGCTGACTTCCGGCGGCAAGGAAGACGCGCGCTGACCGTTGGTACAAACGAAAAACGCCCCGGAGGCCGTCAGGCACCGGGGCGTTTTGCCGTCCGCTTGGCTTCAGTTCAGCCGCTTCAGTTGTGCCGCCAGTTTTTCCAAAAGAGCGGCAAAGTCCTTCATGCGCGCCCGTTCCTGCGCCACGACGGCAGCCGGAGCGCGTTCGACGAAGCTCGGCGTCGCCAGCTTCTTCTCGGCCTTGACGATTTCGCCCTCGATGCGCGCGATCTCCTTCGCCACGCGTTCCTTTTCGGCGGCGACGTCGATCTCGATCTTCAGCATCAGGCGGAAGTCGCCGACGATCTGCACCGGCGCATCGGAGTCGGGCAGGCTGTCGCCGGTCGCCGTGACCTCGGACAGCTTGGCCAGCGCCGCGAGGTAGGGCCCGTAAGCCTCCATCGCCGCCTTGTCGCCGGCGGCGATGAGCGGAACCTTCTGCGCCGGGGAAATGTTCATCTCGCCGCGCAGGCTGCGGCAGGCATTGATCATCGATTTCAGCATCGCCACCCAGGCCTCGGCCTTCTCGTCGCAGCGCGCCAGGTCGGCGCGCGGATAGGCCTGCTGCATCAGAGATTCGGAACCGTCGCCTTTGCCGCGACCGGCGACCGGGGCAACCTTCTGCCACAGTTCTTCGGTGATGAACGGGATCAGCGGATGGGCGAGGCGCAGCATGGTTTCGAGCACGCGCACTAGCGTGCGGCGGGTCGCGCGCTGCTGGGCCTCGGTGCCTTTCTGCATCTGCACCTTGGCGAGTTCGAGGTACCAGTCGCAGTATTCGTCCCAGACGAATTCGTAGATGGCTTTGGCCAGCAGGTCGAAGCGGTAGTCGGCAAAGTGCTGCGCAATCTCGGCTTCGGTGCGCTGCAGCTTGCTGACGATCCAGCGGTCGGCAAACGAGAAATCAAGCTGTTTCGAGCATTGGTCAGGCGTGCAGGCGTCGATGCCGCAGTCCTGGCCTTCGGTGTTCATCAGCACGAAGCGCGTGGCGTTCCACAGCTTGTTGCAGAAGTTGCGGTAGC
>CAZWFC010000132.1:0-8004 GCA_964632965.1 uncultured Rhodocyclaceae bacterium
CGATGCCGATGCCGCCCACCTGGGCCGCCAGCGCGTCGGAGATGTAGTCGCCGTTCAGGTTGAGCGTGGCGATCACGTCGTACTCGGCCGGGCGCAGCAGGATCTGCTGCAGGAAGGCGTCGGCGATGGCGTCCTTGATGACGATGTCGCGGCCGGTGTTGGGGTTCTTGAACGAACACCACGGGCCGCCGTCGATCAGCTGGGCGCCGAACTCCTTCTGCGCCAGGGCGTAGGCCCAGTCGCGGAAGCCGCCTTCGGTGTACTTCATGATGTTGCCCTTGTGCACGATGGTCACCGACTTGCGGTCGTTGGCAATCGCGTACTTGATGGCGGCGCGCACCAGGCGCTCGGTGCCTTCGCGCGACACCGGCTTGATGCCGATGCCGGACGTGGCGGGGAAGCGGATCTTGGTGACGCCCATCTCGTCCTGCAGGAACTTGATGATCTTCTTGGCCGGCTCGGATTCCGCCTGCCATTCGATGCCGGCGTAGATGTCCTCGGTGTTCTCGCGATAGATCACCATGTTGGTCTTCGACGGGTCCTTCAGCGGCGAGGGCACGCCCTTGAAGTAGCGCACCGGGCGCACGCACTGGTACAGGTCGAGTTCCTGGCGCAGGGCGACGTTGAGCGAACGAATGCCGCCGCCGACCGGCGTGGTCATCGGTCCCTTGATCGAAACGGAGTATTCCTTCAGCAGCGACAGGGTTTCCTCGGAGAGCCACACGTCGGGGCCGTACATCTTGGTGGACTTCTCGCCGGCATAGACTTCCAGCCAGGAAATCTTCTTCTTGCCGCCGTACGCCTTGGCGACAGCGGCATCCACGACGGCCTTCATCACCGGCGTGATGTCGACACCGATGCCATCGCCTTCGATATAGGGGATGATCGGGTTGTCGGGTGTCGGTTTCCCGGGGACGATCTTCTGGCCTTCGGGAATCTTGATCAGCGAAGTGCTCATGCCTACTCCATCCTTTATCAGTGGTTGAGAGCCGCAGGCGCGGCGGATTTCTGGACAGGTCGGAGACGTTTTTCTTATGGAAATCTTGCTCCGTGACTTTTTTTATTATGACCCAAACGCGCCTTATCCGCTAGGGTCGCGGTGCTAGTATCATCGGCCCAGCCGGTTTCCGATGCGCCGGTACCCTTGCAGGAGAAGCGTTTTGATGGATATGGCCGTCGACCGGGATACCACCGCCCAACGCATCGCCCAGGCGATGATCGCTGGTTTCGACAAGCATTACCGTCTGTTCCGCGAATGCTCGGCCAAGGCCAAGACGCGTTTCGAGGCGGCGGACTGGAAAGCGGTGCAGCAGGCCGTCAAGGACCGCATCAGCTACTACGACGACCGCGTCAACGAGACGGTCGAGCAGCTGCACGGCGAGTTCCGGTCCGACCTGCTCGACGACGCCGTGTGGCAGCCGGCCAAGCTGTTCTACATCGGCCTGCTGATCGACCACCGGCAGCCGGAACTCGCCGAGACCTTCTTCAATTCGGTGTTCTGCCGGATCATGCACCGCGCCTATTTTCACAATGATTTCATCTTCGTGCGGCCGGCGACGTCCACCGAGTACATCGAGTCCGATCCGCCGACCTACCGCAGCTACTACCCGAACGTCGAAGGCTTCCACGCCTCCCTGCGCCAGGTATTCAGCGACTTCGACTGGGCGCGCGAGTTCGAGGACCTGGACCGCGACATCGACTACATGCTGATCTGCGCCGAACGCATGGTCGGCGAATGGCCGGCGGCGGAGGCCAATTTCCAGATCCAGGTGCTGGGCTCGGCCTTCTACCGCAACAAGGCGGCCTACGTCATCGGCAAGGTCGTCAACGGCGCTCACGAATACCCGTTCATGGTGCCGGTGCTGCACACGAAGAACGACAAGCTGTACCTCGACACGGTGTTGCTCGACGCCGACCATATCCGCACGCTGTTTTCGCTGTCGCGCGCCTACTTCATGGTCGACATGGAAGTGCCTGCCAACTACGTGCAGTTCCTGCGTTCGATCATGCCGAACAAGCCGCGCTCCGAGATCTACACCATGCTGGGGCTCGGCAAGCAGGGCAAGACGGCGTTCTACCGCGGACTGATTTCCCATCTGCACCATTCGCGCGACCAGTTCATCATCGCCCCCGGCATCAAGGGCCTGGTGATGCTGGTATTCACGCTGCCGTCCTATCCCTATGTGTTCAAGGTCATCAAGGACGTGTTCGGCGCCACCAAGGAAGTCGACTATGCGACGGTGAAGCGCAAGTACCAGCTCGTCAAGCAGGTCGACCGTGTCGGCCGCATGGCCGACACGCTGGAGTTTTCCCACGTGGCGTTGCCGAAAGCCCGCTTCTCCCAGGAACTGGTCGATGAACTCTACAAGCTGGTGCCGTCGCTGCTCGAAGAGGACGGCGACGACATCATCATCAAGCATCTCTACATCGAGCGCCGCATGGAGCCGCTCAACATCTATCTCGAAAAGGCCGAGAAGAGCGGACGCGAAGACCTCGTCGAGAACATCGTGCGCGAGTACGGCAACGCCATACGCGAACTGGCGATCGCCAACATTTTCCCCGGCGACATGCTGTGGAAGAACTTCGGCGTGACGCGCTACGGCCGCGTGGTGTTCTACGACTACGACGAGATCGAATACATGACGGACTGCAATTTCCGCAAGATACCGCCGGCGCCCAACTTCGAGGCGGAGATGTCCGGCGAGGTCTGGTACTCGGTGGCGCGCAACGATATCTTCCCCGAGGAATTCGCCACTTTCCTGCTGGTCTCGGACAAGATCCGCGATGCCTTCCTGCGCCACCATGCCGATCTGTTCGATGCCGGGTTCTGGCGCCAGGCGCAGGAATCGATCCGCGGCGGCGAAGTGCGGGATTTCTTTCCCTATCCCGAGTCGATGCGCTTCTGCAATCAGTTCGAACTGGGTTGCGAGGGGCGTTGATCCTTGTCGCGCGTCATCCTTTTCAACAAACCTTACGGTGTCCTGACGCAATTCACGTCGCCCGACGGCCGGCCGACCCTGGCCGACCATATTCCGGTGCCGGGCGTGTATGTGGCCGGGCGACTCGATGCCGATAGCGAAGGCCTGCTGGTCCTCACCGACGATGGCGCCCTGCAGGCGCGCATCAGCCATCCGCGCCACAAGCTTGAAAAAACCTACTGGGCGCAGGTCGAAGGCGTTCCCGACGAAGAGGCCCTGACGCGTTTGCGCCGGGGCGTCGATCTGGGGGATTTCCACACTCGCCCCTGTCATGCCCGCCTCATTCCCGAGCCGGAACACCTTTGGCCGCGCGATCCGCCGATCCGTTATCGCAAGGCGATACCGACATCGTGGATCGAAATTATGCTGTCGGAGGGCAAGAACCGGCAGGTCCGCAGGATGACCGCGAAGGTGGGTTTCCCGACGCTGCGGCTGATCCGCCGGGCCATCGGCAGTGCGAATCTGGACACTCTGGCACCGGGAGCCTGGCGCCTGCTTTCCGCCAGGGAAGTGTTGTCGTTCTTTCCGCCGGTACGCGCTTAGCGGAGCGGACGGTCAACTTTGCAGGAGCCTGCGCGTTGAACGACAGGACGACGCAATGTCCGGTTCGTCAAGAAATCATCCACTCGCTAGAGAAAGGTATCCAATGAACAAACTGATCGCTACCCTGATCGCCGGCCTGTTCGTCGCCAGCACCGCCATCGCCGCCGATGCCCCGAAGGCTGCTCCGGCCGCTCCTGCCGCTGCTCCGGCTGCTGCCGCCGCCCCGGCTGCCGCTCCCGCCGCCGCTGCGGAAGCCGCCCCGGCTCCGAAGGCCAAGAAAGGCAAGAAGGCCCGCAAGGCCAAGAAGGCCAAGTAATCGGGTTTTGCGGTAACAAAAAAGGCAGGGGCTTCGCCCCTGCCTTTTTTTATGGGTGCGCCCGGTCCGGGCGGATATTCCGCGCTCAGGCTTCCGCGATGCGCTGTGCCAAGTGGGCGAGGGCTTCATCGACCTGATCGATGAGCACCAGGCACAGGTCGCCGGCTTCGAGCCGGGCCAGTGCCGTGTCGATGGCCACGAATTCGCCCTGGATTTCATCGACCGTCTTCGCCCGTTTGGCATTCGACAATCCGTCGCGGAGCAGCGCCACGACCTCGCCGTCGGCCCGGCCGCGCTGGCACTGGTCCTGGTAGAGGATCACCTCGTCGAACGCGTCGCCGAGAATTTCGGTCTGCTGGCGGATATCGACATCGCGCCGGTCGCCGGCGCCGCTGATGACGACGATGCGGCGCTTCGCCGGAATGTTCTCGACGGCCCGCACCAGCGCCAGGATGGCATCGGGGTTGTGGCCGTAATCGGCGATCAGTGTGGCGCCGCGGTAGTCGAAGAGGTTGAAGCGTCCGGGCGCGCTTGCGGCATCGTTGACGAAGGTGGCCAGCCCCTGGCGGATGGTTTCCCAGGGTAGGCCAAGTCCCCAGGCGGCGGCCATTGCGGCCATCGCGTTTTCGACCTGGAAACCGATGCTGCCGTTGCGGGTGAGCGGTATGTCGGCCAGCGCAATCCGGTATTCCGTCGCGCCTTCGCTGGCGACGATGCCGCCGCCGTCGACGAAGACGACCTTCTTGCCCTGCGCGCGGTGCGTCGCCATGACCGGATGGCTGCCTTCGGCGGCGAAGAAGATCACCGAACCGGGACAGGCGTCGGCCATCCGCACGACGATGGGATCGGTGGCGTTGAGGACCGCCACGCCGTGGGGGGCGACGTTTTCGACGATGACCCGCTTCACCACGGCCAGATCTTCCACCGTGCTGATGTAGCTCAGGCCGAGATGGTCGCCCATGCCGATATTGGTGACGATCGCGACGTCGCAGCGGTCGAATGCCAGTCCTTCGCGCAGGATGCCGCCGCGCGCGGTTTCGAAAACGGCGGCATCGACATCGGGATGCAGGAGGATGTTGCGGGCGCTCTTCGGGCCGCTGCAATCGCCGGTGTCGATGCGCAGGCGGTCGACGTAGACGCCGTCGGAATTGGTCATGCCCACGCACTTGCCGCCGGTGCCCAGGATATGGGCGGTGAGGCGCACGGTCGTCGTCTTGCCGTTGGTGCCGGCCACGGCGACCACGGGAATGCGGGCGTTGTCGCCCTCGGCGAACATTTCGGCGATCAGCGCCTCGCCGACCTTGCGTCCCTTGCCGTAGGACGGGCTGAGGTGCATGCGCAGTCCCGGCGCGGCATTGACTTCGACGATGCCGCCGCCTTGTTCCTGGAGCGGCTTCAGCACGCTGTCGCAGACGACGTCGATGCCGCAGATGTCGAGTCCGACCATCTGAGCCGCCGCCACCGCGCAGGCGGCCATTTCCGGATGCACGTCGTCGGTGACGTCGGTGGCGGTGCCGCCGGTGCTCAGGTTGGCGTTGTTGCGCAGGATGACGCGCGCGCCTTTCGGCGGCACCGAGTCGGCCGTGTAGTTCTGGGCTTCCAGGCGGGCCAGTGCGATCTCGTCGAAGCGGATGCGCGTCAGCGAGGTGGCGTGTCCGTCGCCGCGGCGCGGGTCGCTGTTCACCTGATCGACCAGTTGGCGCACGGTCTGCACGCCGTCGCCGATGACCTGGGGCGGATCGCGCCGCGCCGCCGCGACGAGGTGGTTGCCGATCACCAGCAAGCGGTAATCGTGGCCGGGAAGGTAGCGCTCGACGAGCACGTCGTCGCTGATTTCGGCCGCGACTTCATAGGCGGCCATCACTTGTTCGCGGCTTTCAATATTGACGGCCACGCCCTTGCCCTGGTTGCCGTCCTGGGGCTTCACCACGACCGGGCCGCCGATTTCGCCGGCGGCCGCCCAGGCATCCTCGGCATCGGTCACGGGGCGGCCGATGGGCACCGGCACCCCGGCCGCATCGAGCAGCTTCTTGGTGAGTTCCTTGTCCTGGGCGATGGATTCGGCGATGGCACTGCTGCGGTCCGTTTCCGCCGCCTGGATGCGGCGTTGCCGGCTGCCCCAGCCGAATTGCACCAGGCTGCCGGAAGTCAGGCGCCGGAAGGGAATGCCGCGCGCAACGGCGGCCTGGACGATAGAACCGGTGCTCGGGCCGAGGCGCTCGTCCTCGTCCAGCTCGCGCAAGCGGGCCAGCGCCGCGTCCAGATCGAAGGGGCTGTCGTCCAGCGCGGCCTGGCACAGGGTTTCGGCCAGTTCCAGGGCCAGGCGGCCGACGGCCTCCTCGCTGTACTCGACGACGACGAGGTAGACGCCGGCTTCCATCGTCGAGGTCGTGCGGCTGAACGTGACCGGGCAACCCGCCTGCGCCTGAAGGCCGAGGGCGGCGAATTCCAGCGCGTGCGCCATGGAAATGGCCTCTTCGTGGCTGGTCGGTTCGAGCAGTCCGATTTCCGGAAAGCGGGCCCGCAGCCGGGTCTCGAAGCCGTCAAGATCGCCGATGGAATACTCGGCTTCGGTGCAGGAGGCAATGACCTCGATCGACGTGTGCCGGCTCCAGAGATTGGGGCCGCGCAACGCCCGAATGCGTGATACTTCCATGAAGAATGATTCCTCGGTGACCCGGCCGTCTTTGCGTCCGTGGATTAGATGGTTTGTGTCTTGCGCGCCTTCTGCTGCAAGGGTTTTGGCGGATCGGGTCGATCCGGTTCAAAGGTCTCGATGCCGGCGCGGATCAGGTCGACGGAAACGCCCAGCGCCCAGGCCGCGCCGATGGCGGCGAGAACATTCTCGATGCGCCGGTCTTCCTGCTTCATGTCCGCCAGCGGAATGGCGGACAGTTGCGTCAGCGCAGCTTCCGCGCCGCCCGTCGCCAGGATCACCTGGGCATCGCGGACGAACACGGCGCGCTTCCCCTGGGCGAGATGTTCGGCGAGGACAGGGATGCCGGCGTCGGCGCCGAAGAAGATCACTTCGCCGTCGCACAACTCGGCCATCTCGGCCACCCGCGCATCGCCGGCATTGAGCACCGCCGCGCCTTCCGGGAGGACGACATCGACCTGCGTGCGCAGGACGTTATAGACCTGGTCCGCCTCGCGGATGTCGAATTCTTCGAGTCCGTCGGGCGGCGCGATGTTGGTCACCACGCCGACATGGCAGCGGTCGTAGGCGAGTCCTTCGCCGAGAATCATGCGGCAGCCGTTCTCGAACACCGCCGCCTCGACGGCGCGGTTCAGCAGCACCCGGTGCGCGGCCTTCCAGGTGGCGCAATCGGTTTTTTCGACATGCCGTCGCTCGAAGAACAGCCCGTCGCTGCAAGCCAGTCCGACATGCTTGCCGCTGAGGTTGAGGATGCGCGCCACGATGCGGCCGACCACCGTCATCCCGTCGCTGCCGGCAATGCCGACGATGGGGATGCGCCCGCTCTGGTCGGCGGGAAACAGGCTGTCCACGATTGCCCTGCCGACGGCGCGCGGCTCCCCGGACGCCGGCTTGAGGTGCATCAGCAGGCCCGGGCCGGCATTCACTTCGACGATGGCGGCCTGCTGCCGGTCGAGGGGCAGGGAAATGTCCTCGGCGACCATGTCGACGCCGGCGATGTCGAGCCCGATCACGCGGGCGGCGAGGGCGGCGGCGGCGGCGACGGACGGATGGACGATGTCGGTGACGTCGAAGGCGACATTGCCGTTGCGCTGGATCAGGATTTCCTTGCCTGCCGGAGCGACGGCATCGGCGGCGAAACCCTGGCGCGCGAGTTCGAAGCGCACCGCCGGGTCTTCTTCGAGGCTGATGCGATTGAGCGGAAAGTCTTCCGTCGTGCCGCGCCGCGGGTCGGTGTTCAACTGGCTGTCGATGAGTTCGGCGATGGTCGAGCGCCCGTCGCCCCTGACCCAGGCGGTTTCGCCGCGGGCGGCGGCCACCATGCGTCCGCCGACCACCAGCAGCCGGTGTTCGTTGCCGCGGATGAAGCGCTCGACGATGACGTCGCTGCCCTCGTCGTTGGCCAGGTGATAGGCGGCCTCGACTTCCGCGCGCGTCATCAGTTCGGTGGAAACGCCGCGGCCGTGGTTGCCGTCGCTCGGCTTGACGACGACCGGGACGCCGATGTCCTC
>CAZWFC010000133.1:0-7999 GCA_964632965.1 uncultured Rhodocyclaceae bacterium
ATCGTAGGCCAGCACGACATAGCCGAAGGCCACGCCCATGTTGCGCAGCACGGTGGAGTCGGTGAGATCGCGCTGCAGGCGCGATACCGGCAGCTTGTCGGCGAGGTGGCGCAGCAGCGCGTTGGCCAGGCCCAGATTGCCTTCGGAGTTCTCGAAGTCGATCGGGTTCACCTTGTGCGGCATGGTTGATGACCCGATCTCGCCGGCCTTGGTGCGCTGCTTGAAATAGCCGAGCGAGATGTACTGCCAGATGTCGCGGTCGGCGTCGAGCAGGATGGTGTTGGCGCGACTGACGGCATCGAACAGTTCGGCCATGGCGTCGTGCGGTTCGATCTGGATCGTGTAGGGATTGAATTCCAGGCCGAAGGATTCGATGAAGCGGCGGTTGAAAGCTTCCCAGTCGAAATCCGGATAGGCGGACAGATGGGCGTTGTAGTTGCCGACGGCGCCGTTGAACTTGGCCATCATGCGCACCCCGGCGATGCGGCTGCGGGCGCGCAGCAGGCGCGCCGCGATGTTGGCCATTTCCTTGCCCAGCGTGGTCGGGCTGGCCGGCTGGCCGTGGGTGTGCGCCAGCATCGGCAGCGCGGCATGCTCGTGCGCCAGGGCGCGGAAGCGTTCGACGACGCGGTCGAGGTTGGGCAGCAGGATGGCGGTCGTCGCCTCCTGCAGCATCAGCGCATGGGAGACGTTGTTGATGTCCTCCGAGGTGCAGCCGAAGTGGATGAACTCGGACACGCGCATGACTTCGGCGTTGCTGCCGAAGCGCTCCTTGAGCCAGTATTCGACAGCCTTGACGTCGTGGTTGGTGCGCGCCTCGATGGTCTTGATCGCCTCGGCATCGGAGACGGCGAAACCGGAAACGACGAGGTCGAGCTCGGCGACGGTGTCGGCGGAAAACGCCGGCACTTCGGCCAGTTCGGGAGCGGCGGCCAGGGCCTTCAGCCATTCGATCTCGACGCGGATGCGATTGCGGATCAAGCCGAATTCGGAGAAGTGGACTCGCAGCGGCTCGACCTTGGCGGCATAGCGGCCGTCGAGCGGCGAAAGTGCGGTAAGCGCGGAGAGATTCATGGCGTCGTGATCTGTAAAAAACGGCGTGGATTCTACCATGCAGGCATTTCCGCCCTCGGTCGACCGGGCAGTGAAAGGCGGCAGTAAGAAAAAGGGCCGATGCTATAATCCATTCTCAAGTTGAAGCGCTAGGTTCCCAGAAAATGAAGTTGATCGGTTCGCTTACCAGCCCCTTTGTCCGCAAGGCCCGCGTCGTGCTCGCCGAAAAGAAGATCGACTACGATTTCGTGCTCGATTCGCCGTGGCTGGAAGGCAATTCGGTCGCCAAGTTCAACCCGCTGGGCAAGATTCCGGTGCTGGTGCTCGACGACGAGAGCACGCTGTTCGACTCGCGCGTCATCGTCGAATACCTCGACAACATGACGCCGAACAACAAGCTGATTCCGGCCTCGGGCCGCGAGCGCATCACCGTCAAACGTTGGGAAGCCCTGGCCGACGGCATCTGCGACGCGGCGGCGGCGGCCTTCCTGGAAGCCAAGCGTCCCAAGAAGCAGCAGAGCCAGGAATGGATCGACCGCCAGCGCGGCAAGATCATGCTCGGCCTGGAGGCGCTCTCCGAGGAAGTCGGCGAGTCGCCGTGGTGTTGCGGCAACTCGCTCTGCCTGGCGGATGTCGCGGTCGGCTCCGCCCTCGGCTATCTGGCTTTCCGCTTCGCCGACATCGACTGGCCGACGCAGCATGCCAATCTCGGCAAGCTCTACGACAAGCTGATGCTGCGGCCGTCCTTCGCCGAGACCGTGCCGCAGGGCTGAAGCCCGCCCGGCATCAGACGATGATGCCGCCGCCGAGGCACACCCGGCTCTCGTACACCACCACCGACTGACCCGGCGTCACCGCCCATTGCGGCGCGGCGAAGGCGATGTCGCAGCGGTCGGCATCCACCGTTTCGATCTCGCAGGCCGCGTCGGGCATGCGGTAGCGCGTCTTCGCGGCATAGACCCAGTGGGTGTGCGGCAGGCGCCCGGAAACCCACGACAGCTGGGCCGCCGCCAGACGGTCACGCAGCAACGCCGGATGCTCGTGGCCCTGCACGACATAGAGCACATTCGTCGCCATGTCCTTGGCGGCGACGTACCAGGGTTCCTCGGGGGCGTTCTTCACGCCGCCGATGCCGAGGCCTTCGCGCTGGCCCAGCGTGTAGTAGGTGAGGCCCTCGTGGCGACCGACGACCTTGTCGCTGTCGAGAGCGCGGATTTCGCCCGGCTGCTTCGGCAGGTAGCGCGCGAGGAACTCGCGGAACGGCCGTTCGCCGATGAAGCAGATGCCGGTCGAATCCTTCTTGGCGTGATTCGGCAGCCCGGCTTCTTCCGCGATGCGGCGCACGTCGCGCTTGTAGAGATGGCCGACGGGAAACAGCGTCTTCGCCAGCTGTGCCTGGTTGAGCCGGTAGAGGAAATAACTCTGGTCCTTGGTGCCGTCCTCGGCCTTGAGCAGCTGGTGCTCGACGCCCCAGTCGCCGTTGAATTCGCGCACCTGGGCATAGTGGCCGGTGGCGATCTTGCCGGCGCCGAGCTGCATGGCGTGGTCGAGGAAGGACTTGAACTTGATCTCGGAGTTGCACAGCACGTCGGGGTTCGGCGTGCGGCCGGCCTGGTACTCGGTGAGAAAGTCGGCGAAGACGCGGTCCTTGTATTCGGCCGAGAAGTTCACCACTTCCAGATCGATGCCGATGACGTCGGCCGCGGCGGCGGCGTCGATCAGGTCCTGGCGCGAGGAGCAATATTCCTCGTTGTCGTCGTCTTCCCAGTTCTTCATGAACAGGCCGACGACCTCGTGGCCGGCACGCTTGAGCAACAGCGCGGCGACCGATGAATCGACACCGCCGGACATGCCGACGACCACCTTTTCCCTGACGGGCTTAATTGACATCGGGGCCTCCCCAATCCAGCCATTCCTCCAGCGGCAGAATTACCGCCGGCTGGCCATTATCGACGAACCAGCTGTCCACCACATAGCGTTCCGGGGCCGGATGCTCGACGTCCCGCACCGGCCCGAGTTCCTCGATGGCCGCGGAGAAATGCTGGCTCAGCAGGAACCGGGTGCGCCGCTGCGGCACCAGCACCCGGTGGTAGTGCAGCCAGCCGCGCTTCTCCATCAGCCCGAGGAAGCGGGTGGTGGTGGTCGAATGATCGATGCAATCCATGCTGCCGTTTTCGCCGTCGTCGGCGTAGTTGCCGGCCCGATCGGCTGCGACCGGCGTTTGCTGCCCCGCCCATTCGTAGAGCTGGCCGACCGCCAGCGCGATGCGGATGCGCTCCCGCTCCGGGCTGACGGCGCCCGTGATCATTTCCCTCACCCAGGCCAGTTGCATGTCCGAAAACACCGCCGTGGCCTCGGCGGCGCAGCCGTAGTTGAAGCAGATCGGCACAGACTCCTCCGCATACGCCGTGCCCAGCAGCGCCACCAGCAGCATCCCCCGCCAACGCATCAGTCGTAGTGACGGATCAGGTCGAGCGGGAAGCGCCGGCCGGCCAGGTAATCCTCGACGCACTGCCGGATCAGCGGACTGCGGTGGCGCTCCCGCGTGGCGTCGATTTCGGCCGGCGTCATCCACACCGCGCGCAGGATGCCGGTATCGAGAATCCGGTTCTCGTCGTGTGCGCCGAGAACACCGGAAAAAGCAAAACGTAGATAGGTGATGTCGCCCTGCGGCCGCGGCCATTGGTAGACGCCCACCAGCGCGGTCGGCGTGAACTGCCAGGCGGTCTCCTCCAGCGCCTCGCGAGCGCAGGCGGCGACCAGCGATTCGCCTTCGTCGAGATGGCCGGCCGGCTGGTTGAAGCGGATGCCGTCGTCGGTCTCTTCCTCGACGAGCAGAAAGCGTCCCTCGCGCTCGATCAGCGCGGCGACGGTGACGTTGGGTTTCCAGATGCGGTTCATTTGGCGAATTTTACCGCGCATAAGTTAAAATCGACTTTTCGATCCGAACCGCTGGAGAATCCCCATGTCCATGGCCGACCGCGACGGCTTCATCTGGTACGACGGCAAGCTCGTCCCCTGGCGCGATGCCACCACCCACGTGCTGACGCACTCCCTGCACTACGGGCTGTCCGTCTTCGAAGGCGTGCGCGCCTACAAGACGGTTTCCGGCACGGCGATCTTCAAGCTCAAGGAGCACACCGACCGCCTCTTCAACTCCGCCCACATCTACCGCATGCCGATGCCGTACGACAAGGCGACGATCATCGAGGCGCAGAAGGAAGTGGTGCGCGCCAACAAGCTCGAATCCTGCTACCTGCGCCCGATCGCCTTCTACGGTTCCGAGAAGATGGGGGTTTCCCCGCGCGGCGCCCAGACGCATGTCGCCATCGCCGCCTGGCCCTGGGGCGCCTACCTCGGCGAGGAAGGCATGGAGAAGGGCATCCGCGTCAAGACCGCCTCCTTCGCCCGCCACCACGTCAATGTGACCATGGCGCGCGCCAAGTTCGCCGCCACCTACGCCAACTCGATCCTCGCCAACATGGAAGCCACCGAGAACGGCTACGACGAAGCCCTGCTGCTCGACGTCGACGGCTTTGTCGCCGAAGGCGCCGGCGAGAACGTCTTCATCGTCAAGGACGGCGTCATCTACGAACCGGAAATCGCCTCGGCGCTGATCGGCATCACGCGTGCCTCGGTCATCACCCTGGCGAACGAACTCGGCTACAAGGTCGTCTCCAAGCGCCTGACGCGCGACGACATCTACATCGCCGACGAGGCCTTCTTCACCGGCACCGCCGCCGAAGTGACGCCGATCCGCGAACTCGACAACCGCCAGATCGGCGAGGGCAAACGCGGTCCGATCACCACCCGCATTCAGAGCCTGTTCTTCGACGCGGTCAATGGCAAGGTGCCGGCCCACGCCGACTGGCTCACGCCCGTAGCCTGAGGATCCGTGATGAGCGAACTGAACGAAACAACCCGCGAAGTGGACGTCACCGCCCACGACCTTCCGCTGCATTGCCCGCGTCCCGGGGCGCCGCTCTGGGCCCGGCATCCGCGCGTCTTTCTCGACGTGCTTAAGCAGGGCGAGGCCGCCTGCCCCTATTGCGGCACGAAGTACCGCTTCACGGGAGAGCGTCCGAAGGGCCACCACTAGGAACCCGCCAAGGGTTCCCGGTCGCATGACGAAGATCCTCGTCGTCGCCCCTTCCTGGATCGGCGATACGATCCTCGCCCAGCCGCTGCTGTCGCGCCTGCACGAGAAGCACGCCGGCCTCGCGCTCGACGTGCTGGCAGCAAAGTGGAGCGCCCCGCTGCTGGCGCGCATGCCAGAAGTGCGGCAGGTCATCGACAGCCCGTTCGGCCACGGCGAGCTCAACCTCGCCGCGCGCTGGCATCTCGCGCGCCGGCTCAAAGCCGCCGGCTACGACGAAGCCGTGGTCCTGCCCAATTCGCTCAAGGCCGCGCTGATCCCGTTTTTCGCCGGCATCCCGAAGCGCACGGGCTACAAGGGCGAAACGCGCTACGGACTCATCAACAACATGCACCTGCTCGACAAGGAACGCCATCCGCGTCTCGTCGACCGTTACCTGCAACTGGCGGAGAACCCCGGCGCGCATCGCGGCGTATCGCTGCATCGCCCGCATCTGCGCTCCTCGCCCGAACAGCAGCGCGCGGCGCGCGAGGCCCTCGACCTGCCGCCCGCCGGCGCGCCCATCGTCTTCTGCCCCGGCGCCGAGTACGGCCCCGCCAAGCGCTGGCCGGCGCGCCATTTCGCCACCCTGGCGAATGCCGTCGGCCATGTCGACGATCCGGTCTGGCTGGTCGGTTCACCCAAGGACGCCTCGCTGGGCGAAAAGATCGAGCAACTGTGCCACGGCGCCGCCATCAACCTCTGCGGCCGCACCACGCTGGAACAGGCCATCGACCTCATCGCCGCCGCGCGCCAGGTGGTCTGCAACGACTCCGGACTGATGCACGTTGCCGCCGCGCTCGACAAGCCAATGGTGGCCGTGTTCGGCTCGTCGAGCTTCAACTACACGCCGCCGATGTCGCTGCAGGCGAAGATCGTTTCCCTCGAACTCGAATGCAGCCCCTGCTTCAGGCGCGAGTGCCCCCAAGGCCACCTGAAATGCCTGAACGACCTGACACCCGAGCGCGTACTGGCCGCGATGCGAAGCTGATGTCGAAAACCATTTTCACCTCCTCCCAGGATGTCGAAACGGCTTTCTACGAAGCCCTGGAGCGCGCCGACCTCGAAGCCATGATGTCGGTCTGGGCCGAGGACGAGGAGATCGTCTGCGTCCAGCCCGGCGGCCCGCGGCTGAGCGGCTACACCGCCATACGCGAAGCCTGGCGCCGCATCTTCGAGAGCGGCACCAAGCTGCAAGTGCAGATCGCCAATCCGGCCGTCGTACAGACCCCCTTCACCGCCGTGCATAGCCTGATCGAGCAGATCAGCGTCGTCGGCGACGACAACACGCGCGCGCCGGTCGTCACCACCAACGTCTATGTGCGCGGCCCGCTCGGCTGGCGCATGATCGTGCATCACGCCTCGCCCGCGCCGCCCTCCGCTGCCGAGGCGCCGAAGACCCTGCATTGAGCGCAGGCTGCCTGCGCAGCCACTAGGGAAAATCGGCCACCGGTAATTGCCGGGCCGTTTCGCGATGACTGCCGGCGTGCGATAATCGTCCGCACCTCTCACAGCGAGACACCGCCATGACATCCCACGCCCCCGAGATCTTCAAGGCCTACGACATTCGCGGCATCGTCGACAAGTCGCTGACCACGGCAACCGCCCGCGCCATCGGCCAGGCGCTGGGCAGCGAAGCGCGGGAGAAGGGGCTGAAGACCATCGTCGTCGGCCGCGACGGCCGGCTCTCCGGTCCCGATCTGGTGGCGGCCTTGGCAGCCGGCATCACCAGCACCGGGACCGACGTGGTCGACATCGGCTGCGTGCCGACGCCGGTCACCTATTTCGCCGCGCACCACCTCGAAGTCGGCAGCTGCGTCTCGGTCACCGGCAGCCACAATCCGCCCGACTACAACGGTTTCAAGATGGTCCTCGGCGGTGAAACGCTGTTCGCCGAACGCATCCAGGACCTGCGCCGCCGCATCGAGGCCGGACGTTTCGCCAGCGGCGCAGGCGTGCTCTGCCGCGCCCATGTCGACGACGCCTACCTCGACCGCATCGTCGAGCATACGGACGGCGTCAGGCTGGCGCGACCGATGAAAATCGTCGTCGATTGCGGCAACGGCGTGGCCGGCAAGCTGGCGCCGGAGCTGTTCCGGCGTCTGGGCTGCGAGGTCATCGAACTGTTCTGCGAAGTCGACGGCACCTTTCCCAATCACCATCCCGACCCGTCCAAGCCGGAGAACCTCAAGGACGTCATCCGCGTCCTCAAGGAAACCGATGCCGAACTGGGCCTCGCCTTCGACGGCGACGGCGACCGCCTCGGCGTCGTCACCAAGGACGGCGAGATCATCTATCCCGACCGGCAACTGATGCTGTTCGCCGCCGACGTGCTGACGCGCAAGCCTGGCGCCACAATCATCTTCGACGTCAAGTGCTCGCGCTGGGTCGCGCAGTCGGTGCGCTTCCAGGGCGGCGTGCCGCTGATGTGGAACACCGGCCACGCCTTCATCAAGGGCAAGCTCAAGGAAACCGGCGCCCCGCTCGCCGGCGAGATGAGCGGCCACATGTTCTTCAAGGAACGCTGGTACGGCTTCGACGACGGCCTGTATGCCGGCGCGCGCCTGCTCGAAATCGTCTCGCGCTGGCCCGACGCCAACTGGCCGCTCAAGCACCTGCCGAACGCGATCTCGACGCCGGAACTCAACCTCAAGATGAAGGAAGGCGAACCGCACGCGCTGATCGCAAAACTCCAGAAGAGCGGCAAGTTCCCCGGCGCGAAGGAACTCATCACCATCGACGGCGTGCGCGCCGAATATGCCGACGGCTTCGGCCTGGCGCGCGCCTCGAACACCACGCCGGTCGTCGTGC
>CAZWFC010000134.1:0-7973 GCA_964632965.1 uncultured Rhodocyclaceae bacterium
GTTCACCATCCTGTTCGGCACGCGCCACATCGACGCCACCGAGCGTCACGAAGGCATGGTCGCCGCCATCGCCTTCGAGTCGGTCGTCAAGCTGGTGGCCTTTCTTGCCGTCGGCGTGTTCGTGACCTTCGGCATCTACGACGGTTTCGGCGACATCTTCGATCGCGCCCAGGACGTGCCGCGCCTCGCCTCGCTCATGGTGACCGCCGATACCGCCAGCGGCTACGGCAGCTGGGCGGCGCTGACCTTCCTCTCCATGCTCTCGGTACTGCTGCTGCCGCGCCAGTTCCAGATCGCGGTGGTCGAGAACGTCAACGCCGCCCATGTCCGCCGGGCCGTCTGGCTGTTCCCGCTCTACCTGTTCCTCATCAACATCTTCGTCCTGCCCATCGCCCTGGGCGGCCTGCTGCACTTCCGCAGCGGCGTCGATGCCGATACCTTCGTCCTGACCCTGCCCATGGCCCATCAGCAGGAGGCGCTGGCGCTGCTGGTCTTCATCGGCGGATTGTCGGCCGCCACCGGCATGGTCATCGTCGAGACCATCGCCCTGTCGACGATGGTCTGCAACGACCTCGTCATGCCGGTGCTGTTGCGCTGGCGCTCGCTCGGACTCCAGGAAAGGCAGGATCTGTCGGGGCTGCTGCTGGAAATCCGCCGCTGGGCCATCGCCCTGATCCTCATGCTGGGCTACGTCTATTTCCGCGCGGCCGGAGAGGCCTATGCCCTGGTCAGCATCGGCCTCATCTCGTTCGCCGCGGTGGCCCAGTTCGCGCCGGCGGTGATCGGCGGCCTCTACTGGAAGGGCGGGACGCGCGCTGGCGCGCTGGCCGGCCTGCTCGCCGGCTTCCTGGTCTGGGGCTACACGCTGCTGCTGCCCTCGTTCGCCAAGTCCGGCTGGTTGCCGGCCGATTTCATGACCCACGGCTTGCTGGGCATCGAACTGCTGCGGCCGCAACAGCTGTTCGGTCTTTCGGGACTCGATGAAATCAGCCACTGCCTGTTGTGGAGCCTGTTCGCCAACCTCGGCTCCTACCTGGGGTTCTCGCTGCTGCGGGCGCCGAATGCCCGCGAGATTCGCCAGGCGGCGTTGTTCGTCGACCCCTTCCGCGAAGGCGGCGGCCTGGCGGAATGGCGCGGCGGCGCCCGTGTCGCCGACCTGCTGCCGCTGGCCGGCCGCTTCCTCGGGCCCGAGCGTGCGCGCGAAGCCTTCGGCCGCCACGCCCGCAGCCGCGGCCTGGCATCGGTGACCGAACTGCCGGCGGATGCCGATCTCGTGCATTTCGCCGAGAGCCTGCTGGCGGGCGCCATCGGTTCGGCCTCCGCCCGGGTCATGGTCGCCTCGGTCGTGCAGGAGGAGCCGCCGGGCATCGACGAGGTGATGAACATTCTCGACGAGGCTTCGCAGGTGCGCGCCTACAGCCGCGAACTGGAACAGAAGTCGCGCGAACTCGAACATGCGACGGCCGAGTTGCGCGCCGCCAACGAGCGCCTGCGCGAGCTCGACCGCATGAAGGACGATTTCATTTCCACCGTGACCCACGAGCTGCGCACGCCGCTGACGTCCATCCGCGCTTTCTCGGAGATACTCCACGGCGACCCGCGCATGCATCTCGACGAACGCGAACGCTTCCTCGGCATCATCGTCAACGAGACCGAACGCCTGTCGCGGCTTATCAACCAGATCCTCGACCTCGCCAAGCTCGAATCGGGCCGCGCCGACTGGACGGCGGTCGCAGTCGATCTCTGCGAAGTCGTGCGCGAATCGACGGACACGCTGGGCCAGCTCTTCCGGGACAAGGAAGTCGCGCTCGACCTGCAGTTGCCGGAGGCACCGTGCCAGGTGCTGGCCGATCGCGACCGCCTGATGCAGGTCATGATCAACCTGCTGTCGAATGCCGTGAAATTCGTCACGCCGGGAGAAGGGCACGTCTGGGTGCGGGTGCACTCGGCGCCCGACGCGGTCCGTGTCGAAGTGGCCGACGACGGCCCCGGCATACGGCCCGAGGACCGGGATGCGATATTCGAGAAATTCCGCCAGGGCGGGCAGGACGTGTTGACCGACAAACCCCAGGGCACCGGCCTCGGCTTGCCGATCAGCCGGCAGATCGTCGAGTACTTCGGCGGCCGGCTCTGGGTGGAGAGCGAAGCGGGGCAGGGCGCACGTTTCATGTTCACACTGCCCTGCCGGACAGGAGATAATTGAAGGCTGCCGGGAGGAGACCATGAATAAAAAAATATTGATCGTCGACGATGAGCCGAACATCGTCATTTCGCTTGAATACCTGATGAAGAAGGAAGGCTTCCAGGTTGCCGTCGCCAACGACGGCGACGCCGCGCTGGCGACGATGGCCGAGTTCCTGCCCGATCTGGTGCTGCTCGACGTCATGATGCCGAAGAAGTCCGGTTACGAGGTTTGCCAGCAAATGCGCGCCAACCCCGTCCTGGCCGGCATCAAGGTCGTCATGCTGACCGCCAAGGGGCGGGAGTCGGAAATCGCCAAGGGCATGGCGCTCGGTGCCGATGCCTATGTCACCAAGCCGTTTTCCACCAAGGATCTGGTCATTCGCGTCAAGTCGCTGCTGGAGCCCGCATGACCGCACGCATCCGCTTCCTGCTGGCCGCGGCGGTGCTCGGGCTGCTGATGACGGGGCCGTTCCTGGTCACGGCGGCCATACTCATGGCCGACCTCAAGGACGCGGAGCGGGCCATGGCCGCGGAAGTGCTGCTGCCGCGCCTGCCGATCGGCGCGCTGATGACGATCATCGGCTTCGTCCTCGGACTCCAGGTCCTGCGCCTGCTGTTCAAGCAGTATGTCCAGGGCCTGCTCAAAATGGCCGAGAACCTGCGCCTGATGCTGGGCGCGAACCGCAACTTCCGCGTCGCGACGGAAGGGCCGCCCGAGGTGCGCGAACTCGCCCGTGCCGCCAACGACCTGGCCCAGCAGCGCGATGAGCTGCTGACCGATGTCGAGCTGCAGATCGCCCGCGCCAAGGCCTCGGTCGAGGAGGAAAAGAACCGGCTGGCGGCGCTGATGTCCGAGTTGACGCTCGGCGTCGTCGTCTGCAATCTCGACGGTCGCATCCTGCTCTACAACAACCGGGCACGCCTCCAGTTCAAGTCGCTCTCCCAGGGGCCGACGTCCATGAGCGGCGGCGCGCTGATCGGCTTGGGACGTTCGATTTTCTCCATCCTCGAACGCGGCCAGATCACCCATGCGCTGGAAAGCATCCAGCGGCGCATCGCCAAGGGCAGCGCCGAGCCGGCGGCCAACTTCATCACCACGACGCGCAGCGGCCAGCTGCTGCGCGCGCAGATGGCGCCGGTGCTGCGCACCGGTGCCGACGGCGCCGCAAGCGATGGGCATATTCCCGTGGAAGGCGACGGCGAGTCGAGAATCACCGGCTATGTCCTGACCGTCGAGAACATCACCAAGAGCTTCGAACGCGAGGCCCAGCGCGACCAGGTGCTGCAGACGCTCACCGACGGCAGTCGCGCCGCCCTGGGCAGCATGCGCGCCGCGGCCGAGACCCTGATCGACAGCCCGGACATGGAAGCCGACTTGCGCGAACGCTTCGTGCGCATCATCAGCGACGAAGCGACGCGCATGAGCCAGGGGCTGGAACAGACCATGAGCGGCTTCGCCGATTCGCTGAAGACGCGCTGGCCGCTGGAGGACATGCTCGGCATCGACCTGCTGGCGGCGGCGCAGCGGCGCATCGAGGACAAGCTCGGGCTGCTGACCAAGACCGAGGAACTCGACGACAGCCTCTGGATACGCGCCGACAGCTTCTCGCTGATCCAGGCCATGACCTTCCTGGCCGCGCGGCTGCTGGATCATTACGAGATCCGCGAGCTGCGCTTCCGGCTGACGGCCGAGGGCAAGATGGCCTTCGTCGACCTGATCTGGTCGGGCCCGCCGGTATCGTCCGAAACGCTCTACATGTGGGAACTTGAGCCGATGACCATCGGCACCGAGACCAGTCCGCTGACCTTGCGCGACGTCACCGACCGTCATGGCGGCGAGGTCTGGTACCAGCGCGACAAGGCCGCCCATCGCGCCTATTTCCGCATCGTACTGCCGGTGGCCGCCATGCCGGACTTGCAGCCGGAGATTCAGACCCAGCACGTGCGCGGCGAGAGCCGGCCCGAGTACTACGACTTCAATCTCTTCAGCTTCAGCGACACTTCCATCGATCTCGACCGCAAGCTGGCCGAACTGGCGTATTCCGTTTTCGACACCGAGACCACAGGGCTGGAACCGTCGGCCGGCGACGAAATCATCCAGGTCGGCGCGGTGCGCGCCATCAACGGCCGCCTGCTGCGCCAGGAAGTCTTCGACCAGATCGTTGACCCGCAGCGGCCGCTGCGGCCGGAGGGCATACCCATCCACGGCATCACCGAGGACATGGTACGCGGCCAACCCACCATCGACGTCGTGCTGCCGGCCTTCCACGAGTTCTGCAGCGAGACGGTCCTCGTCGCCCACAACGCCGCCTTCGACATGCGCTTCCTGCAACTCAAGGAAGCGAGTACCGGGTTGAGCTTTTCGCAGCCGGTGCTCGACACGCTGCTGCTGTCGGCGGTGATTCATCCGAACCAGGATTCGCACAAGCTGGAAAGCATCGCCGAACGGCTCGGCATCAACGTCATCGGCCGCCATACGGCGCTGGGCGACGCCTTCGTCACCGGTGAAGTCTTCCTGAAGATGATCCCGCTGCTCGCCGATATGGGCATCGTCACCCTGCGCCAGGCGCTGGAAGCGGCCAAGCAGACCTACTACGCGCGGGTGAAGTATTGATGAGTCCCGTGGCCGGGGAAATCATGTGCGGCCCGCTGGGTGCTCAACTATCGGCTTTGGCCCGGCGCATCGACGCGGCCGGCGACATGCCGGCGCTGGTCGCCCTGGCGCCGGAAATCCGCGCCGTCGGCATCGGCCTGGTCGCGGCCGATGCCGGCGCGGTCCTGGCGACGCGGGTGCTGACGGAACTCAACGACCGCCTCGGCGCGCATGTCGTCGCCCTGGTCGGCCGCCAGCACCGCCTGCCGGCGGCGTCCTGGTGCTGGCTCTCCTTCGGTTCGGCGGCGCGCGGCGAGCAGACCTTCGTCACCGATCAGGACAACGGACTCGTCTTCAGCGCCGCCGGCAGCGGCGAGGCCCAGGCCATGCGGCAATTGTTCCAGCCCTTCTGCCGCGCGGTCAATGAGGCGCTCGACGCCTGCGGCTTTCCGCTGTGCACAGGCGAAATCATGGCCGGCAACCCGTCCTGGTGCCTGTCGCTCGACGAGTGGCGCGAACGCTTCTCGGGCTGGATACGCACGCCCGATCCCGAGGCTCTCCTCAATGCCACGATCTTTTTCGACTTCCGCCCGCTCAGCGGCGATGCACAGCTGGCCAATACGCTACGCGGCTATCTTCTGAGCCTGACTGCCGCCAACGATGCCTTCATCCGCATGATGGCCAACAATGCGCTGACCGTTGCGCCGCCCCTCGGTTTGCTGGGAGACATCGTCACCGAAAACGATGGCGAAGGCGGTATCGACCTGAAGAAGCAGGGTAGCCGGCTGTTCGTCGATGCCGCGCGCGTTTTCGCCCTGGCGGCGGGCTTGCCCGAGGTCGGTACCGTCGCCCGGTTGCGCGCCCTGGCCAAGGCCGGCAAGCTCCATCCAGGCGAGGCGGCAGCCGGCGAACAGGCGTTCGTGCATATCCAGCGCATGCGCCTGGGTGCCCAGCTCGCCGGCGGCGGCGGGGCGCCCGGAAACCGCATCAGGCCGGACGGCTGCAACGAATTCGAGCACCGTATCCTCAAGGAAGCCCTCAGGCAGGCGCGACGCCTGCAGCAACAGATGAAAATCGATTTCAACCTCGCCGCATGAATCCCGCCCCAGACTCTCGATTGCCATGAACCAGACAACCGCCGTTCGCCACACCCTGCATAGCCAGCTTGCCGCCCTGATCCGCCGCAAGCCGGTCACCGCCATGCCCGAGTCCACCTTGCGCGAAGCCGTGCAGGCGATGGCCGAGCACCGCGTCGGCTCCATCGTCGTCGTCGAACCCGAAAGCGGCCGGCCGATCGGCATTTTCACCTTGCGCGACCTGCTGTACCGCGTCGCCGCCGTCTCCTGCGACCTCGACCGCATGCTGATGTCGGTGATGAGCGACGGCGACCTGCTGGTGCTCAACTGGCGGTCGACGGTCTATCAGGCGGCGCTCGTCATGGCGCGCCACGGCGTGCATCACGTCATCGTCGTCGACGCGTCCGGCAAGCTGGCCGGCGTCGTTTCCCAGGACGATATCTACGAATTGCAGAGCGGCGGCGGCAAGGCCATTTCCGGCGCCATCCGCGGCGCCCGCGACATGAACGGTCTGGTCGCGGCGGCGGAGGACATTCGCCGCCTCGCCGAGCGCATGCTCGCAGAAGGAGCGGCGGCCGAACCGCTGACGCAGCTGATTTCGTCGCTCAACGACCATCTGACGACGCGCATCCTCGAACTGACCCGGCTGGAGTTCGCGCTGCCGAAGACCAGTTGGTGCTGGCTGTCGTTCGGGTCCGAAGGGCGCTTCGAGCAGACGCTGTCCACCGATCAGGACAACGGCATCGTGTTCGCCGCAGCGGCCGAAATCGCCGCAGCGGCGCGCCAGGCCTTCCTGCCGTTCGCCCGCGCCGTCAACGAGCGGCTCGCCGCCTGCGGCTTTCCGTTATGCAGCGGCAACATCATGGCCAGCAATCCCGAGCTCTGCCTGTCGCTCGACGAGTGGAAAGAGAAGTTCTACGGCCTGCTGCAGTCGGGGAATCCACAGGCGCTGCTGAATGCGACGATCTACTTCGATTTCCGTCCGCTGTACGGCGAAGAGTCGCTGGCCGACGAATTGCGCACCTGGCTGCTCGGCACCTCGGCCGGCGGCCCGCTGTTCCTGCGCTTCATGGCCGAGAACGCCTTGCGCGTGCATCCGCCGCTCGGCATGCTGCGCGACTTCGTCTTCGACAAGAGCGATGCGTTCCCGCATACCATCGACCTCAAGGCATCGGGCTCGCGCCTGTTCGTCGACGTGGCGCGCATCCTCGCGCTGGCCAACGGCGTCGGCGCGACCGGCACCGCCGAGCGCCTGCGCGCACTGGCCGAACGCGGCAAGCTGGGCCGCGACGACATCGGCGCCGTCATCGACGGCTTCTTCTTCATCCAGCAACTGCGACTGCGCCAGCAGCAGCAGGGTACGCCGGAAGGGCTCGCCAACCGCGTCGATCCGGACAACCTGAACGAACTCGACCGCCATATTCTCAAGGAAGCCTTCAAGCAGGCCAAGAAGCTGCAAGGCCGCCTGCAGCTCGAATACAGGCTGTAGCGCAATGCCCTTTTCTTCCAAGATCCCGTTCAACCGCCGCCTGAAGAAACTCTACGGCTGGTACGCGGTCGGCTTTGCGCTGTTCATACTGGCGTTGTCGATCGGCGAAAACCTGGGAATGTCGGCGCGCATGATCGGCTACCTGTTCCTGTTCGCGACCATCGCCGTCTATGCCAGCATCGGCATCATCAGCCGCACCGCCGACGTGAACGAGTATTACGTCGCCGGCCGCCGCGTGCCGGCATTCTTCAACGGCATGGCGACCGCCGGCGACTGGCTCTCCGCGGCGTCGTTCATCGGCATGGCCGGAACGCTGTATTTCAGCGGCTTCCAGGGACTGGCCTTCGTCATGGGCTGGACCGGCGGCTATGTGCTGGTGGCGCTGCTGCTGGCGCCCTACCTGCGCAAGTTCGGCCAATACACGATTCCCGATTTTCTCGGCGCCCGCTACGGCGGCAACATCGCCCGCTTCGTCGGCGTCGTCGCCGCCATCCTGGCGTCCTTCACGTATGTCGTCGCGCAGATCTACGGCGTCGGCCTCATCACCAGCCGCTTCGTCGGCATCGAGTTCGAGATCGGCGTCTTCGTCGGCCTGGCCGGCATCCTCGTCTGCTCCTTCCTCGGCGGCATG
>CAZWFC010000135.1:0-7933 GCA_964632965.1 uncultured Rhodocyclaceae bacterium
AAGCTGACCAGGGAAATGAACATGCCGGAGAACGCCGGGTTGCCCCACGGACACTTGCGCAGCCACTCGAACAGGCCGTTGTTGTAGCCCTTCTTGCGCTGGGCCGCCTCGATGGCGCCCGGAACGGTGAAGCCGTGGATCATGGAGGCCATCACCGCGAAGTACATGAAGTACGACGTGTTGAGAACCTTCCACTCGGAACCCAGGCCCGGGTCGGACAGCAGGTGGTGCGCGGAAGCGAGCTGCAGGAACAGGATGTAGAGCAGGAAGGCGAAACGCGACACCTTTTCGGACAGCGGCTTGGCGCCGAGGACGATGGCGGCGATCGCATACCAGATCGACACGTGCGCGGAGACGTTGATCTGCTGCGAGCTGTGACCCATGCCCCACCAGATCACGCGGTACATCAGCGGATCGACTTCGTTGATGATGCCGACCGACCAGAGCAGCGTCGGGATCAGGATCACGGCGCCGGAGGCGATGGTGAAGACGGCGATGATGCAGGCCGTCAGCGCGCCGAAGGTCACCAGCGGGATCGAGCCTTCGTAGGTGCGTTCGTTCTTGGCGACGACGAGCGTGCCGAGGAAGACGAAGCAGCCGATCAGCGCACCCACGGCGAACAGGATCAGGCCGAGGTAGAAGAACGGCGAGGCCTGCATCGGTACGTAGGAGGTGAACATCACGCTCGACTCGCCGGCCAGCACGGCGTAGTTGCCCATGACGGCGCCGATGGCCATCAGCCAGAAGCCCAGCCAGGCTATCTTGGGCGTTGCCAGCCGGCAGCGCAGCAATGTCGATGAAGCGAAGTAGAGCACGGCCATCTCGAAGAAGATGATCCAGACCAGCAGCATGTCGACGCCGTGGGCGGTGAGGACGAGGTAGAACTGGTCGGCCGGCAGCAGCTTGACAGCCGGCCAGCGGGTCAGGATCACGCCAATTGCCATGATGCCGCCGACCAGCAGGGCGAGGACGCCGGCGACGGCGTTCCAGCGCATCAGCTTCTCTGCGGCGGTATCGTATTGCAGCCCGGTGCGCGGGCAAACGCGGTAAGTTGTTGCCATCTGATGGGCCCCTTTATTTCACGTAAATCCGACCGAGCATCGTGTGGTGCCCGATGCCGCAGTACTCGTTGCAGACGATGGAGTAGGTGCCGGCCTTGTTCGGCGTCATCTTGACGACGTGCTCGTAGCCCGGAACCACCTGGATGTTGATGTTCGTCGGTTGCAGCGAGAAGCCGTGGTTGTAGTCCATCGAATACAGGTGAACGCGATAGGTCTTGTCCTTTTCGAGTTCGAGGATCGGCCACCAGCGCCACAGGCTGGCGGTCAGATAGACGTCGCCGCTGGCGGGCGCCTTGACCACCGGGATGTTCTGCTCGGTTTCGGTGCGGACGGTGTTCTCGGCGATGAACTTCTCGGCCTTGGCACTGAACATTTCGCGCGTCGACTTGTAGGTCTCGGTGGAAAGGTTCTGTTTGCCGTTGATGTGCCAGTAAATCATCATGACGAACATGATCATGCCCCACGTGAAGGCAAGGAAAATCCATGTCCATTCGATCTTGTCGATCGGTTGCTTCCACCACAGTCGGTCTGCGGGCGGCAGGATTGCGCTCATTGGTTAATCTCCCTGAGTGATCGGCGCGCTTATTTGGCGACCGGGACGGCGATGATGTTCATGATTCCCCACAGGCTGTAGAGAATCGTGGGGGAGGCGACGCCCAGGAACAGGAGCAGGAAAGGGTTGTCCAGTACCCGCTGCATGAGTGGGATGTCATTGTTTTGTGGTTCGTCCATTCTCGATCCTCCGTCTGCGGTAGCGCCCAAAAAGCGCGAAAAATTGGTAGGTCAAAATGCCGGGATTCAGCGCATGGGAAGGTACCTTTGGTCAAGGGGTATTGAAATTGATCTGAGATAAGAAAATCAAACATCAGCAAGCACTTATTCGCCTTGCTGCGTCAAGCTGTCGCATATAATCGGCCGTGAAAACAAGGCCAATTATCTGGCTGAATAACGGACTGGATTTTCCTTATGAATCTCGCCGCACGTCGTCAAGTCGCCACCTGGTTGTTCATCTGCGCCGCGATGGTTTTCGCCACGCTGGTCGTCGGCGGCGTCACCCGGTTGACGCATTCGGGGCTGTCCATCGTCGAATGGCAACCCATCGTCGGCACCATCCCGCCGCTCAACCAGGCCGAGTGGGAAGCCACGTTCGACAAGTACAAGCAGACGCCCGAGTACCAGAAGGTCAATCACCAGATGGCCCTCGACGAGTTCAAGGGCATCTTCTGGTGGGAATATTTTCATCGCGTGCTGGGCCGCACCATCGGCATGGTGTTCCTGCTGCCCTTCCTCTGGTTCCTGGCGCGGGGCAAGATCGACCGGCCGCTGGTGCCCAAGCTGGTCGGCATTTTCATCCTCGGCGGCCTGCAGGGCGCGATGGGTTGGTACATGGTCAAGAGCGGCCTCGTCGACGACCCGCGCGTCAGCCAGTACCGGCTGACGGCGCACTTGTCGCTGGCCTTCCTGATCTTCATCGCCATGGTCTGGGTGGCGCTGGGCCTGCTCGCCGAGCGCGCCCGCCGGCCTGCGGACTCGGTCGTCGCCGGCCTGCGCCGGACCGGCGTCTGGCTGGCGCTGCTCGCCTTCTACATGATCGTCACCGGCGGCTTCGTCGCCGGCATCCGCGCCGGCAAGGCCTACAACACCTTTCCGCTGATGAACGGCGCCATCGTGCCGCCGGAAATCTTCATGCTCGATCCGTGGTACCTGAACTTCTTCAACAACATGGCGACGGTGCAGTTCGACCACCGCCTCGGCGCCTGGTTGCTGGCCTTCCTGGTGCCGTGGTTCTGGTGGCGGCTGCGCTCCGCGCGGGTTTCCGGCCGCACGCGCGGCGTCGCGACGCTGCTGCTCGGCGTGCTGGCGATCCAGATTTCGCTCGGCATCGCCACGCTGCTGCTGGCCGTGCCGGTGGCGCTGGGCGCGGCCCACCAGGGCGGGTCGATGGTGGTGTTCGGCGTCCTGCTGTGGCTGAACCACGAGTTGCGGGTCGATTCGGCGCCGTACCGTTGACGCCATGGAAACCGGTAGGCACGCGGCATTGCGGCGGCAGCGGATAAGGCGGCTCGCGCTGGCCCTCGGCGTGCTGTCGCTGGCCGTGGTTTTCGTCAGCGCCTACGTGCGCCTCGATGCCGCCGGTTTCGGCTGCGCCGACTGGCCGGCCTGCTACGGGCAGGTTCTCGCCGACAAGGCCAACCTCCATACCGGGATCGCCCGCGTGCTCCACCGCCTGGGCGCGTCGGCCGCGCTGGTGCTGGCGTTTGCCGTCGCCTGGCAGTGCCTGCAGCCGAGCCCGATCCAACCTGCGGCGCGGCGCGCCACGGCGCTGGTGGTGCTGATGCTGTTCCTGGCCGCCGTCGGCATCTGGAGTTCCGATCCGCATCGCGCCTTCGTCACCTTCGTGAATATTCTCGGCGGCCTCGGGCTGGTGTCGCTGTCATGGCAGATCGTTCGCGCGACCGATGGGGAGGCGCAAGCGCCGCCGCCCAATGCCCTGCTGACGCCGGGTCTGCTGGCGTTGTCGGCCACCGTGCTGCTCGGGGCGCTGATCGGCGCGCGCTATGCCGCCGTCAGCTGCGCGACGCTGCCGTTTTGCGGCGATGTCGCGTGGCCGGCGGGCGGCTGGGCGGCGCTCGATCCGCGGGTCGTCATCGCGGCGGCCCTGCCGGCCGGGGATGCCGGTGGCACGACCCTGCACCTGCTGCACCGCTATTGCGCCCTGGCGACCCTGCTGCTGCTCGGCGGCGCCGCCCATGGCGCCTTGCGACAGCCGGCGACGCGCCGCACCGCCCTGGTCCTGCTGGCCTTGCTGGCCGGCGAGGTCGCGTTGGGCGTGTTGACCGTCGCCACGGGATTCAATCTCTGGCTCGGCATCGGCCACAGCGTGGCCGCCGCCGCCCTGCTGGCGACCGCGGCGGGCCTGCGGTCGGCGTAGCGCCTTGGCGCTCCTGCCTCAGCAGGGCTTGCCGGGCTTGCAGCCCTTGAGTATCCAGAGCGAAATGATTCCCGCCGTTTCGTCGGCGCGCACCTTGCGCGCCAGGCTCAGGGCATCGCGGCCGGCATCGGTCTTGACGCCGACGTCGACGCCGGCTTCCAGCAGCAGGCGGGCGTGTTCGGTGCGGGTGGCGAAGGCCGCCATGTGCAGCGGGGTGGCGCCTTCCTTGTCGCGCGCATTGACGTTGGCGCCGGCGGCGATCAGCGCCTTCAGCGGGCCGCTGTCGACGTTCAGCGCCGCCAGATGCAGGGGCGTCGAGCCCAGCAGTGTGCGGGCATCGCGCGCCGCCGGATCGGCCTTCAATATCTTCTCGACGTCCTGGCGCGTACCGAGGCGTGCGGCATCGTGGATCGGCTGCTCGTTCATGCCTATCGTCGGCTCCGCGGCCCATCCCGCGACGGACAGACCGGTGAGCAGGGCGAAAAGCGCGGCACGGAGGCGGGATGGGGTGGTCATGCGTGCTGCTCCTGCGGATAAGTGGCGCCTATTATGGCATCAGTCGCAGCGTTGCGACTTCCCTGAGGAGCCCTACGGGTGTCTTTGAATCGCCGCCATTTCCTCGCCGCCGCCCTCGGGGCATGTGCCGCGCCGCTGTTCGCCCAGGCGCTGCCCGATCTCCTGCCGCGCACGCGCCGGCGCCGCGTCGTCATCGTCGGCGGCGGCTGGGGCGGCCTCAGCGCGGCACGCTACCTGCGCGAGACCGCGCCCGAGCTCGACGTCGTGCTGGTGGAGAAGAACCCGGCCTTCTGGTCCTGCCCGCTGAGCAACAAGTGGCTGGTGGGTCTCATCGACACGAAAGTCCTGGTCCACGACTACGCCGCGGCGGCCGCGGCCTACGGTTATCGCTACCTCCAGGCCGAAGCCACCGCCATCGACCGCGAGCGCCGCCGCGTCGTCACCGCGCAGGGAACGCTGGACTACGACTGGCTGATCCTCGCCGTCGGCATCCGCTACGATTTCGAAGCCCTGCTCGGCGGCGACCGCGAGGCCATCAACCACACGCGCCGGCACTATCCGTGCGCCTTCGTGCCCGGCGACGAGGCGCACGCGCTGAAGGCCAAGCTCGACCGTTTCACGGGCGGCGACCTGGTGATGACCTTGCCGCCGCTACCGTATCGCTGCCCGCCGGCCCCGTACGAGCGGGCCTGCATGATCGGCTGGCTGCTCAAGCAGCGTGGCATCAAGGGCAAGCTGATCGTCCTCGATCCCAATCCCGTCATGCCGGCCTTCGGCCGGGTGTTCGGCGACCAGTATCGCGACCAGATCGTCTATATGCCGCATGCCGCGGTGAAGGCTTTCGACCCCTTCGCCAAGACCATCGTCACCGATTTCGACAGCCTCCGCTTCGACGATGCGATCATCATGGCGCCGCAGCAGGCGGGCGATCTGGTCTGGCAGGCGGACCTCATCGGCCGCGACGATGCCGGCAAGCCCACCGGCTGGGCGGCGCAGGACCCCGTGCATCTTCATGCGGTCGATGACGAAACCGTGTTCCTGATCGGCGACTTGATGGGCAAGGTCTCGCCGCAGTTCGGCCACTACCCGAAGACCGGCCAGCTGGCCAGCCGCCTCGGCCGCATCGCGGCCGGTGAGATCGCCGCGCGGGCGCGCGGTGCGGTGCCGGAAAGACGGCTGCCCGACAGCGCCTGCTACGTCTACACGCGTGTCGAACCGCCGGAAATGGTGCGCCTCGACGCCCGCTACCGGTTTCGCGGCGACGGGCTCGTCGTCCAGGCCAGCACGCAGTCCTTCAATCCGCAGCCGCGCAACGAGGACGTGCAGTGGGCGCAAGCGATGTTCGGGGAGTTTCTCGCCGACTGAGGGTGAGGGTCAGTGGCGCGCGAAGATGCTGGTCTTGCCGTCGCGCCCCACCAGCAGGGTGTTGTACATCTCGCGGCGGACTTCGCGTCGCGACTCGTTGCGTTCCAGGATCGTGCAGCCGCGCTCGCAGGAAAAATCGGCGCCGGTCGCCTCGCGCCCCGGCGCGCCCATCGGCAGGCCCGGCACGGCGATGCCGCGGGCCTTGGGTTTTTCCCTGAGCAGTTCCTTGATGTCGTCGGCCGGCACATGGCCCTCGACGAAGTAGCCGTCCACGGTGGCGGTATGCACGGACTGCACGTCGGCAGGCACCTTGAGGCGGCGTTTCAGGGCGGCCATATCCGCGGTTTCCTTGAAGGTGACGCGAAAGCCGTTCTCCATCAGGTGTTCGGCCCAGTCGATGCAGGCGAGGCAAGGGCTGGGCAAATAGAGTTCGACGGCGGGCAGGGGCTCGCCGGCCCGGGCCAGATGCAGGAAGGCCGTCAGGACGGCGGCGGCGACGCTATGCTTGAACGCTGGACGGAACATGGGCGGGTCCGGAGTGAAAAAAAGCCCGCAGCCGGTATCGGGTGCGGGCTTCGGGGTGCCGTGGCCGACTCAGGCGCAGGCGGCGGCCTGCGTCGGAATCTTGCGGCTGTGATGCGTGATGCGGTTCCTGGCGTCGACGTAGACGAGATCGGGTTCGAACTTGGTCAGTTCGATCTCGTTGTACACGGCGAAGGTCGCGATGATCAGCAGGTCGCCGGGCGCCGCCTTGCGGGCAGCGGCACCATTGACGGAAATCGTTCCGGAGCCCCGCTCGGCGCGGATGGCATACGTGGTGAAACGCTCGCCGTTATCGACGTTCCAGATTTCGATCTGTTGATACTCGCGGATATCCGCGGCATCGAGCAGATCCTCGTCGATAGCGCACGAACCCTCGTAATGAAGTTCGGCTTGCGTCACGGTGACGCGGTGCAGCTTGGATTTCAACATCGTGCGTTGCATTGTCGATCCTTTCTCACGAAAAGGAGTACGGCAATCACCGGAACCCGGTTAAGGATTCCGACCTGTGTGCTACTGGCCACCGCCGGCATGAGCGCATCGCGGGGACCTAAACTTCCAGATTGTCGATGAGGCGCGTGCTACCCAAACGCGCCGCAGCCAACACCACCAAACTGGAATCGTGAGCGGCCGGCAATTGTAGATCAAATTTATTTCGCACTGCAATATAGTCGGGAACCCAGCCGTTGCCGGCAAGTTCCGCGACGGCCTCCTTTTCAAGGCGGGCAAAATCGCGTTCGCCTGCCCGTATCAGACCTACTACCTTCGTCAGAGTTCGATAAAGCCTTGGCGCTTCAGCCCTTTCTGCTTCGGAAAGGTAGCCGTTGCGCGACGAAAGCGCCAGGCCGTCGTCGGCCCGCACGGTGTCGCCGGGTACGATTTCGATAGGCAAATTAAGGTCTTGGACCATGTTGCGGATAACCAACAACTGCTGGAAATCCTTCTTGCCGAAGAGCGCCGCGTCGGGCTGGACGATCTGGAACAGCTTCATCACCACCGTCGCCACGCCGCGGAAATGTCCCGGCCGGAACTCGCCGTCGAGCACATTGGCCTGTTCCGGCGGCGGTTCGACGTGGTAGCGCTGCGGTTGCGGGTACATTTCGGCCTCGTCCGGCGCGAACAGGTGATCGACGCCGGCGGCGGCCAGCTGGTCGCAGTCGGCCTGGAAGGTGCGCGGATATTTTTCGAAGTCCTCGCCCGGCCGGAATTGCAGGCGATTGACGAAGATCGTCGCCACCACGGCGTCGCCGTGGGCGCGCGCCTGCCGCATCAGCGCGATGTGGCCCGCGTGCAGGTTGCCCATGGTCGGCACCAGTGCAACGCGGCCGGCATCCTTCAGCGCGGCGCGCAGGCCGGCAATGGTTTCGTGGATTTGCATGTCGTCTCCGCCGGGCCGCCCCAAGGAGGCGACAGCCGGCAATCCGGAAGCCGCGCAAGGCGCGGCTGAACCGTAGTCACCCGCTTCCAGCGGAAGGGGGCTGGGGGGCAGGGCGGCCTGGGGTGCCGTACCCTTGAGGCA
>CAZWFC010000136.1:0-7901 GCA_964632965.1 uncultured Rhodocyclaceae bacterium
CCTTCGCCTTCGGCGCCGATCAGGTGGTCGGCGGGAATGCGGCAGTTCTCGAACAAGATCTGCGCCGTGTCGGAGGCGTGCTGGCCGAGCTTTTCCTCGATGCGGGCGACGACGTAGCCCGGCGCATCGGTCGGCACCAGGAAGCAGGAGATGCCCTTCTTGCCGGCGGCCGGATCGGTGACGGCGAAGACGATGGCGATCTGGCCGTTCTTGCCCGAGGTGATGAACTGCTTGACGCCGTTCAACACCCAGTGGTCGCCGTCCTTCACGGCCTTGGTGCGGATGGCGGCGGCATCGGAGCCGACATGCGGCTCGGTGAGGCAGAAGCAGCCGAGCAGCGCGCCGGTGGCGGCGCCCTTGAGCCAGCGCTCCTTTTGCGCGTCGTTGCCGTACTTCATCAGGATGCCGCAGATCAGCGAGTTCTGCACCGACAGGATGGTCGAGGTGGCGCCGTCGCCGGCGGCGATTTCTTCGAGCGCAACGGCCAGCGTCAGGTAATCGAGACCGGCGCCGTTCCATTCCTCCGGCACGGCCATGCCCCAGACGCCGAGGGCGGCGAGTTCCTGCAGGGCGACTGCGGGGAAAGTGCCGTTGCGGTCCCATTCGGCGGCCTTGGGCGCGAGCTGCTCGCGCGCGAAGTCACGCAGGGTGTCGCGGATCATTTGCTGGGATTCGTTGAGGATCATCGCGTTTGCTCCAGTGGAATTCGGGGTGGGGTCTGCTGCGTCAGCACCACGCCGAGCAGCACCAGCGCGCCGCCGACCAGCACGGACAGGCCCAGCCGCTCGTCGAGCAGCCAGGCACCCTGCAATACGGCGGCGACGGGAACCAGGTTGATGAAGATCGAGGCGCGCGCCGCGCCGATGTGCGCAACTGCGGCGTTGAACCAGGTGAAGCCGAGCGTGGTGCCGAGCAGCGCGAGGAACAGGATGGCGCCCCAGACCAGCGGCGCGTAATCGGGCACCAGCACCGCCGGCGCGTCGATCAGGGCCGTCGCCAGCAGCAGGCACCAGCCGACGACGGTGCTGTAGGCGGTGACGACCAGCGCCGGCTGCGTCTTCGTCGCGCGCCGGCCGATCAGGGTGTAGATGGCCCAGAACAGCGCGCAGCCGACGATCAGCAGTTCGCCCAGGCCGACGTCGCCGGTCAGCGGCGCCAGCGGCGCCAGCGGCGAACCGTGGCCGATGACCGTCAGGCAGCCCACCAGCGCGATGGCGCTGCCGGCAGCCTTGCGCGGCGTCAGGCGCTCGCCGAGCCAGACGGCCGCGGCCAGCGTGATCATCACCGGATTGAGCGCCACGACCAGCGCCGCCTGCCCGGCGGCGAGGCGTTGCAGGCCGTAGAGAAAACACAGGTTGTAAAGAAAGATGCCGGTGACGCCGAGCCCGAAAATCAGCAGCCACTCGTGGCGCGTCGGCCGCGGCAGCCGGCCGTGGCGCAGCGCCACCAGTGCCAGCAGCGCGCCGCCGGCGATGAGGAAGCGCCAGACGGCGACGCCGAGCGGCGGTGCGGATTGCACCGCGTAGCGCCCCGCCACCCAGGTGCCGCCCCAGATCACCATGGTCACGACGAGCTTGAAGTAAGTGCCGAACAAGTGGGCTGTTACAGCAACTCGATGCCCATGGCCGTCGCCTCGCCGCCGCCGATGCACAGGCTGGCGACGCCGCGCTTCTTGCCGTATTTGCGCAACGCGCCGATCAGCGTGACAACGATGCGCGCGCCGGAAGCGCCGATCGGATGGCCGAGCGCGCAGGCGCCGCCATGGACGTTGACCTTCTCGTGCGGCAGTTTGAGGTCGTGCATCGCCGCCATGGTGACGACGGCGAAGGCTTCGTTGATCTCGTAGAGGTCCACGCTGTCGGCGGTCCAGCCGTTCCTGGCGAACAGCTTCTTCATGGCGCCGACGGGCGCGGTGGTGAAGAGGTTCGGCTCCTGCGCATGGGTGGCGTGGCCGACGATGCGGGCCAGCGGCGTGAGGCCGAGCTTCTCGGCGGTGGACGCACGCATCACCACCAGCGCGGCGGCGCCGTCGGAGATCGACGAGGAGTTGGCCGCGGTGACCGTGCCGTCCTTCTTGAACGCCGGCTTGAGGCCGGGGATCTTGTCGATCTGGGCCTTCGGCGGCTGCTCGTCGCTCTCGACGAGCACGTCGCCCTTGCGGCCGGACACCGTGACCGGCGCGATCTCCCACTTGAACGAGCCGTCCTTGATCGCGGCCTGCGCGCGCGTGGTGGAAGCGATGGCGAAGTCGTCCTGCGCCTTGCGCGTGAAGCCGTAGGACTCGGCGCACTCCTCGGCGAAGGTGCCCATCAGGCGGCCCTTCTGGTAGGCGTCTTCCAGCCCGTCGAAGAACATGTGGTCGAGCATCTGGCCGTGGCCGAGGCGGTAGCCGCCGCGCGCCTTGGGCAGCAGGTAGGGCGCGTTGGTCATCGACTCCATGCCGCCGGCGACCATCACCGCATTGCTGCCGGCGATCAGCAGATCGTGGCTGAACATCGTCGCCTTCATGCCGGAACCGCAGACCTTGTGCACGGTGGTGCAGCCGGCCGACAGCGGCAGCCCGGCGCCCAGCGCCGCCTGGCGGGCGGGGGCCTGGCCGACGCCGGCCTGCAGCACGTTGCCCATGATGACTTCCTCGACCAGCTCGGCCTTGATCCCGGCACGTTCGACGGCGGCGCGGATGGCGACCGAGCCCAACTGCGGGCCGGTCATGGCGGTAAAGTCGCCTTGAAAGCCGCCCATTGGCGTACGGGCAGCGGATACGATAACGATGGGATCGGTCATTTTGATTTCTCCTTGGAACCTAGATATTGAGTGCGGCGAGCGCCGCTTCGTAGCGGTCGGCGACGTCCTGCGGGCGATGGACGGTGAAGCCGAGGTCGCGCATCAGGCCGTCCTTCAAACCGTAGATCCAGCCATGCACGGTGACAGCCTGACCGCGCTGCCAGGCATCCTGGACGACGACGGTATGGCAGACGTTGAACACCTGCTCCAGCACGTTGAGTTCGCACAGACGGTCGGCGCGGGCCTCGGGCGGCAGGGCATCGACGCGCGCCAGGTGCTTGAGGTGCACGTCCTGCACATGGCGCAGCCAGATGTCGGCCAGCCCGACGCGATCGCGCCGCAGCGCCGCGCCGACGCCGCCGCAGCCGTAGTGGCCGACAACCATGACATGCTTGACCTTGAGCATGTCGACGGCGAACTGCAGCACCGACAGGCAGTTGAGGTCGGTATGCACGACGACGTTGGCGACGTTGCGATGCACGAACACCTCGCCGGGCAGCAGGCCGACGATCTGGTTGGCCGGCACGCGCGAGTCGGAACAGCCTATCCACAGGTATTCGGGTGCCTGCAACTGGGCCAGCTTCTCGAAATAGCCGGCATCGACCTGGCGCATCTGGTGCGCCCAGGCACGGTTGAAGTCGAACAGGTGGAACAGGTTCTCGTGGCTGACTTCCTCTTCCGACCAGTTCTCCAGGTCGAGGGCGAGGAACAGCGTGCCCTCCGCCGGAGTCGGATAGTAGGCCGGCGCCGCCGTGAAGCCCAGCTCGCGATACAGCCGGACGGCCATGCGCATGTTGGGCAGCGTGTCGAGCATGATCTTGCGGTAGCCGATCTCGCGCGCGGCGCGGATGGCGGCCATGATCAGCGCGCGGCCGGCGCCGATGCCGCGATGGGCCGGATCGACGTAAAGGCGCTTGAGTTCGCAGATGCCGTCGGACAGCGGACGCACGCCGACGCAGCCGGCCGGCGCGCCGTCGATTTCGGCGAGGAACAGGCGGCCCTGCGGCGCGGCGTAGGCGCCCGGCAGATTGGCCATCTCGGCGTCGAAATTCTGGAAACAGAGATCCACGCCCAGCCAGGCGGCATAGTTGCGGAAATACTGGCGCACCTGCTCCAGTTCGCGGGTGTCGGTGGCGCCGAGGATGCGCAGCGTAACGGTCATGACGTCCTTATGCGGTTTCAGCGAACAATTCGCGGCCGATCAGCATACGACGGATTTCCGAGGTGCCGGCGCCGATCTCGTACAGCTTGGCGTCGCGCCACAGGCGGCCGACGGGGAACTCGTTGATGTAGCCGTTGCCGCCGAGCGTCTGGATCGCTTCGCCGGCCATCCAGGTGGCCTTTTCGGCCGAATAGAGGATGGCGCCGGCGGCGTCCTTGCGCAGGCCGCGCGAGTGGTCGGCCTTGTCGCAGGCCTTGCCGACGGCATAGACATAGGCGCGGCTGGCCTGCCAGGTCGAGTACATGTCGGCGACCTTGCCCTGCATGAGCTGGAATTCGCCGATGGCCTGGTTGAACTGCTTGCGGTCGTGGATATAGGGGATGACGGCGTCCATGCAGGCCGCCATGATGCCGAGCGGGCCGCCGGAGAGCACGGCGCGCTCGTAGTCGAGGCCGCTCATCAGCACCCTGGTGCCGGCGCCGACGCCGCCGAGCACGTTCTCGACCGGGACTTCGCAGTCGTCGAAGAACAGCGGGTAGGTGTTCGAGCCGCGCATGCCGAGCTTGTCGAGGTGCGTCCCCTTCGAGAATCCCTTCATGCCCTTCTCGACGATGAAGGCGGTCATGCCTTTCGCGCCGGCATTGAGGTCGGTCTTGGCGTAGACGATCAGCGTGTCGGCATCGCCGCCGTTGGTGATCCACATCTTGGCGCCGTTGAGCACGTAGCGGTCGCCTTTCAGGTCGGCGCGCATTTTCATGCTGACGACGTCGGAGCCGGCGTTCGGCTCGGACATCGCCAAGGCGCCGACATGCTCGCCGGAGACGAGCTTGGCCAGGTACTTGTCTTTCTGCGCTGCGGTGCCGTTGCGGCGCAGCTGGTTCACGCAGAGGTTGGAGTGGGCGCCGTAGGACAGGCCGACCGAGGCCGAGGCGCGCGAGATCTCCTCCATGGCAACGATGTGGGCGAGGTAGCCCATGTCGGTGCCGCCGTATTCCTCGCCGACGGTCATGCCGAGCAGGCCCATGTCGCCGAACTTCTTCCACAGGTCGGCGGGGAATTCGTTCACACGGTCGATCTCCGCGGCGCGCGGCGCGATTTCCTTGTCGGCGAAGTCCTTCACCGCGTCGCGCAGCATGTCGATGGTTTCGCCGAGGTCGAAATTCAGTCCGGTCATCATGGTGTGTCTCCTCTGTCTCGATTATTTGGGGGCGACGTTCATCAGCGTCTGCTGCATGGCCGCGCAATGGGTGGGAACGCCGTCCTTGAACGCATAGACCTCGGCACGGGTGATGAACAGGGTCTTGCCGGGCTTGATGATCTCGCCGACGGCGACGAGGTAGTCGCCGTCGGCGGGCGCCAGGAAATTGATCTTGAACTCGACGGCCAGCACCGAGGCGCCGGCCGGCATCAGGCTGAAGCCGGCATAGCCGCCGGCGTTGTCGGCGATGGCCGACACGATGCCGGCCTGGATGAAGCCGTGCTGCTGCGTCAGTTCATCGCGGCAGGGCAGGCGAATCTCGCAGCGGCCGGGGCGCACCTCGCCCAGTTCGGCGCCCAGGTAGGCCATGACCTTCTGCAGCGCGAAGCTCTCGCGCACCTTGGCTTCCCATTGCGGGTCGCGCGGCTCGAATTTCTGAACGGCGGGCGGTGTCATCGGAAGCTCCCCTGAGTATTTTCCGGCATTCTAAGTTGACGTTGACGTCAACGTCAACTTCGGTTTCAATAGCAGTCGGGTTCAGGCAGCGCGACGCGGTCCCGACCGACCGGGGCGCTTGCGCTCCGGATCGGCAAGGATCTCGCGGCATTGCTGCTCGAAGCTGTCGATTTCGGCCAGTACCGCCGCGATGTCCTCGCGCTGCTGGATCAGGGCCGCCTTGCGCTTGTCCAGCACGGCCAGCAGCTTGACGAGCTGCGAGGAATGATCGGGCGCCGTCTCGTACATGTCGATCAGTTCCTTGATCTCGATGAGCGAGAGACCGAGGCGCTTGCCGCGCAGGGTGAGCTTGAGGCGGGTGCGGTCGCGCTTGGAATAGACGCGCTGCTGGCCGGAGCGCACGGGGAAGATCAACCCCTGCTGTTCGTAATGGCGGATGGCGCGCGGCGTGACCGCGAATTCGCGCGACAGCTCGGTGATGGTGAAAGTGGGTTCGCCCATATGAGAACGCTGAAGACGTGAAGGTGGATGAATGTTGCGCCGCATCAGCCGGTGCGCATAGAATGGCCGATTGGAGTTATCAAACAACAACAAACGGCGGCGGAAGTTAAACAGATTTCGCGGCCCGAATCAAACCCGACGAGACATCCTCCAGGCATGCGACTGCACTACACGCACGAAGCCCTCCCCGCACCCGGCTGCGCGACCGACGTCGCGCCCGGCGTACGCTGGCTGCGCATGCCGCTGCCGTTTGCGCTCGACCACATCAACCTCTGGCTGCTCAAGGACGGCGACGGCTGGACGGCCGTCGATACCGGCATCGCGCTCGATCCGGTCAAGGATGCCTGGCGCAGCGTGCTGGCGGCACATCCGCTGCGCCGCCAGATCGTCACGCACTTCCATCCCGACCACCTCGGCCTGGCCGCGTGGCTGGAAGAGGAAACCGGCGCCGCGCTGTGGATGACCCAGGGCGAATACGCCACGGCGCAGCTGGTCAAGCACCAGATCGCCGGCTACGGCATACCGGCGATGGCCGATCTGTTCCGCCGCCACGGCCTCGACGCCGAACCCATCGCGGCGCTGGAAGCGCGCGGCAACGCCTACGGCCGCGGCGTGCCGGCGATTCCCGCCGCTTTCCGCCGCCTGTTCGAGGGCGATGAGATCGTGGTGGACGGCCATGTCTGGCGCGTCATCACCGGCTTCGGCCATTCGGCGGAACACGCCAGCCTGTATTGCGCCGAACTCGGCGTGCTGATTTCCGGCGACATGCTGCTGCCGCGCATCTCGACCAACGTCAGCGCCTTCGCCGCCATACCCGACGCCAACCCGCTCGGCGCCTTTCTCGCCTCGATCGACCGCTACACGGACCTGCCGCCGGACACGCTGGTGCTGCCTTCCCACGGCAAGCCCTTCCGCGGGCTGCACGACCGCGTCGCGCAACTCCATGCCCACCACGAGGAGCGCTGCGGCGTGCTGCTGGCGGCATGCGAGAAATCGCCGCGAAGCGCCGCCGAACTGCTGCCGGTGCTCTTCGAGCGCGAGAT
Organism: uncultured Rhodocyclaceae bacterium; assembly: GCA_964632965.1. GTDB lineage: Bacteria > Pseudomonadota > Gammaproteobacteria > Burkholderiales > Rhodocyclaceae > Nitricoxidireducens. Next base: position 7,145 of record CAZWFC010000136.1, read on the forward strand.
TTCCGACCCGCACCAGACCATGTTCGCCATGGGCGAATCCATCGCCCACCTGATTTACCTTGAACAGGCGCGTGCCATGACACGCGTCGTCGAGAACGGCATCATCCGCTTCGGCAACAGTCATTGACCAGGAGATTCACATGTCCCAGGACAACAAACCCCAACTGCCCGACCCGAAAGACATCGCCAAGACCTACGGCGAGGTTGCGCAGCGCGCCTCCAAGCTGATCACCGAACACATGCAGCGCCAGATGAAAAAAGGCCTGGCCGCGCCGCAGGACGAGCTCGGCATCGCCCAGGCCTTCATGGACATGATGGCCAAGATGCTGGCCAACCCCTACAAGCTGGCACAGGCGCAGATGAACCTGGTGTGGGACTACTTCTCGCTCTGGCAGCACTCGATGCTGCGCTTCACCGGCATGCACGCCGCGCCGTTCGCGCAGCCGGCCAAGGGCGACAACCGCTTCAAGAACGAGGAATGGGAGCAACACTTCCTCTTCGACTTCATCAAGCAGAGCTACCTGATCACGGCGCGCCACGTGCATGAGACCGTCAGCAACGTCGAAGGCATGGAAGATCACGACAAGGCCAAGGTCAACTTCTTCACGCGCCAGTTCATCGACGCGCTGTCGCCGTCCAACTTCGCCATGACCAATCCGGAAGTGTTCCGCGAGACGGTCAAGTCGCAGGGCCAGAACCTCGTCAAGGGCTTCAACAACCTGCTGCGCGACATCGAGGAAGGCGACGGCCAGCTGCG
>CAZWFC010000137.1:0-7821 GCA_964632965.1 uncultured Rhodocyclaceae bacterium
GCACGGTGGCGGTGGTGGTGCCGTCGCCGGCGACGTCGGAGGTCTTGGAAGCGACTTCCTTGACCATCTGCGCGCCCATGTTCTGGAACTTGTCCTTGAGTTCGATTTCCTTGGCGACGGACACGCCGTCCTTGGTCACCGTCGGGGCGCCGAACGAGCGCTCCAGCACGACGTTGCGGCCCTTCGGGCCGAGGGTCACCTTGACCGCGTCGGCCAGGATGTTGACGCCGGCGACCATGCGCTCGCGAGCGGAATCACCAAATTTGACTTCTTTAGCTGCCATTCTGTGTATCTCCTTGAATTCGGTAACTTAGACTTCGACGACGCCCATGATGTCTTCTTCGCGCATCACCAGCAGCTCGTCGCCGTCGATCTTGACGGCTTGGCCGGAGTACTTGCCGAAAAGGACGCGGTCGCCGGCCTTGACGGCCATCGGACGAACCTTGCCGTCGTCGAGGATCTTGCCCGTGCCAGCGGCAATGACTTCGCCCTGATCGGGCTTCTCGCCGGCGGAATCGGGAATCACGATGCCACTGGCCGTGGTGCGCTCGGCTTCGACGCGCTTGACGATCACACGGTCATGCAAAGGACGAATTTTCATGGACTTAACTCCTTTGTACAGACTAAATTGATACAGGGAACACCCCTGCGGACAGATAACGGGCGACGCATTAGCACTCATCGCCAACGAGTGCTAATAGTAGGGGGGGAGGCTGGAAATTTCAAGTGGGTGGCGGTTTTTTTGTTGCCGGACCGGAGAAAGCCATCCGCCGATCGGGGGTTTCATAATTTTGTCTGATGACAAAACCCACTTTCTTTAGTGTGGGTATTTGTGTCGATTTTATGACAAGAACCAAGCGCTTATTGACCGGCATCGGCATTCAACGTCAAGAAAGCCAACTGAAACGGTCGGATTTGATATTTGCATTTGGAATTAAATGGTCGCGGACTAGAGTCAGTTCACGGCAGGGGGTCCAGGACGGATTCACTCGACCGATCCCCTGCACGGCAATGCGAAAGGAGAACTGTCATGAAACCCGATACCGTTTTCGATGTCCCGCTGGCTCCCGATCTCCCGCAGCCGCCCCTCTGGTGGACAGCCGGTCGCGACGAGTTCGGACAACTTCTCAAGACCCGGTCCGAAATCCACAATCACGACAGGATGTCGGCCCGGAATGCGCAACAGGTCATGACGGGAACCGTGCTGACCATCATCACCATCTACAGCGCGGACGCCGCCGGCGCGATGGCCGTCCCGGGCGGACCGAACCTGCTTCTGGTCATTGCCGCGGGCTTGCTGATTCTGGCCGCGGCCTGGATTCTGAACTACCGCCTGACGCAGCAACTGTACGACGTGAAAGCGCGCGCGCATCTCTGGCTCGACCTGGTCGACGCGGTCAGGCGCGGTTGCGTCGCACGCGATGCGCTGGCCGGTTTCTCGCGACCCGCAAGCGAAGTCGAAGAACTGCTGCGGCAGGAAGCGGCGCTTGCCGCGCGCTGCGTCGACTCGCGCGGCAAGTTTGAACCGCATCTTCCGGTTTTCGGCAACTGCTTCGACCTGAAGAGAACGTAGCCCGCTGTGCCACCCATGACCCAATCATTTCCCGAGGCCGCCATGAACATCCCGCTCCCCATCCCGCCGCTCCTGGACAACTATTGGACCGGCCACGCAAAGACCCTCGCCCCCTGGGCCGACGAAGCGCCTGCCACCCATTTCCCCGGCGCGAAGGCAGCCGATTACGCCTCCATGATGCAGGAAGTGGATTTTCTGCTAGAGAAGGGATTCCCGCTCGGCCTGGCACTCGTCATGGGGGAAATGGACATTCCGGTCTGCCGCGAGATCAGGAACGTCGCCGCACGCCAGGCCGACTACATATCCTGGGTCGCCACCGGACCGGTCCTGATCGCCGTCTTTCGCCGCGGCCTGTTCGAGGAACTGCGTCCGGCCTGGCGGCAGATCGTCGCCGAAAGAACCGAAGTCACCGCCGGAGTCGTTTTCTCGGAGGGGTTCGCCAATCACCATGAGCTCCTGCTGGCCGCCCGCATCGCACTGCACCGCGCCATGGTCCAGAACACCGACCTGTTGGTTCTCGATCCCGGCGAAGCGAACAGGGCCGTCGCCGATCACCGGATTGCCGTCACGATGAAGAAGCATCTGGCGGCGGGCGGCGGGGATTTCGCGGCGCATTTCCAGCCACAGGTGGAAATGCGCTCCGGCTTGCCGACGGGCGCCGAAGCCTTGGCGCGCTGGCGCCCGGACGACGAGGAAATTCCGCCGTCCCGCTTCATCCCGATAGCGGAGGAAGCGGGGCTGATCGGGGAAATCGGGGAAATGATGTTTTCCCTCTCGGCCCGCACCCTGAAGGTATTGCGCGGATCGGGCATCGCAATTCCGCATATCGCGGTCAATGTGTCGCCGCTCCAGCGCCATCAGGGCGATCTGCTCAGGACAGTCCTCGACATCCTGCGCGGGGAGAATCTTTCGCCGGCGGACATCGAACTGGAAATCACCGAATCGCTGGCCGGCAGCGGCGGGAACGATTTCATGCGCTGGCTTGCCGATCTCTCCGCGGCGGGTTTTCAGATCGCCATCGACGACTTCGGCACGGGCATGTCGACACTGGCGCGGATCAGCGAGATTCCGGCCGGCAAGATCAAGCTCGACCGAGCCTTCGTCACCCCCCTGCCGGACAACGAGGCGGCGCATGCCGTATGCCGCACGGCACTGAACCTGGTGCACGCGCTGGGCAAAAAGTCGCTCGCGGAAGGCGTCGAACAGGTCTCACAGGCACACTGTCTCAGTGCGCTCGACTGCGCCCTGGGACAAGGCTTCCTCTGGGCCCGCCCGATGGCGGAGCGCGACCTGATCGCGTGGTGGAATGGCGGACGGCTTGCGCACTGAAGGCGGAAAGGTAAGCGCGATGAGCATCGACGATTCGGCCTGGGCAAAGATCGAGGAACTCCTGCCGCCGCGGAAAACACATCCGGCGGGAACCCACAATCCGCGCATCCCGGACCGGGCAGCGATGGAAGCGATCCTCGTCTTCCTCGAAGGCGGCCACTCCTGGGATCGGGTCGGCCGTCTGAGCGGCCTGTCGAAAAGTTCGGTCTACCGGCGCTACCGGGAATGGTCCGATGCCGGCGTGATCGACCGGCTGGCCATTCTGGGCCTGACCCAACCATGGCGGGAACGGCGGCGGACAATGCGCGCCCCGATCCGCGAACCGCTGGAAAACCCAACCCAGCCGTGAGTTCAGGCGGCGCTTGCGACCGCCACCGACTCCGTCACGACGCGGTCGCGGCCATTGTGCTTGGCGCGGTACAGAGCCACGTCGGCGGCCATGATCACGGCGTCGCACTCGACGCCCTTGCGGGGCACGGTCGAGGAAACGCCGATGCTCAGGGTGACGTTGCCGAGCTCGCTGCCGGCATGGGGAATGCCCAGGCGGACCACCGCGTCGCGTACCCGGTCGGCGACGATCAATGCCCCGTCGATATCGGTCGCCGGCAGGATGATGGCGAACTCCTCGCCGCCGTAGCGGGCCACCAGGTCACCGGGCCGGAAGACGACGCCGGCCGCGCATTCGGCGACGCGGCGCAGGCAGTCGTCGCCCTTCTGGTGTCCGTAGGTATCGTTGAAGCGCTTAAAGTGGTCGACGTCCATCATCAGCAATGAAATCGGCGTCTCGTCGCGGCGCCCGCGCAGCCACTCGTGGGTAAGCTTCTCGTCGAAGACGCGCCGGTTGGCCACTCCCGTGAGGCCGTCGCGCGCCGCCAGGTGCTCCAGCGCAATCTGGGCGTGCTTGTGGTCGGTCATGTCGCGCAGGGTTTCCACCACCGCGATCAGGCGGCCTTCGGCGTCGTAGATCGGCCCGGCGTCGATGGCGAGGTAATGCTCGTTGCCGACCTGGGGCATCACGCACCAGTTCTCGGCATGGATGCCGTAGTCGCCGTCGGCGGCATCGTCGGAGGACGCATAGAGCGCGTCGATTTCGCCGGTGCGCCCCTGCGCCACCAGATCGGCGAGACAGGGCCGCGGTTCGTCGTAGAAAGCCCGCCAGTGTTCGCGCGTGCCGATCAATTCCCGGGCGGAAACCCCGGTGAGGCGCTCGCACGCCCGGTTCCAGATGATGACGCGGCATTCGGCGTCGAGGACGAAGGTCGGCACTACCAGGTCCTGCATCAGGTTCACGGCAAAACCACGGTCAGGCTCAGCGTTGTCGCTCATATTATTTTGTCTCCTCCACCCGGCCATTCTAAGCCCGGCTTCGCTAAGATTCGGCATGGACAAAGCTATGCGCCACCCTTTTTCGCTCAAGGCCTTAGGCACACTTGCGACGTGGTTTTTACTGGCCTGCCCGGCAACCGCCCAGCCGACGGATACCCGTCTGCCAGCCGCTGTCGCCGCCGCCCTGAAGGCCGCCGCCATCCCGGCGAGCGCGGTCGCCATCCAGGTCCAGGAGGCCGGCGCGGCGACGCCGCGCCTGAGCATCAACGCCACGCAGACGATGAACCCGGCCTCGGTGATGAAGCTCGTCACCACCTTCGCCGCGCTGGAACGCCTCGGCCCCGCCTACACTTGGAAAACCGAGGCCTGGATCGACCGGCCGGTGGTGGACGGCGTGCTCAACGGCGACGTCGTCCTCAAGGGCAATGGCGATCCGAAGTTCACCTTCGAACAGTTCTGGCTCCTGCTGCGCCGCCTGCGCGCCCACGGCATCCGCGACATCCAGGGCGACCTGGTGCTCGACCACAGCGCCTTCGACCTGCCCGAGCAGGACCCGGCCCAGTTCGACGCCCAGCCGCTGCGGCCCTACAACGTCGTTCCGGATGCCCTGATGGTGGGCTTCAAGACGATACGCCTGAACCTGCTGCCCAACCCGGCGGCGCAACAGGTTCAGGTCAGCATCGAACCGCTGCTCGCCAACCTGGACGTCATCAGCCTGATCCGTCTCGGCAACAACGGCTGCGGCGACTGGAAGGACAAGCTGCGCGCCGACCTCGCCCAGCGCGGCGGCCGCTTCCGGCTGATGCTGACCGGCAGCTATTCGGCGGCCTGCGGCGAGAAGCACTGGCATCTGGGCGTGCTGCCCCATGCCGAATACGCCTACGGCGTCTTCGGCGAACTCTGGCGCGAGCTCGGCGGCAGCATCAAAGGCGGCGTGCGCCACGGCACGGCGCCGGCCGACGCCCGCCTCGTCGCCGGCATCGAATCGTCCTCCCTCGCCGAGATCGTGCGCGACATCAACAAGTATTCCAACAATGTCATGGCGCGCCACCTCTACCTGACGCTCGGGCTCGAAGCCGGCAAGCGGCCAGTGCGTCCGGAAGACGGCGAGGCAGCGATCCGCGCCTGGCTCGAAACCAAGGGCCTGCGCTTCCCCGAACTGGTGCTCGAAAACGGTTCCGGGCTGTCGCGCCGCGAACGCCTCAGCGCCGAAAGCCTCGGTCGGCTGCTGCAGGCCGCCTGGACCAGCCCGGTGATGCCGGAATTCATCGCGTCGCTGCCGCTGACGGCGACCGACGGCACCATGAAGAAGCGCCTCAACGGCAACGGCGTCGCCGGCCAGGCGCACATCAAGACCGGCAGCCTGGAAGGCGTGAAAGCCGTCGCCGGCTACGTGCTCGACCGCAACGGCCGCCGCCAGGCCGTGGTCTTCCTCATCAACCACACCAACGCCCAGGCCGGCCAGGCCGCGCAGGACGCCCTGCTGCAGTGGGTCTACGAGGGCAGCAAATGAAGCGCTTCGCCACCCTGCTGCTCGGCTTCGGCTACATGGTGCTGCTGTTCGAGGCGGTGCGCATCGGCGTCGCCTGGTGGGGCGGCGAGATCGAGGACCCGGGCTGGGAGGAATGGCTGATGCTGGCGAGCCTGCCCGTGCTGGCCTGGATCTGGTGGCGCCACCTGTCCCCTTTCGGCCCCGGCCGCGGCCAGTGCCTGCTGCCCGAAGACAGGCGCAAGCGCCCCTGACGCCGATTCGCCGGCCGTGGCGGCAACGGGCACGCCGCGCCATTCGAGCAATTCCAGGCGGCCGTCCACATGCTCGACGATGGCCGTGCAGCTGTCGACCCAGTCGCCGCAATTGACATAGCTGATCCCGTCGACTTCCCGGATCGTCGCGCTGTGGATATGGCCGCAGACGACGCCGTCGAGGCCGCGTTCGCGCGCCGCGTGGATGACCGAATCCTCGAAATCGAAAATGAAGCTGACCGCCGTCTTGACCTTGCGCTTGGCGTAGCCGGCGAGCGACCAGTAGCCCGACCAGCCCAGCCGCCGCCGCACCCACGACAGCCAGCCGTTGGCGCGCACCAGCAGGTTGTAGGAGACATCGCCGAGCACGGCCACCCAGCGGTGATAGCGCGTCACCTGGTCGAACTCGTCGCCGTGCGTGACCAGCAGGCGCCGGCCGTCGGCGGTGGTGTGCACATGTTCGAGCACGACGCGGATGTCGCCGAAGGACATGCCGTGGTATTCGCGCAGCACCTCGTCGTGGTTGCCCGGAATCAGGTAGACCTGCTCGCCGTGCCGGGCGCGGCGCAGCACCTTCTGCACTACCGTGTTCTGGTCCGGCGACCAGGCGATGCCACGGCTCATGGCCCAGAAATCGACGATGTCGCCGACCAGGAACAGGTGCTCGGCCGTGTGTTCGCGCAGGAAATCGAGCAGGCGGTCGGCCTGGCAGGCACGGGTGCCGAGGTGGATGTCGGAGAGGAAGATCGTACGCACATGGGCCATGTTGGGCCGACTCTAGCGGCCCCGCATGACACCCTTGTTACCGCACGCCGGTATTCCGGCGCCGCCGGCGCTACTCGAAACGCTTCTGCAAAAACAGCGCCTGCCCCGCCGCCGGGTCGAGAACGTAGGGCCGAAAGCCGCTGCGCTCGTAGGCCGCCAGCGCGGCCTGGTTGTTGGACAGCACTTCGAGGGTCAGCTTGCAGCAACCCATCTCGCGCGCCAGCGCCTCGGCGTGGGCGAGCAGCGCCTGGCCGATGCCGCGCCCGCGCAGGTCGGCATGGACGACGATATCGTGGATGTTGAGCAGCGGCTCCGCGGCGAAAGTGGAAAAGCCGAAGAAGCAGTTGATGAGCCCGACCGGCCGACCATCGACGAAGGCCAGCGCGCTGTAGAAATGCGGAATCTCGCGCAGGCGCTCGGGCAGCACCGCCTTCACCGCCTCGGCCAGCCCGCTGCCGCCGCCCATCGGGTCGCGCGCATAGTGGTCGAGCAGCTCGACCAGCGCGCGGGTGTGGGCGGCATCGTCGAAGTCGAGCGGGATCACATCCACTACGGCGTTCATAGGCCGAGGCTTTCCCAGAGCGTATCGACGCGCTGCTTCACCGCCGCGTCCATCGCGATGGTGCGGCCCCATTCGCGACTGGTCTCGCCCGGCCACTTGTTGGTGGCATCGATGCCCATCTTGCTGCCGAGCCCGGCGACGGGGGAAGCGAAGTCGAGGTAGTCGATCGGAGTGTGCTCGACGATCAGCGTGTCGCGCGCGGCATCGACGCGCGTCGTCAGCGCCCAGACCACTTCCTTCCAGTCGCGGATATTCACGTCGTCGTCGGTAACGATGATCAGCTTGGTGTACATGAACTGGCGCAGGAAGCTCCAGATGCCGAACATCACGCGCTTGGCGTGGCCGGGGTACTGCTTCTTCATCGACACCACGGCGAGCCGGTAGGAGCAGCCCTCGGGCGGCAGGTAGAAGTCGGCGATTTCCGGGAACTGCTTCTGCAGCAGCGGCACGAACACTTCGTTGAGCGCCACGCCCAGCATCGCCGGTTCGTCGGGCGGCTTGCCGGTGTAGGTGGAATGGTAGA
>CAZWFC010000138.1:0-7814 GCA_964632965.1 uncultured Rhodocyclaceae bacterium
TCGGTCACCGACACCAGCATGATGTTCATGATGCCGATGCCGCCCACCAGCAGCGACACCGAGGCGACGGCGGCCAGCAGCATCGCCAGCACCTTCGACGAGGCCTCCTGCGCCTGGAGGATCTCGGAAAGATTGCGGACGTTGAAGTCGTCGTCCTGGCCCGGCTGCAGGCGGTGCCGCTGACGCAGCAGTTCGCGCATCTTTTCCTCGGCATCCTTCATCGCCACGCCCTGCCTGACCTTGACGGTCATCGAACCCACCGAGCGCGACTTGGCCAGCACGGTGGCGCCCAGGACGCGCTTGCGCGCCGTCGAGATCGGCATCAGCACGATGTCGTCCTGGTCGCTGCCCGACATGCTCTGGCCTTTCTTTTCCAGCACGCCGACCACCGTCAGCGGCACTTTGCGGATGCGGATCACCTGGTCGATGGCGCTGGCGTCGCCGAACAGGTTCTGCGCCACGGTCTGGCCGATGACGGCGACCTTGGCGGCGCTGGTGATCTCGGCCTGTTCGATGCTGCGTCCCTCGGCGACCGGCCATTCGCGCGCGATGAAATACTCCGGCGTCACGCCGTAGAAGGTGGTGGACCAGTTGGCGTTGCCGGCGACCACCTGGCCGCTGCCGCGCAGGGCCGGCGCCACGGCTTCGATTTCGTCGATCTCGCGGGCGATGGCGTAGGCGTCGTCCTCGCTGATGGTCTGCAGCGAACCGGCGCTGCTGCGCGCGCCGGTGTAGGTGGCCGAGGCCGAGAAGACGATGATGATGTTCGACCCCAGGCTGCGGATCTGTTCCTCGACCTTGGCCTGGGCGCCGTTGCCGACGGCGATCATGACGATGACGGCGGCCACGCCGATGATGATGCCGAGCATGGTTAGCGCCGAGCGCAATTTGTTGACGCGCAGCGCGTTCAGGGCGACGCGCAGGGTGGCGAGGAAGTTCATGCCGGCGTGGCGAGCGCGGCCAGGGTATCCGCGGCATCGCGCGGCGCGTTGGCGTGGTCCTCGACGACATGGCCGTCGCGGAAGCTGATGATGCGTCCGGCGAATTCGGCGATCTCGCGCTCGTGGGTGACGACGACGACGGTCAGGCCGTCGCGGTTCAGCCCTTGCAGCAAGGCCATGATCTCGACGCTGGTGCGCGAGTCGAGCGCGCCGGTGGGCTCGTCGGCGAGCACCAGCATCGGGTCATTGACCAGCGCCCGGGCGATGGCGACGCGCTGCTGCTGGCCGCCGGAAAGCTGCGACGGATGATGGTCCATGCGTTCGGCGAGGCCGACCTGGGCCAGGCGCTTCTCGGCGCGCCGCCGTCGCTCGGGAGCCGTGACGCCGCTGTAGAGCAGCGGCAGGGCGACATTGTCGACGGCCGGCGTGCGCGCCAGCAGGTTGAAGTGCTGGAAGACGAAGCCGATCTTGCGGTTGCGGACGTTGGCGAGCTGGTCGCCCGTCAGGTGGGCCACCTCTTCGCCGCCGAGCCAGTATTCGCCGGAGGTCGGGCGGTCGAGGCAGCCGAGCAGGTTCATGAAGGTCGACTTGCCCGAGCCCGACGGACCCATCACCGCCACGAACTCGCCGGCGGCTATGTCGATCGATACCCCGCGCAGGGCGGCAACGACGTTGCTGCCCATCACGTATTCCTTGACGAAGGCGACGGTGCGGATCAGGGGTTCCGGCATGGTGGCGTGCGGCGGCGTCCGGGTGGATCAGAACATGCGCGGACCGCTGGTCGGCGCCGGCTTGCCGGCGGCCGAGGCGATGCCGACGATGACCTCGGCCCCTTCGGCGAGCTCGCCGCCGACGACCTCGGTCATGGTGCCGTCGGTCAGGCCCAGCCGCACGGGTACGGCTTTGGGCCTGGCGTCGTCGCCGACGACCCAGACGCGGCCGCTGCCGCCGCCTCCGCCGGCACGGGCCGCCTGCGATTCGACGGCCATCTCGTCGTAGCGTTTTTTCTGTTCCGGCGTGAGCATCAGCGAAACCTGTTCGCGCAATTCGGCGCGGTTGCGCTCGCCGGCCTTGGCCCGGTCGGCTTCGGGAAGGTCGCGCACCGAGGCGAAGCGGTCGCGCATCCCGGCATAGATGGCATCGAGCTTTTCCTGCTGGGCGGCATCGAGATTGAGTTCCTTGACCAGGCGGTCGCGCATCTGTTTGGCTCCGCCAGCGCTGCCCGGCGCCGCGCCGCCTTGCGGTGCGCCCGGTGCCGCGGTCGAGCGCTCGTCGCCGGTACCCGGCGGGCGGAAGCGCAGCGCGGCATTCATCACCTTGAGCGCCTTCTCCTTTTGCGCCGAGACGATGCGCACGTTGGCAGTCATGCCCGGCAGCAGGGCCAGATCGGCGTTGCTGGCGGAAATCACCACCGTGTAGCTGACGACGTTCGACTCGACCTTGGCCGCCTTGCGCACTTGCATCACCGCGCCTTCGAAGCCGCGGCCGGGGAAGGCATCGACCGTGAAGGTGGTCTTCTGGCCGACGCGGATGCGGCCGACATCGGCTTCGTCGATGGAGGCCTCGACCTGCATGTCGGTCAGGTTCCTGGCGATGATGAAGAGTTCGGGCGCCTGCAGGCTGGCGGCCACCGTTTGCCCGGTATCGACGCTGCGCTTGACGACGACGCCATCGACCGGCGAGCGGATCGCCGTGCGTTCGAGATCGACCCGCGCCTGCGCGAGTTGCGACTGGCGCTGGCGCACGATGGCCTCGCTGTTCCGGGCCTGGGCTTCGGCGACCTGCGTGGCTGCCTTGGCCGCGTCGTAGGTGGTCTGTGCCTTGTCGCGGTCGGCGGGGGAAATGAAGCCTTTCTCGACCAGCATTTTCTTGCGTTCGTAGTCGCGCTGGGCGTCCATCAGGTTGGCGACGGAGCGCGCCACTTCGGCCTTCTGCACGGCTACCGCGGCGCGCGTCGCCTCCAGGTCGGCCTCGGCCTGATGCACGCGCAGCTGGAAGGTTTCAGGGTCGATGCGGGCGATCAGCTGTCCGGCTTTGACCGGGCTGTTGAAGTCGACGAGGATTTCCTTGATCTGGCCGGAAACCTGCGAGCCGACCTGAACCGAGACCACCGGGTTCAGCGTGCCGGTGGCCGCGACGGCGGCCGTCAGCGGCCCGCTTTCGACCTTGGCCAGCTTGTAGCGCGGCTGCTCGCCGTTGGCGCTCCAGTAGCGGTAGCCGGCATACGCGGCAGCGATCAGGACGGTGGCGGCGACGGCGAAGGCGATGGGGCGGGATTTCATGCCGCGATTCTAGCGCATGCCTCCGACGCGATTTGTAAGCGGATGCTACCGGCAGGTGCCCGGCACATCGCCTATTCATCGATAATATCGGCATCTTCCGCCAGCCCGATCCCGCAGTGACCTTCATCCCGCACCCGACCAGCCTCAAGAGCCGCATGTTGCTGACAGTCGTCCTCGTCCTCGTCGTCGGCATCTGGGGGCTCGCGACCCATGTAGCGAGCGTGCTCCAGGCGGATATCGAAAAAGTTCTCTCCGACCATCTGGCGGCCACGGTCGGCTATGTGGCGGCCGATATCGACGAGAACGTCCAGCTGCGCATCGACGTTCTGAAGGAGGCCGCCGCGACGATCACGCCCGGTCTCCTCGCGCATCCGGCGCGGCTCAGGGATCATCTCGAACGGCGCGGCTTGATGAAGGAACTGTTCGCCACGGGAATTCTCGTCGCCGACAGGCAGGGCGACACCCTTGCCCAATCCGTCGCCGTACCCGGCCGCCTCGGCGGCAACATCGCGGACCGCGACTATTTCAGCGCCGTCGTCGCCGGCGCCGACCAGGCCATCGGCCGCCCGGTCGTCGGGCGCTTCGCCGGCCGCCCCATCGTCCCCTACGCCGTTCCGGTCAGGGATGCCGCCGGAGCGACCGTTGCCGTGCTGGCGGCCAGCGCCTATCTGGCGGACAAGTCCCTGTTCGGTCATCTCGAAGAGACCCGCCTGGGAAGCACCGGAAAGTTCGTCGTTGCGTCGCCACGGGATGGCCTCATCGTTTCCGCCAGCGACAGGAGCCGCATCCTGCAGCCGGCGCCGGCGCGGGGCGTAAATCCGCTCTACGACAAGCGCGCCTACGAAGGATTCGAAGGCTCCGGCATTACCGTCAGCAGCGGCGGCGTCGAGGTCCTCACCTCCAGCCGCAACATGAAGACGACGGGCTGGATCGTCCTCGCCTCGGTCGACACTGCGGAAGCGTTTGCGCCGATGGTCAATCTCAAGCGTTCCATCTATCTGGCCGCGCTGATCATGTCGCTGGTTCTGGTCGTGGTGCTGCGCTTTCTTCTCAACCGCCAGCTGGCGCCCATAGGCGAGGCCGGGGCGGCCATGCGCGACATGACCGAGGGCAGGCGCCCGCTGGCGCCGATTCCGGTGCGGGAAGACGACGAAGTCGGCCGGCTGGTCGGCAACTTCAACCGCCTGATCGAGGAGCGCCGGCGTGACGAAGTCGCCCTGGCGGACAGCGAGCTGCGTTTTCGCACCATCTTCGATGGCATCAACGACGCCATTTTCATTCACGACATCGACACCGGCGCCATCCTGGCCGTGAATAAGCGCATGTGCGAGATGTACGGCTACAGCGAGGAGGAAGCGCTCGCGCTGACGGTCGATGACCTGAGCGAAGGGGTTCCGCCCTACTATCTCGAAGAGGCGGTTCTCTGGCTGATGAAGGCGGCGATCGGCACGCCGCAGTTGTTCGAGTGGCATGCGCGCGCCAAGGACGGCCACTTGTTCTGGGTCGAGATCAGCGTGCGTCGCACGCAATTCGACGGTGCGGTGGATCGCCTGCTGGTCGTCGTGCGCGACATCGGCGAGCGCAAGCGTACCGAGAAGGAACTGCTCAACCACAAGGAACTGCTCGAAGAGCAGGTACAGTTGCGCACCACGGAACTCGTCGTCGCCCGGGACGAAGCCGAGGCGGCCAACCAGGCGAAGTCCGCCTTCCTAGCCAACATGAGCCACGAAATCCGTACGCCGATGAATGCCATCATCGGCATGACTCACCTGGCACAGAATACCGATCCGTCGCCGGCGCAGCGCGCTTACCTGAACAAGATCCTACATTCCGGCGAACACCTGCTGGCCATCCTCGACGACATCCTCGATTTTTCCAAGATCGAGGCCGGCAAGGTCGAGATCGAAGCCGTTCCGTTCGAGCTGGAGCGGATCGTCAGGAATGTCGCCGAGCAGGTCGAGAACAAGGCGGCGGCGAAACACGTGATGCTCGGTTTCGACATCGATGCCGGCATGCCGTCCGGTCTGAAGGGCGATCCGCTGCGCCTGTCCCAGGTATTGCTGAATCTGGTCGGCAATGCCGTGAAATTCACCGCACAGGGCCGTGTCGCCGTTCGCATCGGCAAGGTCGACGAGACTGCCGCGAGCGTGCGGCTGCGCTTCTCGGTCCAGGATACCGGCATCGGGCTCGCCCCGGAGCAGATGCTCAGGCTGTTCCAGTCCTTCCAGCAGGCCGATACGTCCACCACCCGCAAGCACGGCGGGTCCGGCCTCGGCCTGGCCATCAGCAAGCGCTTGGTCGAGATGATGGGCGGGACGATCGGCGTGGACAGCGAGGTAGGGAAGGGGAGCACGTTCTGGTTCGAACTGCCGCTGGAGAAGACCGCGGTGCCGCATGGCGGCGCCGCGGCGCCGGGGCCGGCGCGGATGCCGGCGACGGATCCGGAAGTGCTTGCCGGCATGCATGTCCTGGTGGCCGAAGACAATCCCTTCAATCAGCAGATCGCCAGCGAACTGCTGGAACAGGTTGGGGTCAGGGTGGCGCTGGCCGACAACGGCAGCGAGGCGCTCGAACGTTTGTGCCGCCGCCAGTTCGATTGCGTCCTGATGGATATGCAGATGCCCGTCATGGACGGCTTCGAAGCGGCGCGCCGCATCCGTGCCGACCCGGCTCTGGCGAATCTGCCCATTGTGGCGATGACCGCCAACGTGACGCCGGAAGATCGCGAGGCCTGCCTGGCTGCCGGCATGGACGATTTCATCGCCAAGCCCTTCTCGCCGGAAAAACTTTATGCCGTGCTGATTCGGGTCATGGCAGGGGGCCGTGTGTCGGCGTCGGCGACGCCCGAACGGACCGCAGTGCATCCGTTCGCCGTAGCGCAATGCGCACCGCAAGTCATCGATCTGGCCGTACTGGGGCGGGCGGTCAGTTACGACGTCGCGAAGATCGAAAAATTTGCGCGCCGCTTCGTGGAAACCTCGCGCGACGGTCTCGCCGAACTCGATGCGGCGCTGACGCGCGCGGACCTGGCGGCGATCAAGTTCCTCGGCCATCGGCTAAAATCACCCGCCAGTACGGTTGGCGCGCAGGGTTTTTCGGAACTTTGCGAACGGCTGGAACAGGCTCACGAGTCGGGCGACCTCGATACGGCACGCCGGCTGGTAGTCCAGATGCATAAACTCATCGGTGAAATTGCGTTATTCATCGAGCAGCACGCAAAAACGGCTGAAAACGGACAAGAAGGGGTGGTATGACGAATTCGGCGACGATTCTGGTGGTGGACGACGATCCGTTCATCTGCGAGTTGATTACGGATACTCTGGGTGCGGCTTACCGCGTCATCAGCCACGCGGATGCCGAGTCGGCGCTGCTCAACGTCCGGGCCGAGCGCCCGGATGCGATCCTGCTCGATGTCGAACTGCCCGCCAGCGACGGCTACGAGACCTGCCGCAAGCTCAAGGCGGATGATGCGACCGCCGGCATCCCGGTGGTCTTCGTTTCCGCCCATGACCGCATCGAGGACCGCCTCAAGGGCTACGAAGCCGGCGGCGAGGATTACATCGTCAAGCCGTTCGATCCCCAGGAACTGACTGCCAAGCTGACCCGCCTCCTGGAAACGCGTTCCGAGCGGTTGCGCCTGAAGGATTCGGCCGACTATGCCGGGCGCACGGCCATGACGGCGATGACCAGCATGGGCGAATTGGGAGCCCTGCTGCAGGCCTTGAAAAAGTTCAATGCCTGCACCGATTTCACCGCCCTCGCCGATGCCGTGGTCGAAGGCATCTCGTTCTACGACCTGCATGGCGTCGCTCAGGTCCGCTATCCCGACGGTGCGGTGACACGCGCGTCGCATGGCGCCGCGACGCCGCTGGAAGCGTCCGTCATCAGCCGCATGGCGGAGATGGATCGCATCGTACAGTTCAGGACACGGCTGTCGATCACCTACGAACACCTGTCCATCCTCATCACCGACATGCCGGTCGAGGATGCCGACCGCTGCGGCCGCCTGCGCGACCACCTGGCGATGCTGGCCGAAAGCGCGGAAATGCGCGTCCAGACCATCGCCCTCGGCAACGAATCGACGCGGCGCGGCAAGGCCATCGCCTATGCGATCAGCGAAATTTCACAATCGCTGCAGGATATCGACCAGTCGCAGCGCCAGAGCCATGTCGCCACGGGCATCGCCGCTTCCGCCATGACCAACCGCATGGAACATGCCTACGTCAATGCGCGCCTCGGCGAGCAGGAGGAAATCCTGCTGAGCCGTACGGTGCAGGAGGGCATCGAGAGCATTCTCAATGCCCAATCGGTCAGCATCGATCTCCAGGACCGGCTGACCGCGGTGATCCAGGAGATGAAGTCCGTCCTCGGGTCGAACTGATCAGCCGAGGCCCGGGTTGCCGCCCACGCCGACCAGCTTGGGCGTGTTGAGGCGCCGCGGCGTAATGGTTTTCCGGCTGCGCAGCCATTGCGAGACCACATCCCAGATCGGCTCTCCGGTGACACCTTCGCCGACCGGCGCCCAGCCGGCGACCTTGTAGGTCTTGCCGGCTTCGAGCGGCTTGCCGTGGAGGCGCATGTCCTGGATGCG
>CAZWFC010000139.1:0-7715 GCA_964632965.1 uncultured Rhodocyclaceae bacterium
CGGTCACCGAGCGCGCCGCCTACATCGGCCGCATCCGCAACCTCGCGCGCAGCGTCGCCCAGAGCTACCTCGACAGCCGCGCGCGGCGCGGCTTTCCGATGGCGCCGCGTGCCCATGCCGAGGAAGTCCTCGCGCAACTCGAAGCGAGGAAGGCGGCATGAGCGACAACAGGAACCTGCTCGTCGAACTCTTCGTCGAGGAACTGCCGCCGAAGGCGCTGAAGAAGCTGGGCGAGGTCTTCGCCCAGACGCTCGGGGCTGCGCTGAAGACCCAGGGACTCGGCACCGATGCTTCCGTCGGTGCCGCTCGCCCTTGGCCGCGCGGTCCTGCCGCCCCAGTCACCGCCGTATTGGCCCGCGCTGCCGACAAGGCCCAGTCGCAGAAGCGGATGCCTGTCGCCGTCGGTCTCGACGCCGCCGGCAACGCGACGCCGGCGCTACTCAAGAAATTGGCTGCACTGGGCGCCGATGTCGCCGTCGTGCCGCAATTGCGCCGCGAAGCCGACGGCAAGGCCGAGGTACTCTGGCTCGACAGCATGGCCCGCGGCGCGACGCTCGCTGAGGGCTTGCAGAAGGCGCTCGAAGCCGCGCTCGCCGCGTTGCCGATCCCGAAGGTGATGACCTACCAGCTCCCCGACGGCTGGAGCACGGTGAACTTCGTGCGTCCGGCCCACGGTCTGGTGGCGCTGCACGGCGCCGATATCGTGCCGATTTCCGTGCTCGGCCTGACGGCCGGCCGCGACACGCACGGCCACCGCTTCGAGGCCGCCGTCGATCCTGTCGTGCTCAGGGATGCCGACAGCTACACGCAGCAACTCGAAGCCGAAGGCGCCGTCATCGCCGGCTTCGCCGCGCGCCGCGCCGAGATCGCGCGCCAGCTCGCGACTGCCGCCGCCAAGGCCGGCGGCCAGCCCATCGACGACGACGCGCTGCTCGACGAAGTGACGGCGCTGGTCGAGCGGCCCAATGTGCTGATCGGCCAGTTCGAGGAAACCTTCCTCGCCGTGCCGCAGGAATGCCTGATCCTGACGATGAAGGCGAACCAGAAATACTTCCCGCTGCTCGACGCCGCGGGCAAGTTGACCAACAAGTTCCTCATCGTCAGCAACATCCGCCCGGCCGATGCTTCCGCCGTCGTCGGCGGCAACGAGCGCGTCGTGCGTCCGCGTCTCGCCGACGCCAAGTTCTTCTTCGACCAGGACCGCAAGAAGCCGCTCGAAGCGCGCGTGCTGGGCCTGGCCAAAGTCGTCTATCACAACAAGCTTGGCACCCAGGGCGAGCGCGTGCAGCGCGTCTGCGCCATTGCCCGCGCCATCGGCGCCCAGCTCGACGGCGAGGCTCTGGCGACCCTGGCCGACCAGGCCGCGCTGCTGGCCAAGGCGGATCTCTTGACCGACATGGTGGGCGAGTTCCCCGAGCTGCAGGGCATCATGGGCCGCTACTACGCGCTGCACGACGGCCTGCCGGTCGAGATCGCCGACGCCATCGAGGACCACTACAAGCCGCGCTTCGCCGGCGACAGCCTGCCGCGCGGCCGCGTCGGCCTCGTCGTCGCGCTGGCCGACAAGCTGGAGACCCTGGTCGGCATGTTCGGCATCGGCCAGATACCGACCGGCGACAAGGACCCGTTCGCGCTGCGCCGCCATGCGCTCGGCGTGATCCGCATGCTGAGCGAGGGCGACAGCATCGACCTGCCGCTGGACCAGTTGCTGGACGCCGCCGCTGCGGCATTCAAGACCATGGGCGAATTCCGGCATGCCGGCACGGCGCTGACCGATTTCATCTACGACCGCCTCGCTGGCAGCCTGCGCGAGCAGGGCTATTCGGCGCAGGAAGTCGATGCCGTCGTCGGCCTGCGCCCGCAGCGCCTCGGCGACATCCCGAAGCGCCTCGCCGCGGTGCGCGCCTTCGCGGCGCTGCCTGAAGCCGCCAGCCTCGCCGCCGCCAACAAGCGCGTCGGCAACATCCTGAAGAAGGTCGAGGGCGGCGTGGTGGCGAAGATCGACGCGGCGCTGCTCAAGGAGCCCGCCGAAGCGGCGCTCAACGCGGCGCTCGCCCAAGTCAGGCCGCTCGCCGACGCGGCCTTCGAGACCGGCGACTACGCCGCCTCGCTGCAGGCGCTGGCCGCCCTGCGCGCGCCGGTGGACAGTTTCTTCACCGACGTCATGGTCAATGCCGAGGACGCCGCCCTGCGTGCCAACCGGCTCGGCCTGCTGGCTACCTTGCACCAGGCCATGAACCGGGTCGCCGACCTTTCGAAACTCTCGGCATGAAACTCGTCATCCTCGACCGCGACGGCGTCATCAATGCCGACTCCGACCAGTACATCAAGTCGCCGGACGAGTGGCGGCCGCTGCCGGGCAGTCTCGAAGCCGTCGCGCGGCTCACGCAATGGGGCTACCGCGTCATCGTCGCGACCAACCAGTCGGGCGTCGGCCAAGGCCTCTACGAGATGGACACGCTCAACGCCATCCACGACAAGATGATGAAGGCGGCGGCGCAGGTCGGCGGCCGCTTCGACGCCATCTTCTTCTGCCCGCACACCAATGCCGACAACTGCAATTGCCGCAAGCCGAAGCCGGGCCTGATGCAGGAGATCGCCGCGCGCTACAACGCCGACCTGACCGGCGTGCCGGTGATCGGCGATTCGCTGCGCGACCTGCAGGCGGCGGTGGCCGTGGGCGCCCAGCCGATCCTGGTGCTGACCGGCAAGGGCGTGAAAACCGCCGCCGATCCGGCCCTGCCGCCGGGCACGCCGGTCTTCGCCGATCTCGCCGCCGCGGTGGCGAAACTCGCGGCGCCATGAGCCATCTGCGTTCGGCCCTGTTCATGGCGGCGATGCTGGTGGCCACGCCGCTCTTCGTCCTGTTGCTGCTGCTGGTGTTCTGGCTGCCGTTGCGGGCCCGCCGGCTGTTCGTCATGCCCTACGTGAATTTCGTCATGGGGCTGATCCGGCACGTGTTGCGCATCGATCATCGCGTCCTGGGCCTGGAGAACATTCCCGCCGCACCGTGCGTGATCCTCTGCAAGCACCAGTCGGCCTGGGAAACGTTCGCGCTCCAGCAGATCTTCGCGCTGACCTCGTTCGTCTACAAGCGCGAACTGCACTGGCTGCCCTTCTTCGGCTGGGGACTGTGGCTGATGCCCTTCGTCGCCATCGACCGCGGCGCCGGCAAGCAGGCGCTGACGCAGGTGGCGGCGCGCGGCGGGTTGCGCCTGGCCGACGGTTATTCGGTGGTGATCTTTCCCGAAGGCACGCGCGTTGCGCCCGGCCACAAGAAGCGCTACAAGATCGGCGGCGCCTACCTGGCCGTCAAGAGCGGCGCGCCGGTGGTGCCGGTGGCCCTGAACTCGGGGGAATTCTGGCGCCGCAACGCCTTCGTCAAGCACCCCGGCGTCGTCACCGTCAGCATCGGTCCGGCCATTGACCCGAAGGGGCTGTCCGCGGAAGATATCAACCTTCGCGCCGAAGCCTGGATCGAAAGCGAGATGCGCAGGATCAGCCCCGCCTTGTATGCCCATGAAAACGAAGCGCAGCGAAGTTTCAGTGCCGGCTAACCCCCACGCGAGCGGGCGTTACGCCGGAACCAAACAGCGCCCGCCGCAGCTCGCGTTGCGGCTCGACTGCGAAGCCCCCGATCCCGGCGCGCGCTGGCGCGACGGCACGCGCCTGCCCTACCTCGGCGGCGAGATCGCGCTGGCGCTCGATACCCGGCGCCGTACCGCCACGCTCGAAGACGGCGTGCTGCATCTGCCGCTGCCGCCCGAAGCGACGCCGCGCCAGGTGCAGGACGGCGCCGAAACCTGGCTGCGCAAGGAGGCCGCGCGGCTCCTGGCCGTGTGCATCGCCGTGCAGGCGCGGCGCCTGGGGCGCGACATCCCGTCCTGTTCGCTGTCCTTCGCCGCGCGCGCCAGCTGGGTTCAGCCCGACGGCCGCGGCGGCCTGCGCTGCAACTGGCGCCTGATCGAGCAGCCGATGTCGACCATCGAACAGGCCATCGCGCCGGCCATCGCCAAGCTGCCGGTCGCCGGCGATAGCGGCGACCTCTTCGCCTGCGCCGCATGACGCTGTCCGAGCAGCTTTCCCTCTTTCGCCTGCCGCCCGCTTCGCCACTGCCGAAGAAACGGCATGTGCAGATCGGCGCGCGCATCGTCGCCTACGAACTGCAAACCGGCCGGCGCCGCCTGACCATGTCCATCGACGAACGCGGCCTGCGCATCGGCGCGCCGCGCCTGCTGCCGCTGGCGGAGATCGAGGCCTTCGTGCATCTGCACGGCGAGTGGGTGCTGAAGAAGCTCGACGAGCATGTCGCCCGCGGTTCGCAGCGCCATCTCGCCATCCGCGACGGCGTCGCCATCCCTTTTCTCGACGGCGAGGCGCGCGTGCGCGTCACCACCGGCGCCAATCGCGTCCTGTGGGAAGACAAGCTGCTCGTGCTCGCGGCGCGGGCCGATGCCGACCTCGACACGCTGGCGCGGCGCGGCCTGCAACGGCGCGCCCTCGAAGTTTTCACCGAGCGCGTCGCCCTGTACGCAGAGCGCATGGGCCGGTTGCCGCCGCCGCTGGGGCTTTCCTCGGCGCGCACGCGCTGGGGCAGCTGCAGCCGGCACAGCGGCGTGCGCCTCAACTGGCGGCTGATCCACCTGCCGCTGGCGCTGGTCGATTACGTCGTCGCCCACGAACTCGCCCACCTGATCGAGATGAACCACAGCCCGCGCTTCTGGGTCGAAGTGGAGCGCCTCTGCCCGGACTGGCGCGCGGCGCGGCGCGAACTCAAGACCCGCGCCGCCACGATTCCCCTGATCTGAGCTGAGGAACATCATCATGCGCATACTCCACACCATGCTGCGCGTCGGCGACCTGGAGCGGTCGCTGGCCTTCTACACCGAGGTGCTGGGCATGCGCCTGCTGCGGCGCAACGACTATCCCGAGGGAAAATTCACGCTCGCCTTCGTCGGCTACGACGACGAGATGGACGCCGCCGTGCTGGAACTGACGTACAACTGGGGCATGGCGGCCTACGAGCTCGGCAACGCCTTCGGCCATGTCGCCATCGAGGTCGAAGATGCCTACGCCGCCTGCGCCGAGATCAAGCGCCGCGGCGGCAATGTCGTGCGCGAAGCCGGACCGATGAAGGGCGGCAGCACCGTGATCGCCTTCGTGCAGGACCCGGATGGCTACAAGATCGAACTGATCCAGCGCAAGACCACTGCCTAGGGTCTGTACAGACCCTAGCGGCGCACGGCCGGCTTCCAGATCGTCGCGGTGACGCCGATCCTGCCGGCGAACGCCTTCGCCAGGTTTTCCCCGAGCCGCAGGTTCTTGCCGCCGCCGGGCAGGGCGCTGAGGACGAGTTCGGTCAATTGCTCGTCCGTCAGTTGCGTGGCGCCTTCGGAATGCCACAGCTTCACCCCGCCGCATTCGTCGCGGTCGATCAGCAGCGTCTTGTCCGACGGGGCGTCGGCGACGACGACCAGCACGCCTTCCTTGACCGCAAAGGCGCGGGCCGGACCGGCGCTGGTGGCCTGGGTTTCGCCGCCCTCGGGCCGGGCGCTCGCCGCCAGGTCGAGCAGCTCCTCGTCGTCGAGATGGGTCGCGCCCTCGGTGTGCCAGACCTTGTAGCGGCCATCCGGCTCGATCTGGATCAGCAGCGTGTTGTCCGCGGCATGGGCCGGCAACGCGGCGGCCGCGGCGATCATGGCGACCATGGCGACGAGCGCCCTGACGGCTGCGGCGACCCTTATCACGCGGCGCCCCAGTACGGCGTGGCGATGCCGGTGCCGAGGTCGGCCTCGACGAGGCGGCGGCGCACCTCCAGCAGTTTTTCGATCAGCGCCGGCTCGGCGCGGCCGTAGGCGTCGGCATCGGGCGCGCGCTTGACCACCACGCCGAGCAGCTCGGTGATGGCGTTGCCGATGGAATTCTGGCTGATGGTGACGATGAGCTTGCCGGCGTCGTTGCGGTAGATCAGTTGCTTGAAGGCCGGCTGCCAGCGGATCGCGTTGGCGTACTTGGCGTCCGTGATGCAGCGGTCGCGCACCATCTTCGCCGTCTTGAGGAAGTCGTTGTTGAACTGGAGCCGGGCTTCGACGAGTTCGGGGAAATTGATGTCGCGCGGCAGCGGCGCGTTGCGCGTCGATACCTGGCTGAAGAAGGCGCGGTAGAAATCGATGAAGCCCTTGAGGATGATGTCGTATTCCTTCCAGAAGCGCACTTCCTTGAGCATGGCGGCGCCGCCGACGATTTCCCAGCTCGGCAGGCCCTGCGGGTAGCCGGTCTGCGCGATGCGGCAGGAGCCCTGCTGGCAGGGCTGAAGGATTTCCAGGTCGAGCTCGTCGAAGAAGGCGCGATAGACGTCGCGCATGTGCGCCTGGAACAGCGAGTGCTGGCCGCCGTCGGTGAGGTTGGGGTTGTTGCTGTCGGCGAGCGGCGCGTCGTGCAGTTCGCGCTTGTCGAAGACGATGAAATGGTTGTGCAGCATGCGGATGCTCGGCACGCCGGGCGAGGTCAGCGGCCAGGTGGCGTCGAGGCTGGCCTCGCCGGCGAGCACGAGGTGCGCGTCCGGGTCGGGGTAGCGCTCCAGCATGTAGTCGATGATGACCTGGTTCATGCGGTTCCAGACGTTCTTCACCGCTTCCGGCACTTGCGTCCGGCGCACCGGGCGGCCGAGCGGATCGAGGATGCTCTGCGAGGTGTTGTAGATGATCGAGGCGTCGAATTCGTTGCTGTGGCCAAGCGCCTTGCGGTAGAGCAGCAGGCCTTCCGGGTTTTGCAGCAGGCCGTTGTTGTGCACCAGGTCGTTGAGGTTCTCGGCGCTGTTGAAGAATTCGTTGGGCTTCATGCCCTCGGGGACGTCGAGCGGAATCGGACGGAACGGGGTGACGATCTCTCGCGGGCCGGATTGCACGGTGAAACTCCTCGGTCTGTTGTCGTGTCGTTGGGCGGGCAGCATAGTCGCCGTGGACGGGGCGGGCAATTCGGATTGGTTAGGGCGGCCTCAGTTCTCTTTATGTGACGCGGAATTGACTGCCGGGGATGCCGGAAGACCCGGTTTGCGGTAAGTTAGCGGGCTTTCGCACCATACCCAGGGAGGAAACACCATGACCGCGACCCGCATCATGCTCGACGAGAGCGAGATACCGACCCACTGGTACAACGTCGTCGCCGACATGCCGAATGCGCCGCTGCCGCCGCTCGGGCCGGACGGCAAGCCGGTCGGGCCGGAACAGATGGGTGTGATCTTCCCGGACACCATTCTCGAACAGGAGATGTCGGGCCAGCGCTGGATCGCGATTCCCGAGGAAGTCCGCGACGCCTACCGCCTGTGGCGGCCGACCCCGCTGATCCGCGCCGTGCGGCTGGAACGGGCGCTCGGCACGCCGGCCAAGATCTACTACAAGTACGAAGGCGTTTCCCCGACCGGCTCGCACAAGCCCAACTCGGCGATCCCGCAGGCCTACCTGAACAAGATCGCCGGCACCAAGCGACTGGTGACGGAGACCGCCGCCGGCCAGTGGGGTTCGTCGCTGTCTTTCGCCGGCCAGATGTTCGGCATCTAGGTGCGCATCTACATGGTCAGGATCACCTATGACCAGAAGCCCTTTCGCCGCTCGATGATGCACACCTGGGGCGCCGAGGTGTTCGCCAGCCCGAGCGAGATGACCAACACCGGCCGCAAGTTCCTGGCCGAAGACCCCGACAGCGAGTGCTCGCTC
>CAZWFC010000140.1:0-7522 GCA_964632965.1 uncultured Rhodocyclaceae bacterium
CATTCAGGCGTTTCGTGATTCCGGGCTGGAGGTCAGCGCCGAAAACGCCGATCGCATCGGCGTGAACATCGGCTCGGGTATCGGCGGCCTGCCGATGATCGAGGATACACACAACGACTACCTGGCCGGCGGGCCGCGCAAGATTTCGCCTTTCTTCATTCCCGGCACCATCATCAACATGATCTCGGGCAATCTCTCGATCATGTTCGGGCTGAAGGGGCCGAATATCGCGGTGGTGACGGCCTGCACGACGGGCCTGCACGCCATCGGCACCGGCTACCGCATGATCCAGTACGGCGATGCCGATGTGATGGTCTGCGGTGGCGCCGAATCGACGGTGACGCCGCTGGCGATCGGCGGTTTCGCTTCCGCCAAGGCGCTGTCGACCCGCAACGACGACCCGGCGACGGCCAGCCGTCCTTGGGACAAGGATCGCGACGGCTTCGTCCTCGGCGAGGGCGCAGGCGTCATGGTGATCGAGGAATACGAGCATGCCAAGCGGCGCGGCGCGAAGATATACGCCGAACTGGCCGGTTTCGGCATGAGCGGCGACGCTTACCACATGACCGCGCCCAACACCGACGGTCCGCGTCGCAGCATGGTCAACGCGCTGAAGGATGCCGGCATCAATGCGGCTGACGTCCAGTACGTCAACGCCCATGGCACGTCCACTCCGCTGGGCGACAAGAACGAGACCGAAGCGATCAAGCTCGCGTTCGGCGATGCGGCCGGGAAGCTGGTCATCAACTCCACCAAGTCCATGACCGGACACCTGCTCGGCGGCGCCGGCGGTCTCGAATCGGTACTGACAGCCCTGGCCGTCCATCACCAGATTTCCCCGCCGACCATCAACATCTTCGAGCAGGATGCCGAATGCGATCTCGATTACTGCGCCAATACCGCGCGCAGCATGAAGATCGACGTCGCCATGAAGAACAACTTCGGCTTCGGCGGCACCAACGGCACGCTGGCCTTCCGCCGCGTGTAAGCGGGGCGGGCGGCGATGCTGCTGCCCGTCACGTTGCGGCTGAAAGCGTCGCCGATGCTGGTAGCCGCGCTTCTCGTCGCGCACGGCCTCGTGTTCGCTGGGCTGCTGCTGACAGATATTCCACTTCTCCTGAAAGGCTTGTCGGGATTCGCGCTGGCGCTGAGTCTCGGGCGGCGCGCCTGGCGTCTGCCGTTTCTTTCCCTGACGCTGCGCTCCGATGGGCGGCTGGAGGTCGAGCGCCGCGACGGCGCGCTTGCCGAAGCGCAGGTCGATGCGCAGACCACGGTATTTCCCTGGCTCGTCGTCCTGCGCATGCGGCTGGAAGGAAAATCCGTCGCGCTGACCCTGGCGCCGGATTCCATGGCGGACGAAGACTTACGGCAGTTGCGCCTGTGGCTGCGCTGGAAGGCCGCGACGGAATAGAGCGGCTAACCTCGGGGCTTCAGCACCGTGTCTTTTGCCTTCGGCAGCATCAGCGGATAGTCGCGGCTGAAGTGCAGGCCGCGGCTTTCCTTGCGCTGTTGTGCGCTCCTGACGATCAGGTGTGCGGTGAGGACCAGGTTGCGCAGTTCGATCAGGTCGTTGCTGACGCGGAAGTTGGCATAGTAGTCGTCGATCTCGCGCTCCAGCAGCTTGATGCGGTGTATCGCCCGTTCGAGCCGCTTGTTGGTGCGCACGATACCGACGTAGTCCCACATGAAGCGCCGCAGTTCGTCCCAGTTGTGGGCGATGACGACCTCCTCGTCGGCGTCGGTGACGCGGCTTTCGTCCCAGGGCGGCAGCTTCGGCATCTTGGCCGGCTTGTCGGCGAGGATGTCGCGCGCCGCGCTTTCTGCAAACACCACGCATTCGAGCAGGGAGTTGCTGGCCAGGCGGTTGGCGCCGTGCAGGCCCGAGCAGGCGGCTTCGCCGACGGCATAGAGGCCGGGTACATCGGTGCGTGCGGCGAGGTCGGCGACGACTCCGCCGCAGGTGTAGTGCGCGGCGGGAACGACCGGAATCGGATGGCGCGCGATGTCGATGCCGAGCTTCTGGCAGCGCGCGTAGATGTTCGGGAAGTGACTGGCGATGAAGACCGGCGACTTGTGGGTGACGTCGAGGAAGACGCAGTCGAGACCGTGCTTCTTCATCTCGAAGTCGATGGCGCGGGCGACGATGTCGCGCGGTGCGAGCTCGGCGCGCTCGTCGTGCTCAGGCATGAAGCGCGTACCGTCCGGCAGGCGCAGGATGCCGCCTTCGCCGCGCATCGCCTCGGTGATGAGGAAGGATTTGGCGTGCGGATGGTAGAGGCAGGTCGGATGGAACTGCACGAATTCCATGTTCGCGACGCGGCAGCCGGCACGCCAGGCCATGGCGACGCCGTCGCCCGTGGCGGTATCGGGGTTGGTCGTGTAGAGATAGACCTTGCCGGCGCCACCGGTGGCCAGCACCGTATGCTGGGCGCCGAGTGTGAAGATCTCGTCGTTGTCGATGTCGAGGATGTAGGCGCCCCAGCAGCGCTGTGTCTTCAGGCCGAGTTTTTCCCCGGTGATCAGGTCGACGACGATGTGTCGTTCGAGTACTTCGATGTTCGGGTGCTTGCGGACTTTTTCCGTCAGCGTTTCCTGGACCGCCGCACCCGTGGCATCGTCGGCATGGATGATGCGCCGGTGGCTGTGGCCGCCTTCGCGCGTCAGATGAAAGCCGAATGCGGAGTTGTCGCGGGTGAAGGGCACGCCCTGGGCGATCAGCCATTCGATGGCGGCATGGCCGTGTTCGACGACGAAGCGCGTGGCTGCGGGATCGCATAGCCCGGCACCGGCGGTGAATGTGTCCTGGATATGCGCCTCGACCGAATCAGCCGCGTCGAGGACGGCGGCTATGCCGCCTTGTGCCCAGGCGGTGGCCGTGTCTTCGAGGGTGCGCTTGGTGACGAGGGCCACGCGCCGCGATTCCGCGAGGCGCAGCGCCAGGGACTGTCCAGCCAGTCCGCTGCCGATGACGAGAACGTCGTATTGGCGAAGGTAGTCGCGTGCCATAGGTGGCCGAATATAGCATGCGATCCTGCCGCAGATTGCCCTTTGGACGAGTGGAACTATTCGTGCAGGGTCTGGTCTTCTATGCAGCGGAAAGACGCTGTGGGAGCGGGATTCCCGAGTACCCTGTTCGAGTATACTGACCACCCTGGCCGCAAGGCCTGAACAACAAACGGGGCACATGGGAGACCGCGAAGCGGATCAGGCGCTCGTTGAACGAGTGCAGGCGGGTGACAAACAGGCCTATGGGTTGTTGGTCACCAAGTATCAGCGCAAGCTGATGCGTCTGCTCTCGCGCTTGATTCGTGACCCGGCCGAGGTCGAAGACGTGGCGCAGGAAGCCTTCATCAAGGCTTATCGGGCGTTGCCCAACTTCAGGGGCGATAGCGCGTTTTACACCTGGCTGTACCGCATCGGCGTCAATACCGCGAAGAACTGGCTGGTTGCCAACGGCCGCCGCGCGCCGACGTCGACCGACGTCGATAGCGAAGAGGCGGAGTCGTATGCTGAAGGCGACTTGCTGCGGGACGCGGATACGCCGGAGCATTTGCTGATGTCGAAGCAGATAGCCAACACGGTCAATGCGGCGATGGAAAAACTGCCGGAAGACTTGCGCACGGCGATCACGCTGCGGGAAATCGATGGCTTGTCTTATGAAGAAATTGCCTTTGTGATGGATTGTCCGATCGGCACGGTGCGGTCGCGGATATTTCGCGCACGCGACGCGATCGCCGAAAAACTACGGCCCCTGCTGGATACCGGGCCGGATCGTAGATGGTGAGAAGGCGGTGAGAGCATGAAGACCAGACTTTCCTTGCTCATGGACGGGGAACTTGAGAAACATGAAAACAAGGCCGTGTTCGATGCGTTGAAACGCGACGCGAATCTGCGCGGCAATTGGCAGGAATACCTGCTGATCGGAGATGCCCTGAAAGGCGAGCGATCGCTTGATGCGGACATCGCCGCCAGCGTCATGGATGCCCTGCGCGACGAACCGGTGGTGCTTGCGCCGCAGGCTTCCGGGCGTACGGAGTGGCGCCGGACCGTCATGGCGCTGGCGGCGACGGTCGCCGGCGTGGCCGTGGTCGGTTGGATGGCGCTGGTTCCGGATGGCGGACAGAGGCCGGTGCAAACCCTGGCGCAAAAGGAACCGCTTGTCGTCCAGCCTGTGCGGCAGGTATCCCGCGAGATGCAGGAATATCTCGTCGCCCATCAAGCGCAATCCAGTTCGCTTCAGTTTCGCGGCGGCACCGAGCATATCCGCACGGTGGCGGCGACCGGAACGGCTATGGCCAAATGAGGCGTTTCCTGATTCTCTGGGCGATTGCCGGACTTGCCCTGCCCGCTTGGGCCGAGCCGCCGGCGGATGCGCTGCAGTGGCTCCAGCGCGTGGCTTCGGCCGCTCAGAAGCTGACCTATGCCGGTACTTTCATCTACCAGAGCGGCAGCAGGACCGAGATTTCGCGCATCACCCATGTGGTCGAAGCTGGCAACGAATTGGAGCGTCTCGAAGTTCTCGACGGCAGTCCGCGCGAGGTGCTGCGCTACAACGATGTCGTCAAATGTTTTCTGCCGGAAAGCCGTCTGCTGATCGTGGAACGCCGCAAGGGGCGCCAGGCGCAGACTTTTCCCGCACTCCTGCCGGCGAGCCTGGCAGGATTGACTGAGCACTACGTAATACGCAAAGGTGCGACGGGCCGCGTTGCCGGTTTCGAAAGCCAGTCCGTTCTCATCGAGCCCAAGGATGATCTGCGCTACGGCCACCAGTTCTGGATCGACAGCAATTCCGGTTTGCTGCTCAAGGCCGGGCTGGTCGGCGAGCGCGGCGAATTGCTCGAAACCTTCGCCTTCACCGAGTTGCGCATCGGCGGCCCGGTCGACCGCAGCAAGCTGAAGCCCCGCACCGATATGGGGGGCGGCGACTGGAAAGTACTCGATGTGCGCACCAACGAAACGCGCGGCGAGAACGACGCGTGGCTGTTTCGCACGCCGTTGCCGGGATTCCGCAAGGTCGTGGGCATGAAGCGCCAGGTGGAGCCCGATGCGCCCGAAATGACGCATATCGTGTTTTCCGACGGCTTGGCGGCGATTTCCGTTTTCGTCGAGCCGCTGCGCGGCAGCAAGCCGGAAACCGGCGCTTTCGCCATGGGTGCGGTCAATGCGTACAAGCGGGTTGCCGGCGACTACCTGTTCGTCCTCATGGGCGATGTACCGCCGGCCAGCCTGAAAAAACTGGCTGAAGGCATCGAGGTGAAACAGAAATGACCGAGAGCGAAGCCGTAGTCACCCGTGTCGAAGGGGATGTCGCGTTCGTCGAGGTCAATGCGATGGCGTCTGCCTGCGGCAAATGCGGCGACAAAGGCGGTTGCGGCAAGTCCCAGGCCGGCCCGCGGCATTATTCGCTGAGCAATTCTGTCGGCGCCCGACCGGGGGATGCGGTTATCGTCTCCGTACCCGATGGCGCGGTGCTGAAGGCGGCCGTGCTTTCCTACCTGATGCCGCTGCTGTTCGTCTTGACTGGCGGTGCGGCCGGTTCGGCGTGGGGCGGCGAAGGGTTGCCCGCGGTCGCCGGTGCGGCGATCGGCCTGCTGGTCGGGTTGGCTGTCCTGCGCTTGTTTGCGCAGGGCAGGGAACCCTGGCTCACCATGAGACTCAAATCGCACGTTATTTCTATCGACAAGGAAGCCTGAGCATGATCAAACGACTCCTCGTTTCTTTTTCGCTGGTCATTTTCTCCGCCTGGGCCGCCGCCCAGGGCAAGGAGTTGCCCGATTTCACCGAACTGGTCGAGAAGCAGGGGCCGGCCGTGGTGAATATCAGTACGACGCAGGTCATCAAGCACAGCCGGATGATGCAGCAGTTCCCGTTCGACGAGGACGATCCGGCTTTCGAATTGTTCAAGCGCTTCATTCCTCGCCAGCAGCCCGGTATCCCGCGGGAATTCAAGAACGAGTCGCTGGGGTCAGGATTCATCGTCAGTGCCGACGGGCATATCCTGACCAATGCGCATGTTGTCGACGGCGCCGACGAGGTTCTGGTCAAGCTGACGGACAAGCGCGAGTTCAAGGCCAAGGTGCTGGGTGCCGACAAGCGCACCGATGTGGCCCTGATCAAGATCGAGGCGGCCGGGCTGCCGGTGGTGAAGCTGGGCGATCCGGCCAAGCTGAAAGTCGGTGAATGGGTGGTGGCCATCGGCTCGCCGTTCGGCTTCGATGCCAGCGTGACCGCCGGCATCGTCAGTGCCAAGGGGCGTTCGCTGCCGCAGGAAAATTTTGTCCCCTTCATCCAGACCGACGTCGCCATCAATCCCGGCAATTCGGGCGGGCCGTTGTTCAACATGCGCGGCGAGGTGGTCGGGGTCAACTCCCAGATCTACAGCCGCTCCGGCGGCTATCAGGGCATCGCCTTCGCCATTCCCATCGATGTGGCGATGGAAGTCCAGTCGCAGCTCAAGGCCAACGGCAAGGTCACGCGCGGCCGCATCGGCGTCGTGATCCAGGAAGTGACCAAGGATCTGGCCGAGTCCTTCGGCTTGCCCAAGCCGCAAGGCGCACTGGTGACCACTGTCGAGAAGGGCGGTCCGGCCGACAAGGCGGGCATCGAGGCCGGCGACATCATCCTTCGCTTCGAAGGCAAGGCGGTCAATCAGTCCGCCGACCTGCCGCGCATCGTCGGCGGCACGAAACCGGGTTCCCGTGCGACGATGCAGATCTGGCGCAAGGGCGGCAACAAGGACATTGCCGTCACCATCGCCGAGATGCCGGATGAAAAACTGGCCGGCCGGGCGGCGCGCCAGGGCAAGTCGGCCGATCCCGCGGCGGCCAACAAACTGGGCTTGGTGCTGTCCGAGCCCTCCGCAGAGCAGCGCAAGCAACTGGGCGTCTCGCACGGCTTGTTCGTCGAGGAGGTTCGCAACGGCGCCGCGCGTACCGATCTGCGCCAGGGCGACATCATCCTGGCGCTGATCAACAAGGGCGTGCAGTCGGACGTCAAGTCCATAGAACAGTTCAACGGCCTGCTCGCCAAATTCGACAAGAGTTCGACGATCACGCTGCTGGTGCGGCGCGGCGAGAACCAGACCTTCATCATCATCAAGGGCGTCGGTGACAAATAAGCTCAGGCTTTTCAGCCGGCAGTACTGCCATCTCTGCCACGACATGCTCGCCGCGCTGGAGGAATTGCGCGGCGAGTTCTCGTTCGAGATGGAGGTGATCGATGTCGATGCCGATCCCGTGCTGGAAGCAAAATACGACGAACTGGTGCCCGTGCTGGAAGCCGAGGGGCAGGAGCTCTGCCATTACTTCCTCGATGTACCGAAAGTACGTGAATATTTGGGTCGTTTGGTTTCGACGTAATGCCTGCTTGCGCACGCATTAGTCTCCACTGAAACTCCGTTTTCCGCTAGAATTCGCCCCCTTGTTTCTCCATGCAAGGTGCTGAAAAAGCACCTTTTTTGTTTCCTCTCCATGCAGCATATCCGCAATTTTTCGATCATCGCCCATATCGACCACGGCAAATC
>CAZWFC010000141.1:0-7515 GCA_964632965.1 uncultured Rhodocyclaceae bacterium
ACGGCAAGATGCTCACCGGCCGCGACGCCGCGCACAAGCGCATCCAGGACATGCTCGCCAAGGGCGAGAAACTGCCGGTCGACTTCACCAACCGCGTCATCTATTACGTCGGCCCGGTCGATCCGGTCAGGGACGAAGTGGTCGGCCCGGCCGGCCCGACAACGGCGACGCGCATGGACAAGTTCACCGAGATGATGCTGGCCCAGACCGGCCTCATTTCCATGGTCGGCAAGGCCGAGCGCGGCCCCGTCGCCATCGAGGCAATCAAGAAGCACAAGTCGGCCTACCTGATGGCCGTCGGCGGCGCCGCCTATCTCGTGGCCAAGGCCATCAAGGCGGCCAAGGTCGTCGGCTTCGCCGACCTCGGCATGGAAGCGATCTACGAGTTCGACGTCAAGGACATGCCGGTGACCGTGGCCGTCGATTCCAGCGGCACCTCGGTGCACGAGACCGGCCCGCACGAATGGATGCTCAAGATCGGCAAGATTCCGGTTTCCGCCATCGGCGGCCATCACTGAGCCCCGGCACGAGCGCCTGAACGTCGCGTGATCGGCGTCTTCGACTCGGGCCTCGGCGGCCTCTCGGTGCTGGCGGCGATCGCGCGCGCGTGTCCGCGCGCCGACCTCGTCTATCTCGCCGACACGGCCCACGTCCCCTACGGCAACAAGGACGACGAGTTCATTCGCGGCCGCGTGCTGGAGATCGGCCGCGACCTTGTCGCACAAGGCTGCCGCATGATCGTGGTGGCCTGCAACACCGCCACGGCGGCGGCGGTGCAAGCGCTGCGCGACGATCTGCAGGGCATTCCGGTCGTTGGCGTCGAGCCCGGCGTCAAACCGGCAGCGCAATCCAGCCGCTCGCGCCGCATCGCCGTGCTGGCCACCGAATCGACCGCCAGAAGCGAGCGTCTGGCCCGCCTGATCCGCGAACATGCGCAGGGCGTCCATGTGCATGTCGAGCCCTGCCCCGGCTGGGCGACGCGCGTCGAGACCCTGCATCTCGACGACCCGGATTTCCTCGCCGAGGTGCGGATGAAGATCGCGCCGCTGCTCGACGACCGGATCGACCGGCTGGTTCTCGGTTGCACCCACTACAGCTTCCTCGCCCCCCTGCTCGCCCCCCTGGTGGCCGGCAAGGCGGAACTGGTCGACGTCACGGCGGCGGTGGCGCAGCAGGTGCTGCGCCTCCATGGACATGGTCACGGCGAAGCACGGCTCGTCCTGCTGGCCACGGCCTATCCGGAACGCCTGCACGCGAAACTGCCGAAACTCGGCCTGGGCTATCTGGCCGAGCGCGCCAGGCCGGCGTCGCTCCACCCGGCGCCGTAGAACCGGCCTCCCGCTTTGCCGCTCCGAGCGCCGGATAGGTTTACGATGCCGATTCCCGGAAACATCTCCCCGTGACCCCGATGACTCCCCTGCCGACGTCCGCCCGCAGCTTCCTCGTCCTCGGCGCCCTCAATCTGGCGCTGACCGTCGCGCTCGGCGCCGCCGGCATGCACGGGCTGAAGGCCCTCCTGGAGGGCAACGATCCGGGCAACTGGTTCCCGACCGCGCTCCACTACCATCAGCTCCATGCCCTCGGCCTGCTGGCCGTCGGCCTCGTCCTGACGCACGCTCCGGCCAACCGCTGGTTCGTCGCATCCGGCTGGCTGCTTCTGGCAGGCATCGTCCTGTTCAGCGGCAACCTCTACCTGCGCAGCATTGCCGGCATTCACGTTTTCCACGCCGTAACGCCCCTGGGCGGCGCCGCCTTCATCCTGGCCTGGCTATCCTTTGCCGTCGGTGCACTGAAGCGCCACCCGCAATCTTCGGCATGACGCCCGCGGACATCCTCATGTTTCTCGCTCTGACCGGCATCTACGAACCGTCCGCCATCCAGCAATTGCCGGATGGCCGCTTCCTTGTCGTGGAGGACGAGAAGGCATCGCCTTTCAGTCTGGTCACAATCCGTCCGGACGGATCGACCCGCAGCGCCCCGCTCGCTGCGGACGACTTGCCGAAGCTGGACGATCTGGAAGGCATTGCCGCCGATACCGCCGGATTCATCTATGCCGTCACCTCTCATTCGCGCAACAACGCGGGGGAAGAGAAGAAATCGCGCGAGAAACTGGTGCGCTTCCGCATCGAGGGTGAGCGTATCGCGTCGCCCGTGGTGGCCAAGGGACTGAAGGCTGCATTGACCGCAGCGCATCCCGTTCTGGCTGCCGCCGCCGAGGTCAGGGAGGTCAAGGCGGAGGGCGGGCTCAATATCGAGGCCCTGGAGGTGACTCCGGACGGCCAGCGCCTGCTGATCGGGTTTCGCAGCCCGCTGCTGGAGCAGCGGGCCATTATCGCCAGTCTGGAAAACCCGTCCGCCGTCTTCGAAACCGGCACAGTGCCACGGATTTCACCACGACTGATCGCCCTCGACCTTGGCGGCCACGGCCTTCGCGGCATGTCCTGGATCCCGGCGCTCGGCGGTTACCTGGTCATCAGCGGTCCGGTCGCCAAGGAACAGGTGCAGTTCCAATTGTGGTTCTGGAGCGGCAAGCCGGACGACCGGCCACGGCGTGTCAACGTTCCCGGCCTGCCCGGCTTCGAACACGCCGAAGGGGTCAGCCCGGCGACAATCGACGGCCGACAGCGCATCGTCATCGTCAGCGACGACGGCAGCCGCGAGTCAGGACGCCCGGCGCGCTTCCTGCTGGTCGATCCGGGGCAGCTTCAAATCGCGCCCTGAACGGCGTGTTCCCGCGCAACAAGGTTCACTTTTCCAGCGGTTCGCGCGGCAGAACGGTTCCTTCTCGCATGCGATACTCCTCGACGACGATGGCCTCGCCGTCGATCACCTGGCCGGGCGACTCTCCGTCGGGCGGACGTTCGCGCATGGCCTTGCGCAATGCGCGCGTCTTCCACCAGAAATAGCCGAACGCCGCCAG
Organism: uncultured Rhodocyclaceae bacterium; assembly: GCA_964632965.1. GTDB lineage: Bacteria > Pseudomonadota > Gammaproteobacteria > Burkholderiales > Rhodocyclaceae > Nitricoxidireducens. Next base: position 2,921 of record CAZWFC010000141.1, read on the forward strand.
GGCGATTACGGCGACGACGGCCAGCACGATCATGGAGAACATGAGCCCGAGAACGAGCAGGACCGCCCCGAACACCAGGGTGAAGAATTTGCCCAGCACGCCGGGTTCGTTTCGAGTTTGCATCGCTCGGATTCCTGAAGCCGATCTGTATCGCGCAACGGCTACGACGATGGCGCCAGGCCGGTCGCTTCGCGGGCGCGCTGCTTGGCGGCGACATAGTCGGCGTGACCGACATGGAGCAAGTCGGCGATCTTGCGCATCAGGTGCAATTCGTGGGCATCGAGGTGGCTGTCGGACATTGCGACCCGCCACAGGTTTTCGACGATGCGAACCTTCTGTGCGGCGTCGCAGGTCTTGTTGATCAGCGAAGTGAACTGGTAGTAGTCGCTGGCCTGATGCGCTTCCTGTTCGGCGAGGGCGATCAGGGTGTCCAGTTGGACGGGATCGAGACCGAACTGCAGGCGCAAGGCCGCGGCAATGGCGATTCGTTCTTCGTCGGCGATGTGCTCGTCCATGCGCATCATTTCCAGCAGCAGTGCCGCCGTGGCGATCTGCAAGGCGTGTTCGCCGCCGCCTTCGGCCTGCCGCGCACCGGGCTCGATGAACTGGCTGAAGAATTCCTTGATGCTGTGGATCATATGGGGTGCGTCGTGCAATTCGCGGACGGCGCATTGTAGCCCCCAAAAATTGCAGCAGAGGCAAAGAAACAAATTGCGCTCGCGGCAAGGCATCCTCTACGGCGTTCTAGGCCGTGGTGTTGATGATCTTGCCCGTCACCTGACCTTGGGTATTCACTACGGGTGCCGTGCCGGCCGTGGCCGGCTTGGCCGTGGCGCCCTGCGTCGCCGTTGCCGGCGACGACTGACGACCAAGTACCTGATCGACGGTATTCGACAGTTGCGCAACGGACTGCTGGGCGGAACTTATGGCGGCAAGGCCCTGCCGCGCCTGCCCGGCTTTCGCCTGTGCCTGATTGGACTGGACACCGAGAGTCCGCGCATCCTCCTGTGCCCTAGCCGCCACACGCTGCGCGTCGCGGGCTTGCGCCGCGAGGGCCTGGGCAGTCTGCTCCGCCTGATCGGCATTGCGCTTCGCCGCCTGCAACCTGAGCTGTTGCACGCCGTATTGATTCGCGCCGGAGGTGGAGGAAACGGTTGCCATGATCGGTTCTCGGCTTGCCTATGAAAATCATAGTCCTATGGCCTTTGAATGACAAGGCGGCACGTCATGCCCGGTCAATATCCGTTGAGATCGGAGCTGCCAAAAGGCAGGATTCCGACCCTGTGCTAGAGTGAAAGCGCAGGTGGATGAAGGAGTGAAATCATGGATCTGGCAAGCATTGTCAAGACTCAAGTTCAATTTGCACGGCTTGGGCAAAGTGCACAGAGCGGTTCAGCGAACAGCGCGAGCCAGCTTCTGGCGCCGGCCAACAAGCGTCTGAGCCAGCAACTCGAATCCACGAGCGTGCAATTGTCCGCCTATGGTCAGATCAGTAGCGCCTTCGGTAGCGCGAAGACTGCGGCGACGAGCTTGGCTGATACTGCTGCCAGCAAGACCGCCAGCAACAGCGATGTGGTGAAAGCTGCCCAGACCTTCGTCAACACCTATAACCAGGCCACGCAGGCGGTCAGCAGCGCCGTCAGCGGTGCGGATAGCAAGGCAGGCGCATTGGCGTCGGACGTGCGAGCGAAGATGGCCGGCAACGACTTGGCGCGGTCGCTGACGAGCGGCAGCGGACTCGCCGACCTCAAGCAGGCCGGGATTACGCGGGACAAGAACGGTACACTCACTTTGGACACCAAGGCGCTGGAACAGTCGCTGCAATCCGCATCGGCCGAGACGAAGAGCGCCTTGACCCGCCTTGGACAGCAAGTCGGTGCCAGTACCGGCCGCGAACTGGCCAGCGGCGGAAATGTAGGCGGCAGCATCAATGCGCTGACCAACCGGTCGCAATCCCTGACTGCCCAGCAGACTACCCTCCAGCAACAGGCCACGGCTGTCGAAGGACTTCTGGAGCAACAGAGCAATGTCCTCAATTACGCCACAGCCACCAGCCTGGCCAGCTACCAGAAATTGCTTTCGGGCTGAGGGTTTCGTCGATAGGCCAGAATAGCCAGCGAAATCGCATTCTCTCCGGAGGCAACAAGCGCAGGAAGTTCCGGCAACATGTCGGCTCCATATCCGGAGGAGTTGACATGACGAATGAAGAGTCGGACCAATTGAACGACATCTTCGAACATCTTGAAGAGCATGACGGGACGCCCGATCCGGAAATCCTGGATGCGCTGACGAAGCTTTCGCTCGCGGGCAAAGCCGAGTTCGTCAGAAGAATGGACGAGCGGCTTGGGTTCAATCCGCAGAAAACGCATTGACGGGCCCCGCCCCGTCACCTTCCCGAGGCCGGCTTTACTCCGATGGGAGACTTCACGGTGGAATCTGTCTGGTTTTTCTATTGGCTCATCGCCGCCATCGTATTGGCCCCCATCGTACTCATCGTCAAGGGACTTGCCGCAGGCAAGGACAAGAAAAAGCGGGACTAGCACAAGCCGGAAATCGCCGCCGCCTTACGGGCCGGGAAATGCCTTCTTTTGCAGCAGGCAAACAGCCAGCGCATTGGCGTATTCATCCGAAAACGGCTGATCCTCCGGGACGAAGTGCCGACGGAAAGCCCGTCGTGAGGCCTCCGGCGTGGCCGGGTCATAGCCGATTGCCGCGAGCGCGAGAGTCAGGTCGAAGCCGGGCGGAGCCGGTTGCAGCGGCGGGCCGCACCACAAACCGAAGCCCTGCTCGGCCAGCCTGCGCCAGGGAAACAGTGGGCTCGGATCATCCTTGCGCGTCGGGGCGACATCGGCGTGACCGATGAAATTTGCGGCGGGAATGTTGTAGCGCTGACGGATGTCCGCCAGCAGCGCGAGCAGTGCATCGATCTGCGCGTCGGCAAAAGCCTCGTAGCCGTTGTTGTCCAGTTCGATGCCGAGCGACGCCGAATTGATGTCGGTGTGGCCGCCCCACCACGATTTGCCGGCGTGCCAGGCGCGGGCGTTTTCTTCGACAAGCTGGACGACCCTGCCGTCGCGGCCTATCAGGTAATGTGCGCTGACCTTGCGCTGCGGCGAGGTCAGCGTGCCCAGGGCCTCCTCCAGCGTGTCGTCGCTGGTGTGGTGAATGATCACCAGGTTCGGCCGTCGCTCGTCGAAGTTGGGTGAGGCCTCCCGGCTTACCGCCAGCGTCGTGCGCGGCGGCTGCGGCGCGCAGGCGGCGAGCATTGCCGCCATGGCGCAGACAAGGAAGGAAAAGTGCACGCGGACTGTCACGGCGACGGTATCGACAAAAACGACGGAGCGATATTGTCGCCGCGAACGCGCCAGACGTGCAATCTTCGCCCGCCGGCCGTGCCGTCGGGACCATAATCACACCTTGCTGAACTCATCCGGAGACGGACATGCTGCGCCCCAATGCCGACCGCGCGCTCGCCATTCTTGCCCTCGCCCTGCTCGTCGGCGGCTGCGTACTGGTCCTCCGGCCCTTTCTTACCGCCCTGATCTGGGCCGCCATTCTGGCTTCGACCAGTTGGCCGGCGTTTCTCTGGCTGGACCGTAGCGTCGGGCAACGTCGGGTACTGGCGGCCAGCCTGATGACCTTGCTGGTGACCGTCGTTCTGCTCGGTCCGGTAGCGGCCGTGGCGCTGGCGTTGGCCGACAACGTCGCCGAACTCGGGCGGGCGGCGACCGCCCTGTTCAAGGATGGCCTGCCCGACGCCCCCGGCTGGCTGGTCAATCTGCCGCTGGTCGGACAATCCATTTACGACTACTGGCAAGAGTTCGCCCACGATGGACGGCACCTGATGACCGAATTGCAGAAGCTGGCCAAACCCGCGCAGGACGCGGCCCTGGCCGGCGGCCGCATCGTCGGGCGCGGGGTGATCGACATCACCTTGTCGGTATTTCTCGCCTTCTTTTTCTTCCTTCACGGCGAGGCTCTGGCCCGACGCCTGGGCGTGGCACTGGGGCGACTGAGCGGCAATCGCGCCGCCTATCTGCTCGGCGTCGCTCGCGGCACGGTGACCGGCGTGATCTACGGCATCCTCGGCACCGGCCTGGCGCAGGGCATCCTGGCCGCCATCGGATTCGCGGTTGCCGGCGTGCCCGGTGCGGTGCTGCTCGGCGTGGCCACTTTCTTCCTGTCCGTCGTCCCCGTCGGCCCGCCGCTGGTATGGGGCGGCGCCGCGATCTGGCTGTTTCAGCAGGGAGAGCCTGCTTGGGGAACCTTCGTGGCCGCGTGGGGCTTCTTCGTGGTCAGCATGGTCGACAACCTGCTCAAGCCGCTGATCATCAGCCGCGGCGCCAGCCTTCCCTTCGCCATCGTCTTCCTCGGCGTGCTCGGCGGCATGCTGGCCTTCGGCGTCATCGGCGCCTTCCTCGGCCCGGCCCTGCTGGCGGTGGGCTACCGGCTCGCCATCGAATGGACCGCCATGGCGACGGATTGAGCATATGCGGACGGAAAACAAAAACGCCCCTTTCGGGGCGTTTTTGCTTGCTACTTGGCGGAGAAGAAGGGATTCGAACCCTTGATCCAGGTTTTGCCCAGATGCGCCC
>CAZWFC010000142.1:0-7504 GCA_964632965.1 uncultured Rhodocyclaceae bacterium
TTCAAAATCCGCCGCCGCAAGGTGTAAGGGTTCGAGTCCCTTTCCCGGCACCACGTTGAATCAATGTTTACGGCAACCCCAGCGCCAGATTGGCGGGCCGAGGCACGGCTGTCTCGCCGCGCCACGAATTCATCGAGTGCGTTCGTAGGGAACCGAAACCCTGAATTTGCTGCCGACGGTTGCGGTCGATGTCGCCGCGATTGATCCGCCCAGTCCGTCGACCAGCCTCTTGGCGAGGGCGAGCCCGAGACCGATTCCGCCGTGGCGGCGCGTATTCGTGGCATCCGCCTGGTAAAAGGGCCGGAACAGTCTGGACACCACGTCCGGCGCCATCCCGATGCCCGTGTCGAGAACCGTCAGCACCAATCGTCCCGTGTCGCTTTCCGTATTTTCCACATGCGCACTGAGGACGATCTCGCCTTGCTCCGAGAAGCCGATGGCATTCTTCAGCAGGATCGAAAGTATCCTCCGCAGTTGGCCGCTATCCACGACCAGGCTTTCCGGTACCTCGCCGTCGATCTCCAGTCTCAGATCGATGTTCTTCGCGGCGGCGGCCGGCGCAAAGTGTGCGCAGAGCTCCTGCAACCACGGCCGCGACTCGCAGGCGAGCTTTGCCGCGACGATCTGGCCATCTTCGGCCGCGCTGAAATCCAGGATGTCGTTGATGATCGTCAGCAATTCCCCGGCACTGCCGACGATGGCGGCAACTTCCTCCTGCTGTTCGGCGTCCAGATCGGTCATGCGCAGCAGTTGCGCCATGCCGAGAACGCCGTTCATCGGCGTACGGAGTTCGTGGCCTATCGTGGCCAGGAATGCGCTTTTTGCCTTGTTGGCCGCCTCCGCGGCTTCCTTGGCCAGCATCAGGGCATGGGTTCGGTGCATCACCTCCGCTTCGAGAAACGCCTTGCGCTCCGCGAGTTCGTCGCGCGCGTTCTTGAGCGCCAGTTGCGATGCAACCCGCGCCAGCACGATGGCGGGCTTGTAGGGTTTGGCGATGTAGTCGACCGCTCCCATCCGCAGGCCTTCGGCTTCGTCGTCCTCGGTGTCCATGCCGGTGACGAAAATCACCGGAATCCCGCGCGTGCCGGGATTTTCGCGCAGCCGCTCGAAGACCACGTAGCCGCTCATTCCCGGCATCATCACATCGAGCAGGATCAGGTCCGGCTGCGGCGTTCCGGCGGCGATATCGAGTGCGCGTTCCCCGGAGGACGCGGCCAGGACGTCGTATTGCGGACGCAGCAGGCGGCCAAGCGCACCCAGGTTGCCCGGATCGTCATCGACGACGAGTATCGTTGCGCGTGCGATTTCGGCAGGCTTGTTGGTCTTCATCTGACGCGCCTTCTTTCTTGCGTATTCCACAGCGTCATCCGTCGCGGGTGTTCCTGCTGCGTCCGCTCCAGTCCTCTGGATCAGGGAGGATGTGACGAAACTATCGCGCCCAGTATATCGAATGCGCGAACGCCCTGGCGCTTGGGTAGGGCGGGCGACCCGCCACCGAATGGGATGGAGGCTACCAGTTGCAGGTGCTTGGCAGCTTCTTTGGCCGGCTGTCGAGGGTTTCCAGTACCGCGTCCAGCTCCTTGACGGTGGCAACCAGGTTCCTGCCTTCCAGGCGGTACTTTTCGAACGCGTCGTAGTCTGCCGGATCCTGATGGTTCAGGATGAAATTCACCCGGTCGGTTGCGAGCGATTTGGCGCGTGCCACGCTGCGCTCTATCGCGACGAAGGAGTCGATCGTGGCGAGTGGCGCCCTGTCCTTTATCGACTGGCGGCCATCTGCCAGAATGCGCATGGCCTCCTTGATCGAGTCCTGGAACTCGCGGTTGGTCCATTTCGACGTGTTTGCCGTTCCCTTTCGCAGCCCGGTCAGCGAGTCTTCGGCGCTGTCGAGCAGGACGACGATCTCGGTATCCAGTTCGGCTTCATGCAGGGAGGCGTAGCAGTCCGCGTTCAGGTAGCCATGCACCGCGTAGGCGCAGAAGAACATCGCGGCCACCAGCGACAGAACGGCTACCGGAACCGCTGCTCTCGTATCGAGCAAGGTATCGGTCAACTCCGCGAGCCGGCTTTCGTGCGGATGCGATTCGCTGGGCAAGGTCTGCGCCATGGGTATGGACGAGTGGCAAGGCATGCGGCCTTGTTGCAGTAAACGGCAGAATATGACTTTAGTTTAGCAATTGACGACGGCGTCTCTCGACATGTTCAGGTCGGCGGTTGCAAAAAGAAAGGGCGCCGCAGCGCCCTGGTTCCTGTTTCGCTGTCGCGGCTCAGGGCTTCTTGGCCCAGGCTACGCAGTAACCCTTCGGGGACACTTCCGTATCGCCGGGGAACAGCTTGCAGCCGCCCAGGTCCTTCGGCGTCTTGCCGGGGACGAACTGAACGCAGTTGGAGCAATCCTTGTCGCCCTCGGGGGTGTCCTTGTACTTCATCGAGGTGCGCATGCCGTCGTTCTTGGCGGCGAAAGCGACTACGGGGATCATGGCCAGGGCCATGCCACCGAGCTTGAGCATGTTGCGGCGGGACTGATTCATGTTGTCTTTCACGTTGGTTCTCCTACGGAGCGCCCCCACGGCGGGGTGAGGGGATTCTAGCATCGACCTGAGCAAGGCTGGCGCAAGGATTCCTTCGGTAGCGCGCCAAGGGCGTAGAATGCGCGCATGGGTCCTCAAGCGGGTGGCCCGAAAAGCAAAAGGCCCCGGGAACGGGGCCTTGCTTTGCTGCTGGTGCCCAGGAAGGGACTCGAACCCCCACGGTGTTACCCGCTAGTACCTGAAACTAGTGCGTCTACCAATTCCGCCACCTGGGCAGGTGAAGCGAGGCGCGCATTTTATCGGAATCGACTGACTTGTCAAACAAAAAGACCACCAAAATTTCCAAAATACGCCGCGCCGACCCGATGTTCGAGCGCGAAACCGCCAAGTACGACTATCCGCTGCCGAGCCGCGAGTACATTCTCCAGGCGCTCGGCGAGCAGGGCGTGCCGGTTTCCTTCGAGCGCCTGTGCGACCTGCTCGACGTCAAGGACTTCGAACACACCGATTTCCAGCGCCGGCTCGGTGCCATGGCGCGCGATGCGCAGTTGCTGCAGAACCGGCGCGGCGACTGGCTGATTCCGGACAAGGCGGATCTGATTCGCGGCCGTGTCGAGGGCCATCCGGACGGCTTCGGTTTCCTCGTTCCCGACGAGGGCGGTGCCGACCTGTTTCTGTCGACCAAGGAAATGGACAAGGTGCTGCACGGCGACCATGCGATCGCCCGCGTCGTCGGCATCGACCGCAAGGGCCGCCCCGAGGGCAAGATCGTCGAAGTCACCGAGCGCGCCAACCGCAAGGTGGTCGGCCGTGCCTACGAGGAACACGGCGTCTGGTATCTGGTGGCCGAGAACCGGCGCCTGTCGCAGGACATTTTGCTGGCGCCGCCGGAAAAGGGCAGCAAGGCGCCCCGGCCGCAGAACGGCCAGGTGGTGGTCGCCGAAATCATCGAGCAGCCGTCGAAGCAGTCGCAGCCTATCGGGCGCGTCGTCGAGATCCTCGGCAACTATGCCGACTCGGGCATGGAGATCGAGATCGCGCTGCGCAAGCACGAACTGCCGTTCGAATTCACCAAGGCGGCGCTCGACGAGGCGAAGAAGCTTCCCGACGAGGTGAGGAAGGGCGACTGGAAGGGCCGCGAGGACCTGACCGAGCTGCCGCTCGTCACCATCGACGGCGAGACGGCGAAGGACTTCGACGACGCGGTTTATTGCGAGCGCCAGGGCAAGGACTTCCGCCTCATCGTCGCCATCGCCGATGTTTCCCATTACGTGCAGGCCGGCGGCGCGCTCGACAGCGAAGCCTACGACCGCGGCAACTCGGTGTATTTCCCGCGTCGCGTCATACCGATGCTGCCGGAAAAGATTTCCAACGGCCTGTGTTCGCTGAACCCGCAGGTCGAGCGCCTGTGCGTGGCCTGCGACATGACCGTTTCGGCGACCGGCGACATCAAGCAGCACCGCTTCTATACCGCGGTGATCTACTCCCACGCCCGGCTTACCTATACCGAGGTGGCCGCCGCGCTGTATGAACAGGATGCGCCGACACGCCGCAAGCTCGCGCCGCTGCTGCCGCACCTGGAGAACCTCGATGCGCTGTTCCGCGTGCTGCTGAAGGCGCGAAGCAAGCGCGGCGCCATCGACTTCGAGACCGTCGAGACGCGCATGGTCTTCGACGACCACGGCAAGATCGAAAAGATCGAACCCTACGAACGCAACGACGCCCACCGTCTGATAGAGGAGTGCATGCTGGCGGCCAACGTCTGCGCCTCCGATTTTCTCAAGGCACACGGCCATGAGGCGCTTTATCGCGTCCACGAAGGGCCGACGCCGGAGCGCCTGACCAAGCTGCGCGATTTCCTCGGTACTTTCGGCCAGCAACTCACCGGCGGCGATGCGCCGACGGCCAAGGATTACGCGCTGCTGCTGGAGAAAATCCAGGACCGCCCCGACAAGCAGCTGCTGCAGACGGTGATGCTGCGCTCGCTGCGCCAGGCGATCTACAGCCCCGACAACGTCGGCCACTTCGGTCTCGCCTACGAGAGCTACACGCACTTCACGTCGCCGATCCGCCGCTATCCGGACCTGATGATCCACCGCGCCATCAAGGCGGTGCTGGGCAAGGCGAAATACCAGCCGGGGGCGTGGGACGCGATCGGCCTGCACTGCTCCGCGACCGAGCGCCGCGCCGACGAGGCCACGCGCGACGTCGAGGCCTGGCTCAAGTGCTTCTACATGCAGGACCGCATCAACGAGGTGTTCGAGGGCAGCATTTCGGCCGTGGTGCCCTTCGGCATCTTCGTCGCGCTCGACGGCGTGTTCATCGAAGGCCTGGTGCATGTCTCCGAGCTCGGCACCGACTACTTCCATTTCGACGAGGCGGCGCACGCCATGGTCGGTGGCCGTACCGGCAAGCGCTATCGCCTGTCCGACCGCGTCAAGGTGCAGTTGATGCGCGTCGACATGGAGCAGAACAAGATCGACTTCCGCCTGTTCGAAGAGGGCGCCGCGGCGCCCGCCGGAAAATCCGCCAAGAAGGGCAAGCGCCGTGACTGACACCCGACTGATCCACGGCTTCCATGCCATCACCGCCAGCCACGCTCATCTTCTCTGTGATTTATCAACTTGAATATTTTTTATCATCCTGATAAGATCGTTCCCCGTGGAGAAGATCAAGCCCCATCACTTGCTATCCGCGGTTCAGGATGAAGCTGCCCGCCGTGGCGCTGCTGCTTTCACCATGGCGGCGCTGCGGAACGGATTGGCTATGGGACTCACGGTGGCGCAGATGATCGACGTGGTTCGCAGCCTCACGCGCGGCGATTTCTACAAGTCCATGACTACGCACGCCGACCATCGGGTATGGCAAGACGTGTATCACGCGGCTACGCCCGGCGGGAAGGTGGCATACATCAAGGTCACCGGCCAAGGCGACGGCATGCCGCCGGTAATCCAGTTCAAGGAGTTATGACCATGAAAATGAAGTGCCCGGAATGCAGCAAGGCCATGAAGCGGGAAGAATCCCGGACTGAGCGTGTCGAGTACGACGGCGAGACCATGATGGTCGAAGGCTTGACCGGCTGGTTCTGCCCGGCCTGCGGCGAGGCGATACTCGATGACGAAAGTGCACGCCGCTACGGCGAGGCTGGAGACACGTTGCTGGCCCACGCGAGGGAACGGCGCCAGGCGGAAATTCGCCGCATCCGCAAAAAGCTGAAGCTCACCCAGGTTGAGGCCAGCCAGCTTGTCGGTATCGGCAAGATTGCCTTTTCCCGCTACGAGCGTGGCGAGACGCAGGCGCCCGCGCCCCTGGTCAAGCTGCTGCGGTTGGTCGATCATCATCCGGAACTGATGAGCGAAGTGGGGGCGCTATAGGGGCCAACATTCCTGCTGGCTACCCGTATGGAATTCGTATTTGTAATAATTACTTTGAAAAAATGATAGAAGCAATTATCCACCGTCGGCAGAACAAGATCGACTTCCGCCTGTTCGAAGAGGGCGCCGCGGCGTCCGCCGGAAAATCCGCCAAGAAGGGCAAACGCCGTGACTGACACCCGACTGATCCACGGCTTCCATGCCATCACCGCCAAGCTGCGCCATTCGGCGGACGACATCAAGGAAATCTACCTCGCCGCCGCGCGCCAAGACGGCCGCGTGCGCGATTTGCTGAAGGCGGCGGAAACCGCCGGCGTGCGCGTGGTGCCGGTCGACGCCGCGCGGCTCGACGGCATGGCCGCCGGCCAGAGCCACCAGGGCGTTATCGCCCGCGTCTCTGCCGCCCAGCGCCACCTGGCACTCGACGACGTCCTCGACACGCTGACCGAGCCGGCGCTGCTGCTGGTGCTCGACGGAGTGACCGATCCGCACAATCTCGGCGCCTGCCTGCGCGTCGCCGATGCCGCCGGCGCCCACGCGGTGGTGGTGCCGAAGGACCGCGCCTGCGGGCTCAATTCCACGGCGATCAAGGTGGCGTCGGGAGCGGCGGATACGGTGCCCTACATCACCGTTACCAACCTGGCGCGCAGCCTGCGCGAAATGCAGGAGCGCAACATCTGGATCGTCGGCGCGGCCGGCGAGACGCAGACCGATATCTACGCCGTCGACCAGAAGGTCGCGACGGCCTGGGTGCTGGGCGCCGAAGGCGACGGCCTGCGCCGTCTGACGCGCGAGACCTGCGACACGCTGGCGCGCATCCCAATGTACGGGACGGTGGAAAGCCTGAATGTCTCGGTGGCCGCCGGCATCTGCCTGTTCGAGGCGCGGCGGCAGCGCCGCCGATAGAGAACCGTTGTAGTCCTGCCGCCGGGCCGATCTGACCGAAGGAAATCCCCGTGGGACACGGCAGGACGGCGCGCCGCCGGAGGGCGGCAAACGCGCAGGTGCCTGCTTGGCGCTGCTCCGAGTTATCGAGCGTAGCGAGCTTGCAGGCTCCCCGCCCTTGGGCGGGGCTGGGGGTGGGTTACCACAATTTCCACCAGGGTTCGGTGCGGTTGAGGCCGCGCACGTAGTATTCGCTCTTGGGGAAGTTCTTGCGCATGACGCGCTCGGCGTCGTCGCGCAGATCGTTCATGCCCATCGCGTCGTAGGCCTTGACCATGATGAACAGGGCCTCCTCGTTGGCCGGCGCATCGGCGTAGGTCTTGACGGCGAACTGGGCGCGGTTGGCGGCGGCGACGTAGGCGCCGCGCCGCATGTAGTAGTGGGCGACATGGACTTCATGCGCGGCCAGCGCATTGACGATGTACTTCATGCGCAGGGCGGCGTCGACGGCGTATTTGCTTTCCGGGAACTTGGTCGCCAGGTCCTTGAAAGCGTCGAAGGATTCCCTCAGGGCCTTAGGGTCGCGCTCGGTGAGATCCTGGTTGCTGACGTAGCCCAGAATACCCAGGTCGCCGTTGAAGTTGGCGAGCCCCTTGAGATAGTAGGCGTAGTCGACGTTCGGGTGGTTCGGGTGCAGGCGGATGAAGCGGTCGC
>CAZWFC010000143.1:0-7447 GCA_964632965.1 uncultured Rhodocyclaceae bacterium
AGGCTTATGGTGAGGACTCGATCCAGATTCTGGAAGGCCTGGAGGCGGTGCGCAAGCGCCCCGGCATGTACATCGGCGACACTTCCGACGGCACGGGTCTGCACCACATGGTTTTCGAAGTCGTCGACAACGCCATCGACGAAGCCCTGGCCGGCCATTGCGACGAGATCGTCATCACCATCCACACCGACAACTCGATCTCCGTCACCGACAACGGCCGCGGCATTCCGACCGGCGTCAAGTTCGACGACAAGCACGAGCCGAAGCGCTCCGCCGCCGAAATCGTCATGTGCGTGCTGCATGCCGGCGGCAAGTTTAACCAGAACTCGTACAAGGTTTCCGGCGGCCTGCACGGCGTCGGCGTCTCCTGCGTCAATGCCTTGTCGAAGTGGCTGCGCCTGGTCATCCGCCGCGACGGCAAGAAATACGAAATGGAATTCAACCGCGGCCATGCCGTCGACCGCCTGATCGAAATCCAGAACGGCGTCGAGGTCAGCCCGCTCAAGGTCACCGGCGAAACCAAGAACCGCGGCACCGAGGTGCACTTCCTCGCCGACGAGGAAATCTTCGGCACCATCGAATTTCACTACGACATCCTCGCCAAGCGCCTGCGCGAACTTTCCTTCCTCAACAACGGCGTCAGGATCAAGCTCGTCGACCAGCGCACCGCCAAAGAGGAGGACTTCGCCTTCTCCGGCGGCGTCAAGGGTTTCGTCGAATACATCAACCGTTCGAAGACCGTGCTCCATCCCAACGTCTTCTGCTCCACCGGCCAAGCCAAGGTCGGCGACAGCGGCGTCGTCATCGACGTCGAAGTCGCCATGCAGTGGAACGACTCGTATGCCGAGCAGGTGCTCTGCTTCACCAACAACATTCCGCAGTCGGACGGCGGCACGCATCTGACCGGCCTGCGCACGGCGATGACCCGCGTCATCAACAAGTACATCGAAGAGAACGAGATCGCCAAGAAGGCCAAGGTCGACATCGCCGGCGACGACATGCGCGAAGGCCTCGCCTGCGTGCTGTCCGTCAAGATGCCCGACCCGAAGTTCGCCTCGCAGACCAAAATGAAGCTCGTCTCCTCCGAGGCCCGCCCGGCCGTCGAGGAAGTCGTCGCCCAGAAGCTGGCCGAGTTCCTGCTCGAAAAGCCGATCGACGCCAAGACCATCACCGGCAAGATCGTCGAAGCCGCCAGGGCGCGCGAAGCCGCGCGCAAGGCCCGCGAGATGACGCGCCGCAAGGGCGTGCTCGACAGCATCGGCCTGCCCGGCAAGCTCGCCGACTGCCAGGAGAAAGACCCGGCGCTGTGCGAGATCTACATCGTCGAGGGCGATTCCGCCGGCGGCTCCGCCAAGCAGGGCCGCGACCGCAAGTTCCAGGCGATCCTGCCGCTGCGCGGCAAGGTGCTCAACGTCGAGAAGGCGCGCTTCGAGAAGATCATCTCCAGCGAGCAGATCGTCACCTTCCTCACCGCGCTCGGCTGCGGCATCGGCACCGACGACTTCAACATCGAGAAGCTGCGCTACCACCGCATCATCATCATGACCGACGCCGACGTGGACGGCGCGCACATACGCACCCTGCTGCTGACCTTCCTCTACCGCCAGATGCCCATGCTGGTCGAGCGCGGCCACATCTACATCGCCCAGCCGCCGCTCTACAAGATCAAGCACGGCAAGAGCGAGCAGTACATCAAGGACGACCAGGCGCTCAACCAGCACCTGCTGACGCTGGCGCTCGAAGGTTCCGTTCTCACCCCGAAGGCCGGCGCCGACGGCATCAGCGGCGAAGCGCTCGGCGAACTTGCCCGCGCCTACCTGCTGTCGGAAGCCGTCATCAGGCGTCTGGCCGACTTCATCGAACCCGTCGTCCTGCACAGCATGCTGGCCAATGACATTTCGCTCGACCTCAGCGACGAGGCCAACGCCCGCGATTCGGCTGCCCGCCTCGCCCGCTACGCGCCGAAGGGCGTCAACATCCTCGCTGCCTTCCACGAGAAGAGCGACAGCTGGCAGATCCGCATCGAGAAGATGCGCCACGGCAACCTGCGCGTCGGCTACATCGACAACGACTTCATGCACGCCGGCGACTACGCGCAGATCCGCAAGACCTCGCAGATGATCGCCGACCTCGTCGACCCGAACGGCAGCGCCACCATCCGCCGCGGCGAAAAATCGCAGACCATATCCAGCTTCGCCGAAGCCATGAAGTGGCTGCTCGCCGAAGCCGAGCGCGGCCTCACCAAGCAGCGCTACAAGGGCCTGGGCGAGATGAACCCCGAGCAGCTGTGGGAGACCACCATGGACCCCACCGTGCGCCGCCTGCTGCGCGTGCAGATCGAAGACGCCATCGCCGCCGACGAGATCTTCACCACCCTGATGGGCGACAACGTCGAGCCCAGGCGGGCGTTCATCGAAAGCAATGCGCTGTATGCCAGGAACATCGATATCTGAGCTTGTAGATCCCGCGAACATCTAGATTTTTCTCAAAAGTCTAGATTTGGTCGGAATACTATTGACCTAGCATAACGACAAAAGACCGGTCTTCTGGATCGGCCTTTTGTCGTTATGCCATTGGAAACAATGTTGTGCGTTAGCTCTTCGAACGTAAAGAGCTATTCGTCTTGTCTTGCTGCTGCGTCCACTCATCGGCCTGAGCGGACGGTGAGCTGCATATCCGCGAACGACCGCTGAGCAGCGTATAGCGGTCTCTCCCATAAGACGACCCGTGAGTCGCAGCCGGCCAAGGGCTAGTCCGTGACTGCCGCTCCCCGCCCAACTTGTACCGATGCAGCGCTGGCCGCCCCACCTGCGATCAGCGGCCCCCACGTAACTCGGGCGCGGGCTGATGGATTAAAGTATATGTTGCTAACATCACCTAGAGAACCGATCCATGAACGAAGCTTGGATTCTTCAAACCTCTGAAATTCGGCGTCCGTTCTCTCGGGCGACCTGGGTCCCTCTCCGGGCGTCACTCAATGGCGAGAAGGGCAACGTGAAGGAAGTTGGGTATATCGGCGACATATTCGCTTGCGGCTCCGTCGCCTTTCCTAACAAGCATCGCGAACTTGCCGAGCGCTTGAGCTGGAGCGACATCGGCATCGGGCACACCGTGGCACCTTATGCATACTCGGACGGACATTACTCGCCGATCGATGAGTACCAGTACAACGACAAGGAGCCCATCGGGATCAACCTTGTTTTCGAGCACCCACAGCCCGTGGTCGGCGGCCGGCAGTGGATTCTGAATCCTGACCTGATGGTCTCGCTTCGACTGATTAAGGAAGGGCCGAACTGGGTCAGGCCGGAAGAGGACTTTGTCGTGGTTGCCAGGGAGACGGTGGACAGCGATGGCAGCCATCGCCTGATAGAGATCAAGCGCGAGTTCCTGATGGACTATCTGGCAGCGCGCGGCCTGTCCTTTCGTCTGTCCTATTACCGCCAGCGCGTCGAGAACGTGGCCGACCTCAAGGGCAGTCCCTATGCCGACCTGAACGAGGTCCAGGAGCAGCGTGAAGGTGGAAGGTACGAGCTGCACATCAAGGAACTGAACGCCGTGTTCGGCGGGAGCTGGGCGTCGTTTCGTATGTGGCGCACCGACGTCGACGAGGAGGAAGACGCTCCGGTCATGGGTCCTGAGACGAACGAAAACACCGCCTCCGAGAGCGCCAAGGGCCATCGAAGCGGCTACCCCGGTGTGCGCGTCGAAGGTGAGTTCTGGCGGGACGAGTGGATCGAACATCAGGGAAAGAGCACGCGTGTGCGCGGGGACGAGGATCAGAATCTGCCGTACTTCATCGCCGACACTGACGGTTCGCGCAAGTTCTCGGCGGAGCTCAACAACGAAGACATCGGACGGTGGCTCTGGTTCCGCCCGTCCGTGGTCAACGAGCTCCTAAGCCATCGAGGCTTCTCCTTGGAGTGGTACACGGCTGAAACCGGTGCAATCAAATCCACTTCGGGGTACTCAACTCATTTCGGTATCAACGCCTCGGAACTCATCACCGTCTATGCCTACGACATCGCTAAGCTGCCCGCCTGGGAGCAGTTCCTCTGGGCCGCGAGTAATGTCGCTCCGGAGGGCAAGGTCAGCGCGGAGCTCCTCGCCTCGCAGGTCAAGGCGCAGCCAGCGGACACCAATGCCGTGGAGGAGATGCTGTTTGGGTGCATGCGGTTACTGGAGACCGACTTTCGCAAGACATTCGGTGCGTCGCTGTTTTCACATGAGATTAATGATGCGGCGTCGATGCAGCACGTCTCTCGCTTCTCGAGTAAGGACCAGGCGTCACTTTTGCGGTTGGCCAAGGACCTAGTTCGCATTTTCACTGACCGACTCGACGAGCGCTCTCTTCGAAAGCTCTCCGAGCATCCAGAAAAGGACAAACTGAAGTCGAACAAGTTGCTGCAGAGCATCTTGGCCCAGAAGGTCGGGGAGGCGCACGCACGAGAGGTCTTCGCTGCCATCGTCGGCGTCTACGATATGCGCCTTGGCGACGCACACCCGACGAGCTCGAAGATCGGCGAAGCCCTCAAGCTCGCCGGCATTGACACTGCAGCGTCGTATCTGCGGCAAGGCGAGCAGTTAATCCGCAACTTCGGTCACGCCATTTGGTGCACCGGGAGTCTGCTTTTCGGCGGCCACGAGAAGAACGAGGGATAAGCCGTTCGCTGTCGGACGGCCCAATCACTGCCGATCGGCGGATCGGCGATGAGCGTCGGCTATCAGCTTTGAGCGGACGTCCTCGGTCACTTCTTTGACCGACCGCTTAGGCCGACAAGCGGTCACTCATTCTTTCCTCTTCTTTACTTAAATGGCTCCCGATTTGCTGCGGTGAAGTTGCGAATTGTCGATGGATATCCGGCTAAAACGTACTCTCGGTCGGTACCGGGTATTGCGTGAAGTATAGAGGGCAGACCGTTGCTATCATTGACGTATCATGATGGCGTCGCTGGTGAGCCGGACGAATTCGAATGCCTTCCTGCCCACTTTTTCGCCCAGCCTATCGCCAATTCCAGAGATCAGGATCATGACTGACAAGCGTCTCGCCTCGCAACATCACGCCACTTTCGAGAGCATCCGCCGGGCGGATGAGGGTAGCGACGAATATTGGCTCGCGCGCGAGCTGGCGCCGTTGCTGGAATACCAGGACTGGCGCAATTTCATGCAGGTGGTGGACAAGGCGCGGTTGGCCTGCGAAAAGTCTGCACACCGCGTCGAGGACCATTTCGGTGACGTCACCAAAATGGTCGGCATCGGCTCCGGCGCCAAACGCGAGATTGCCGATATTCGGCTCTCCCGCTACGCCTGCTACCTGATTGTGCAGAACGGCGATCCATCCAAGCAGGTGATCGCCAACGGCCAGACTTATTTCGCGACGCAGACGCGGCGGCAGGAACTTGCGGACGACGAGAAGTTCGCACGGCTCTCCGAAGACGAGAAGCGGCTCGCGATCCGCAATGAACTGGCCCAGCACAACAAGGACCTGGCGGCCGCGGCGAAAAACGCCGGCGTGGAAACCAGTGTCGACTACGCGATCTTCCAGGATCACGGCTACAAGGGCCTGTATGGCGGACTCGGCAATAAGGACCTCCATGCCCGCAAGGGCCTGAAGAAGAGCCAGAAAATTCTTGATCACATGGGCAGCACGGAATTGGCAGCCAATTTGTTCCGCGCTACCCAGACCGAAGAGAAGCTGCGCCGCGACGAAGTGCGAGGCAAACAACGGGCCAACCAGACACACTACGAGGTCGGCCAGAAGGTGCGTCAGACGATCAAGGAACTCGGCGGCACCATGCCGGAAAATCTGCCGACGCCCGAGGCGAGTATCAGGCAGATCGAAAGCGCAAAGAAGAAGCTGGAAAAGAAGAAGTAGGCAGGCCAGAAGGTAGCGCCCTCGATTTACTATCCGGAATCGCCGCAACGGCATGACGACCTCGCTACCGATGACATGGCTATGAATAAATGGCGTGACTGGCTGGAGCGCCTGCTCCCGGATGCGGCGACGACGCCGGCGGCCGAACAATGGCGCTCGGCCATCGCTGCGGCGTTTGGTGCCTTGTGCGTGACGTGGTTCTCCGCGCAGGTTCTGGCAGCGCCGCCCTTCGTGGTCGCTGCCGTCGGCGCTTCGGCGGCGCTGGTATTCGCCCTGCCGGCGAGTCCGCTGGCGCAGCCCTGGTCGGTCGTCGGCAGCTATCTGGTCAGCGCTGTGGCCGGCGTGCTGGCGGCGCAGCTGGTGTCTTTCGTGCCGGCCGCCGCGGCGCTGGCCGTGGGGCTGGCAACCCTCGGCATGCTGGCGCTGCGCTGCCTGCATCCGCCCGGCGGCGCGGTGGCGCTGTTCGCCGTGGTCGGCGGCGAGAAGGTGCTGGCGCTGGGTTACGGCTACGTACTCTCGCCGGTGCTGGCGAACGCCCTGATGCTGGTCGGCGTCGCCCTGGTGGTCAACAATCTGCTGCCGGGCCGGCGCTATCCCCGCCTGTTGGCGGACCCCAATCCGCATCGCGTGGCCGATCCCGAACCGCTGGGTCGCCTCGGCCTGAGCCACGCGGACCTGCGCGCCGCCATCGCCGACTACGGGCGCCCGCTCTACATCGGCGGCGAGGAACTCGACGAGATCATCACGCTGGCCGAGCGCAACGCCTACCGTCGGCGCTTCGGCGACCTGAGCTGCGCCGAGGTGATGTCGAAGGACGTCGTCACCGTCGGCCCGGATGCTTCCCTGCTGGCGACCTGGGCCGAACTGCGCCGCCACCGGATTTCCTCGCTGCTGGTGGTAAACCGCGTGCGGCATGTCGAGGGTGTCGTCAGCCTCGATGACTTCGTCCGTTCGGCGCGGGCGCGCACGCCCGGCAGCCTGCGCCAGCGGCTCTACCAGTTGCTGCGTCATCACATGGGGCGCGACCATGGCGTCGGCGCCATCATGCAGCGCTCGCCGCTGGTGGTGCATGCCGATACCCATGTCGCGGAACTGGTGCCCGCCATGACGCGCGGTTTGCATCAGGTGCCGGTGGTCGATGCCGCCGGCCGCCTGCTGGGCATCGTCACCCAGTCGGACATGATCGCCGCGCTTTACCATGGCCGGCTGGCGGAAGAGGTCGTCACGCCGTGATCGGAAGACGATTGCCGGCGCAACTGCTGGCCGTTCTCCAGCGCACGCCGATCCGCAAGCTGTGGTTCGCGATGGTGGCGGTGTCGCTGGTGATGAGCGAGCTGATCGTCTCGCTGATGTCGCTGCTGCTGCGTGGGGAAGTCACCTACGATTACTTGCTCACCGGTCTGGTGACATCCTTTCTGGTGGCTTCGCTGGTCTCCGGCCTGATCCTCGCCTTCACGGCCGAGGTGCGGCGGCTCAACGCCAGCCTGGAAGCGGCGCGGCTCGATGCCGAGGTGGCCAATCGCGCCAAGAGCGAGTTCCTCGCCAACATGAGCCACGAGATCCGCACGCCGATGA
>CAZWFC010000144.1:0-7425 GCA_964632965.1 uncultured Rhodocyclaceae bacterium
CTTCCTGGTCCGCTCCGGCGTGCTGACTTCGGTGCATGCCTTCGCCACCGATCCGCGCCGCGGCATTTTCATCCTCATCCTGCTGGCGCTGGTGATCGGTTCGTCGCTGTTGCTGTTCGCCGTACGCGCACCCAAGGTGAGCCTGGGCGGCGCCTTCGCCCTGCTGTCGCGCGAGACGCTGCTGCTGGTCAATAACGTGCTTCTGGTCGTGGCGGCCGGGTCGGTGCTGCTCGGCACGCTCTACCCGCTGCTCATCGACGCGCTGAACCTCGGCAAGCTCTCGGTCGGGCCGCCCTACTTCAATGCCGTGTTCGTGCCCATCATGGTGCCGGTGCTGTTCCTGATGGCCGTCGGCCCGGTCGCGCGCTGGAAGCACGCCGACATCAAGTCCATCGCCGGGCGCCTGTGGATCGCCGGCGTGATCGCACTGATCGCCGGTGCCGGCCTGCCCCTGCTGATGGGGACCTGGACGCTGCCGGTGGCCATGGGCCTGCTGCTGGCCGTATGGGCGACGGCGTCGTCCGTGCTCCAGATCGCCGAGCGCCTGAAGACCGGCATGCCGCCGCCCTCGTTCTGGGGCATGCAGCTCGGCCATCTGGGCATGGCCGTATTCGTCGTCGGCGTGACCCTGGTCGGCGGCTATCAGGACGAGAAGGATGTCCGCATGGAACCGGGCGACACGGTCGCCGTCGGCGGCTACAACTTCAGGTTCGTCGGCGTCAGGAGCGTTCCCGGCCCGAACTACAAGGCGGCGCAGGGCGAGTTCGATCTGCTCAAGGGCGACAGGCTGGAGCGCAAGCTTTACCCCGAGAAGCGCAGCTACTTCTCTTCCGCCATGCCGATGACCGAAGCGGCCATCGATGCCGGCTTCACACGCGACGTCTATGTTTCGCTCGGCGAACCGCTGGCCGGCGACGCCTGGAGCGTACGCGTTTACTACAAGCCGTTCGTCGACTGGATCTGGGGCGGTTGCCTGCTGATGGCCCTGGGTGGAGTAGTGGCCGCTTCCGACCGGCGTTACCGGCTCAAGTTCAAACCGGCCGCCGGCGCGACCGTCGTGCTCGAAGGTGCTCCCTCATGAAGAAATACCTTATTCCCTTGGCGCTGTTCGTCGTGCTGGTGGGTTTCCTCGCCGTGGGCCTGAACCGCGATCCGCGCGAGGTGCCGTCGCCGCTCGTCGGCAAGCCGGCGCCGGCTTTCACGCTCGAACAGCTGGCGCAGCCCGAAAAGAAGTTTTCGCCGGTCGACATGAAGGGCCAGGTCTGGCTCCTCAACGTCTGGGCGTCGTGGTGCGTCTCCTGCCGCCAGGAGCATCCGCTGCTGGTCGAATTTGCCCGTGCCGGCGCCGCGCCCCTGATCGGACTCGACTACAAGGACCAGCGCGCGGACGGGCTGGGCTGGCTCCGGCAGTTCGGCAATCCCTACGATTTCTCGGCCTTCGACGCCGACGGCCGCGTCGGCATCGACTACGGCGTGTATGGCGTGCCCGAGACCTACGTCATCGACAAGCAGGGCATCATCCGCCACAAGCACATCGGGCCGATCACGTCGGAAGCACTGGAGAAGAAGATTCTGCCCCTCATCGCCGAGTTGAAGAAATCGTGAGGCGCATTTTCGTACTGCTGCTGACGCTGCTGGCTTGCGGCGCTGTTTGCGCGAAGGAAGCTGCGCCGATGGCCGAGGATGTCGCGATCGAGAAGCGTCTGATCGCCATCTCTGAGGAAATGCGTTGCCTCGTCTGCCAGAACGAGTCGCTGGCCGGCTCGCATGCCGACCTCGCCCAGGACCTGCGCCGCGAAGTGCGCAAGCTGCTCAAGGAAGGCAAGACCGATGCCGAGGTGCGGGAATTCATGGTCAGCCGCTACGGCGACTTCGTGCTCTATCGGCCGCCGGTCAAGCCGACGACCTGGCTGCTCTGGGCCGGCCCCTTCGTGCTCCTGATCGCCGGCATCGCCATCCTGATCGCCTATCTGCGCCGGCGTAGCCGGACCGTGAAGGACGTTCCGTTGTCCGATGCGGAACTCGATCGTGCCGCCGCGCTGCTGAAAGAAGACAAATCATGACCGGTTTCCTTGTCGGCGCGGCGATCGCCGTCGTCATCACCCTGCTGTTGCTGCTGCGCCCGTTCCTGTGGCGCGGGGCCCAAAGTGCCACCGCCTCGCACCTGCAACTGAACGCGGCGATCTATCGCGACCAGTTCGCCGAACTCGAGCGCGATCGCAGCGAGGGCGTGCTCGGCGAAGACGACTACCAGCAGGCGCGCATGGAGTTGCAGCGCCGCGTGCTCGAAGACGGCCAGGACGACGATGTCGTGGCGCCGCCGCGGGCGCCGAAGAA
This sequence comes from uncultured Rhodocyclaceae bacterium, assembly GCA_964632965.1. GTDB lineage: Bacteria > Pseudomonadota > Gammaproteobacteria > Burkholderiales > Rhodocyclaceae > Nitricoxidireducens. The sequence goes on from CAZWFC010000144.1 coordinate 2,338, forward strand.
GACCCTGCTGGCGCTCGGCATGTCGCTGCCGCTGGCCGCCGTTGCGCTCTATCTCCTGCTCGGCAGCCCCGCCGGACTCAATCCGCCGGAGCCGCAGCATCGCTTCACCTCGGAAGAAATCGAGCGCATGGTGGCCGGTCTGGCCGCCAAGCTCGAAAAGGAACCGGACAACCTCCAGGGCTGGGCGATGCTGGCCCGCTCCTACAAGGCGATGCGGCGTCCCGGCGACGCGGAGAAGGCTTTCGAGCGCGCCTGGAAGCTGGTCGAGACCGACGCCCAACTGCTGGCCGATTACGCCGACCTGCTGGCGTCGGGCGCCGGCGGCAAGTTCGACGGCCGGCCGCTCAAGCTGATCGAAAAGGCCTTGCAGATCGACCCGAATCATTCCCAGGCGCTCTGGCTTTCCGGATCGGCTGCCTTCGATCAGGGGCGCTTCGACAAGGCGGTTGCGGACTGGGAGCGTTTGCTGAAGACCGTCCCCGCCGATTCCGAGGACGCGCAAATGATCTCGGCGAATATCGCCGAGGCTCGTGCCCGGGCCGGCAAACCGGCCGTGGTCGGCGCTGCCGCCACGGTGCGCGGCCAGGTCGACCTGGCCGCCGCGCTGAAGAACAAGGCGGCCCCGGACGATGTCGTGATGGTCGTCGCCCGCGAGGCCGGCGGACCGCGTGCGCCGGTCGCCGTCCTGCGCGCCCGCGTTGCCGACCTGCCGCTGGCCTTCGTGCTCGACGACTCGATGTCCGTGATGCGCGGGCGTTCCCTGTCGGCCGTGAAGGAGGTCGAAGTCGAGGTACGGATTTCGAAAACCGGCATGGCGACGCCGGAAAAGGGCGACTTGCTGTCCCCGGTGCAGAAGGCGGCGATCGGATCGACTGGATTGAAGCTGCTGGTCGACCATATCCGTCCGTGAAATAGGGCAATTAATCTAAATCAATGTAAGCCCATGCCCCGAAGGGGTATCTTCGCGTTGCTGCAATCACGCTAGGAGACATTGATGGCATCCGAAGACCGCGCCGGACTGTGGGGTATCCTCACCAAACCCAGCGCAAAATATTCCCTGCTGGGCCTGCTGGCATTCGGTTTCGTCAGCGGCATCATCTTCTGGGGCGGCTTCAATACCGCCATGGAAGCGACCAATACCCTGGAGTTCTGCATTTCCTGTCACGAAATGCGCGACACGGTTTACCAGGAGTACAAGGAGACCGTCCACTACTCCAACCGCACCGGTGTGCGTGCGGTGTGTTCGGACTGCCACGTGCCCAAGGACTGGGTGCACAAGATGGCGCGCAAGATCCAGGCGTCCGGCGAGGTCTACGGCAAGATCATGGGCACCATCGATACGCCGGAGAAGTTCGAGGCCAAGCGTCTCGAACTGGCCGAGCACGAATGGGCGCGGATGAAGAAGGCCGATTCGCGCGAATGCCGCAACTGCCACAGCTTCGACGGCATGAATGCCGAAAAGCAGAAGCAGCGCGCACGCAAACAGCACGAGCTGGCGCAACGCGACAAGCAGACCTGCATCGATTGCCACAAGGGCATTGCGCACCACAAGCCCAAGGGCATGAAGGAAGACGACGACGAGTAATCGTCAGCGTCCGCTCGGGGAGCGAAAAGGGCAGCCGCGGCTGCCCTTTTTGTTGCTACGATCGACCCATGCCCGAATTCAAATCCCCAACTTGCACGGAGCCGCACCGATGATTTCGCGCCGTCAGTTCCTGCGCGGCGACATCGCCGGCAGCAAGGCGCCGCTGCGGCCGCCATGGGCGCTGCCCGAGGCGCAGTTCATCGACGCCTGCAATCGTTGCGGTGCTTGCGTTCCGGCCTGTCCGGAGAAGATCATCGTGGTTCAGCGTGGCTATCCGGCCATCGATTTTTCGCGCGGCGCTTGCACCTTCTGTGCGGGTTGTCTGAAAGCCTGTATCCCGGGAGCACTGAAGGAAACCGCGGGCGAGCCGCCCTGGCGCGTGCTGCCGCGGATTGCGCGCAACTGCATCGCCAACGACAACGCCGTTTGCCGCGCTTGCGGCGATGCCTGTGCTGCGACGGCGATCCGCTTCCGGCCGCGCCTGGGAGGCGCGGCCCGGCCGGAAGTGGATGGAGCGAAGTGCACGGGCTGCGGCGCCTGCGTGGCGCCTTGCCCGGTGACGGCGATTACCCTGGCCTGATCGTCGCCTTCATAGCCAGTACTGCGGTGCGGCCTATTGCGGTTTGACGTTGCCGACGAAGCGGTTTTCGACCAGCGGCGGCGCATCGACCTGCGGTACGTGGCATTGCGTGCAGTTGTGGCGCAGCATCGAGACGTCCGCCAGCTTCTTGCCTTCGCGATCGAGGAAGTGGCTGTCGCCGACCTTGGGCGCATTCTTCTCCTTGTATTTCGCGGGACCGTGGCAACCCATGCACTGGTTTTCCTCAAGGTTGATGTCGTCGAAGTTATCCAGCGCGTGCGGGATGACCGGCGGTTGTTCGGCGAAGGTGCGAGCGACCTTCTGCTGCCCTGCGGTGCCGGGCCGCTTGCCGACATAGGCTTTTACCGCGGGCGCATTGTCGGCGCCGGCGACATCGATGCTGCGCATCGATGCGACGGGCTCGTAACTGGCGCAGCCCACGATGGCGGTCAGCAGCGTTGCCATAAGGATGGTGATGGTCTTCTTCATGATGCGCTCCCCACAGAGGAAAAAACGTTGATCATTTCGACACCGCATGCGGGGCGTCGGGTACGGGTAAGACTGAGTTTGCGAAACGGGTGCCGAAGGCGAATACATCCTTGGAACAGACATCGATGCAGCGGCCGCAATTCGTGCATTGCGGCGACAGGATGACGGGGCCGATCCCCTTGGCGGCGTCCTTGAGCGGCGCCTTGATCACCAGCGGTTCGGGACAGACGACGAAACAGTCGTTGCAGTCGTTGCAGGCGCTGCGGCGCATCGCCGTCACGCGTAGCGGGCTCCGGCGGCCGAGCAGGCTGTAGAAGGCGCCGACCGGGCAGAGATGGCCGCACCAGCCGCGGTTCATGACGAAAAGATCGAACAGGAACACCCCGAGGACGACCATCCAGGCGGCGCCGACGCCGAAGAACAGGCCGCGATGCAGCATCGACACCGGGTTGATGAGTTCCCAGGCGATCGTGCCGGTGGCAAGCGCCATGGCGAGCGTGAGGCCGAGTATCCAGAAGCGTGCCTGGCGTGAAATGTGGGCGCCGCCCTTGATGCCGAGCCGCTTGCGCAGCCAGTCGGCGAAATCGGTGACGAGATTGAGCGGGCAGACCCAGCTGCAATAGACGCGGCCGCCGACGAGGAAGTAGAGGGCCGCTACGATGGCGGCGCCGGTCAAGGCCATGCCTTCCGGGCGGTGCCCGGCGAGCGCCGATTGCAGCAGGACATACGGGTCCGTCAGCGGCAGGAAGTTCAGCGTATAGCTGAAATTGAGATTGCCCTTGACGATCCAGAAACCCAGCCACGGCCCGGCAAGGAACAGCGCCAGTATCGTCAGTTGCGACGCGCGGCGCAGGGCCAGCCACTTGTGGGCACCCCACCAGCCCTTGGCCAGCGCGGCTTCCTGTCCGGCGCGCAAGGCTGTCATAGCTGGTTCCCCTGCAAGGCCTTGGGCAGGCCCGAAGGCTGCGGCGCCAGCGCCGGTCCGGGAGCGGGCGGCGCGGGTACGGCGGCCGAGCCGGCCGTGTCGGGCACCAGGCCGCGGCCGCCGAATTCGTACTTGAGGCCCTCGGGCAGGTTGTACTGGTGTTCCAGTTCCGGCGTCACCAGGCTGCCGCCGGCCTTGCGCTTTTCTTCCCAGCCGAGGCGGTAATGCTCGCCGAGTTCGCCCTTGGCGAGCTGGATCGGGAACACCTTGATGGCGGCCGTCTTCAGCACGCAGGCATGTTCGCATTTGCCGCAGCCGGTGCAGGCATCCGAGTAGACGACCGGCTCGAAGATGGTATGGGTGCCGGTGCGCGTGTTGTGGCGCGGTTCGAGCTTGATGGCCTTGTCGATCAGCGGGCAGACGCGGTAACAGACGTCGCAGCGCAGGCCGAGGAAGTTGAGGCAGGTTTCCTTGTCCACCAGCACCGCGAGGCCCATGCGCGACTTGGCGATGTCGGTGAGGCGGTGGTCGAGTGCCCCGGTCGGGCAGGCCTTGACGCAGGGAATGTCTTCGCACATTTCGCAGGGGCCGCTGCGCGCGGTGAAATACGGCGTGCCGGTGGCGACGGGCACTTCCGGTCTGGCGAGCGAGAGTATCTGCGGCGGACAGTCGCGCACGCACAGGCCGCAGCGGATACAGGCACCGAGAAAATCCTTCTCGGCGCCGGCACCCGGCGGGCGTACCGCCGCGGGCGGCAAGGCCTTGGCCTGCTTGGCATACAGGCCGAGCCCGAGCCCCAGCATGCCGATGCCGCACGCCATGCGGGCGGCATCGAAAATGAACTGGCGGCGGGCGCTGCCTTGCGGTTCCGAAGACATGGTCGGCTACGAGTATCGGTCAGAGCTGCGACCTGCGGCGCGGGCGGGGCGCCGGCAAGCGGAACGGGTGTTCCGTCTCCGGCGCGTCCGCTGGCTGCCGGGTCTCAGACCTTGACCACCTTGCACGCGCACTTCTTGAAGTCCGTTTCTTTCGAAAGCGGACAGGTCGCGTCCAGGGTCAGCTTGTTGACCAGGCGGTGCTCGTCGAAGAAAGGCACGAACACCAGTCCGACCGGCGGCTTGTTGCGGCCCTTGGTCTCGACGCGCAGCTGGATCTCGCCGCGGCGGCTGCTGACCTTGACAATGTCGTTGCGGGTCAGGCCGCGCTTCTTGGCGTCTTCCGGATGCATGAAGATCATCGCGTCCGGTACGGCCTTGTACAGCTCGGGCACGCGGCGCGTCATCGAACCGGTATGCCAGTGCTCAAGCACGCGGCCGGTGCACAACCACAGGTCGTATTCGCTGTCCGGCATTTCGGCCGCCGGCTGGTAGGGCAGTGCGAAGACCACGGCCTTGCCGTCGGGATGGCCGTAGAAGCGTACGCCTTCGCCCTTCGGCACATAGGTATCGTAGCCTTCGCGGAAGCGCCACAGGGTTTCCTTGCCGTCGACCACCGGCCAGCGCAGGCCGC
>CAZWFC010000145.1:0-7422 GCA_964632965.1 uncultured Rhodocyclaceae bacterium
GATAATTCAGAGTTATCGTATTTGACCTCCAGTAGCTCTCAAGAGAGCCTCTCGTAACCCTTGGTCGGATACATGGGTATAAATCTCCGTAGTGGAAATACTCTGGTGTCCCAGTAGTTTTTGGACGTATCGGATATCCAACCCGGCTTCCAGCCACTGGGTTGCGCACGTGTGGCGAAGCATGTGCGGCGTCAGGTGTCGGTTGATTCCTGCGGTGGAGGCGATTTCGTGAAGCGATGTGCGTACTCGTTGCGGAGTTAAATCTAGTCCCGCTTCGGTCACAAACAGCTTTCCACTCTGCGAGCAGACTTTCTCTCTCTTGGAGAGGTAGCGATCAAGAGAGCGATAGAGCGGGACAGACAAGAGATAGACAAGTCGCTGTCGGTTCCCTTTTCCGTGAACCTTCAGGCAACGATCTGGCAGAGATAAATCCTCGATCCGAACATTTGCCAATTCGCCAACCCGTATTCCCGTGTCAAGCAGCAGTTGTATCGCAGTCTTTCGGCAGATGGCATCGAAATTGTCACTTCTGATGGTTGGTGTGATCGCTTTCCTCAGTAGGCCTATATGGCATCGATCAAGTGCGCGCGGTAGCCGCTTGGGGAGCCTGATACGTTCGTTGAGTGTGTCGAATGGATTTACTGTGATGATGGATTCCCGTATGGCCCATCGAAATAGAAGCTTCAAACAGGCGACTCGACGCTTAATTGAGGTTTCCTTGAACTTCCGTTGTTCTCGAAGATGGCGAATGTATTGGCGCAACTCTTCCTTCGTGACGGCGTCGATTCTCTTCTTCGATCCGAAGTATTTCCCTGCATCCTTTAGGTCGCATCCATAGGCTCTATGCGTGTGTTCGGAGAGGCTCATTGCTGAGCGACAATGATTCAAGAACTGCGTGCATGTTTCAGAAACAACCATGATTCCCCCGCTATCGTTGGTAGAGGGGGGATAGTCTCCATGCAGGGGCGGGTGTTCAAGAGATTTTCATGGCGGGACTCCTGAAGCTGTGCGCTCGAAGGTTTCGCTGCACACCAATCTCGCTGTTGCCTGAAATGTGGCCGGGAAGGACGCTTTTACATCCCGGGTGATCCTTTCGCATCCCTATGATTCCTCCGATGGCCTTTGCCATTGCGTGATCAGTACGACCTCGACCGATTCGCTCCACATAGGGATCGAATCAACGCAATGGCCCGATGTGGATCGTAGGAATGATTGTGATGAATACCTTTGAGGTTGTCCGCGCCGCCGCCGGCGGAAAGGCGGTTGTGTCCGAAAGGCAGGCCGGAGAGATTATTGGCGGCGTCTCAGTCAAGACGCTTAGAAATCTTAGAGCCGAAGGGAAGGAGCTTCTTCCTACGATCGAGATTGGCGGCCGTCGGTATGTATGCATCTCAGATATCGCTGAGTTCATAGACCAGCGACGGCCTCAAGTTAGGCCATCTGTAGCACCGCTTCCGACAGTGCTATCCGACTTACCAGCAAGACGCGTTGGGCGTCCCAAGAAGTCTGAGCTATCAAAACGACGGCTTAATCAGGGACAAAACGGGGACAGTTAAGCCGGGATGCAGCGGGACATTCGGGGACAAAACGGGGACACTGAAATAGAAATATCGAAGTTATCCACAGATTTACTCACCCATGAAATCATCGCTTCGGTTATGCGTTTTGGAAAATAAAAACCCGCATAGCCTTAAGCTGTGCGGGTTTCCATAATCGTTTTGGCGGAGAGGGAGGGATTCGAACCCTCGTTAGGATATTATCCTAAACACGCTTTCCAGGCGTGCGACTTAAACCACTCATCCACCTCTCCGCGGTGGCGCTCCGTTACCTTGAGCGAGGCGCGGATTCTACCAAAAACCCCCTCATTGTTCCACGTGTCGCAGCGAAAGATCGACGGCGCGCACGTCCTTGGTCAGGCTGCCGATGGAAATGCGGTCGACGCCGGTTTCGGCGATGGCGCGCACGGTCTCCAGCCGGACTCCGCCCGATGCCTCAAGCTGGGCGCGTCCGGCCGTCAGGCCGACGGCCTGCTGCATCTCGACCAGCGTCATGTTGTCGAGCAGGATCAGAGTGGCGCCGGCGTCGAGCGCCTCGGCGAGCTGGTCGAGATTCTCGACCTCGACCTGGACGAAGATCTCGCCGCGGGCGATGGCTTGCGCCTGCTTGAGCGCGGCGGTGATGCCGCCGGCGGCGACGATGTGGTTTTCCTTGATGAGGATGCCGTCATAGAGGCCGAGGCGGTGGTTGGTGCCGCCGCCGCAGCGCACGGCATATTTTTGCGCCAAGCGCAGGCCGGGCAGGGTCTTGCGCGTATCGACGATGCAGGCGCGGGTGCCGGCGACGGCATCGACGTAGCGCGCCGTCGCGGTCGCCGTGCCGGAAAGCAGTTGCAGGAAGTTGAGCGCGGGACGCTCGGCCGTGAGCAGGGCGCGGGTATCGGCCTGGATTTCGCAAATCACCTGGTCGGCGGCGATGGACTCGCCGTCGCCGGCGAACCAGTCGATGCGCGCCAGCGGGTCGAGGCGGCGGAAACAGGCGTCGAACCAAGCCTGGCCGGCGAGTATCGCGCCTTCACGGCTCACCACCGTGCCGAAGGCGCGGTGGCCGGCGGGCGTCAGCAGGGCGGTGAGATCGCCGCCGCCGATGTCTTCGGCCAGGGCGGCAAGTACGTTGCGTTCGACTTCGGCAGCCAGTTGCAGCGGAAAATCCATTGGGCGGTCCCCCTAAGAGTCGCTTCGATTCTAGCAGGCGCAGCCGGGCGCCGAACGGCTTCGCCGGGCTTTGCTACTGCGCTGCGTTTCGTGCGGCGGACTGGCTGCGGCGTTCGCCGACCGCCATCGCCATGCTGCTGCCGGCGATGATGGCCATGCCGGCGACCGAGGTCGCGTCGGGTATGTGGTCGTAGAACAGCCAGCCGAACAGGGCGGCCCAGACCAGTTGCGCATAGAGGAAGGGCGACAGCGTCGATGCCGCCGCGTAGCGGAAGGCGCGGATCAGCATGAAATGGCCGGTGCCGCCGTAGATGCCGAGGCTGGCGATCATCGCGGCCTCCGTCGCCGTGGGCATCGGGCCGCTCCAGATGAACGGCAGGGCGAGGCTCATCGTCGCGGTGCCGACCAGGGCCGTGTAGAACAGCATGGTCCAGGTGTTCTCGCTCGGCGACAGTTGGCGGGTCTGGATCTGGTAGATCGCGTAGCAGGCGGCGGCCGCGAGCGCCCAGGCGATGCCGGGGCCGGACATGGCGCCGCCGGGGCGCGCCACCAGCAGCATGCCGGCGAAGCCGGCGGCCACCGCTGCCCAGCGCGCCATGCCGACGCGTTCGCCGAGAAAGGGGCCGGCGAGCAGAGCCACCGCCAGCGGCGTGACGAACAGCACGGCCGTCGCCTCGGCGAGCGGCATGGTGCGGAAGGCGGCCATCGCGAAGCCCGTCGTGCCGACCAGCGTCAGCGCCCGCGCGATCTGCAGCCGCGGCCGGCTGGTGACGATGAGCCGGCTGCGCATCGACGGCGCGAGGAAAAACAGCATCAGCAGGAAATGGAAGGTATAGCGCGCCCACACCAGCAAGGGCACGCTGAAGGTCTGCGTCAGGGCCTTGGAGGTGGCGTCGAGCGCGGCGAAGCAGAGCACTGCCAGCAACATGAGGCCGATCCCGAGGAGCGGCCTGTGCTCGGTCATCGGCCGTCGTCCGCCGCTGCGATCCAGCCGTTGAGCAGGCGGCGCGCCGCCGTGACGACTTCGCCGGCGGTCATGCCGACGGGACCGGTGCCGGCGGCGGCCAGGGCGTCGGCTGCGCTGCCGTGGACATGCACGGCGCCGAGCAAGGCCAGATGCGCGGGCCAGTCTTGCGCCAGCAGCGCGGCGACGAAGCCGGTCAGCACGTCGCCGCTGCCGGCGGCGGCCAGTCCGGCGTTGCCCGTGGTGTTGATCGCCCAGCGGCCGTCGGCGGCGGCGACGATGCTGCCGCAGCCCTTGAGGACGACGTGGGCATGGCAGCGGCCGGCAAGCGCCAGGGCGGCGGCGAGACGGTCGGCCTGCACGGCTTCGGTGGTGGTGCCGAGCAGGCGCGCGGCTTCGGCCGGATGGGGCGTAAGGACGGTCGGCGCGGCGCGCGCGGCGAGGCGTTTCATCAGCACCGGATGGGCGGCGAGGAGATTGAGGCCGTCGGCATCGACGACCAGCGGCAGCGGCGCCTCGACGGCGCGGCGCAGCAGGTCGACAGCGGCTGCCGATTGCCCGAGGCCGGAACCGATGGCGAGCGCCGTGGACAGCGCGAACAGCTCGTCGGGTGCGCGCAGCATCAATTCGGGCTGGCCGGCATCGACCGCAATGCGCTCCAGCATGCCGACATGGACGCGGCCGGCGCCGAGCTGCAATGCGGCGCGGCCGGCGAGCAGCGCGGCTCCTGCCATGCCGGCAGCGCCGCCGATGATGCCGGCGCTGCCGTAGGTTCCCTTGTGGCTGTTGTGCGGCCGCGGCTTCAGGCAGTCGCGGAACAGTTCGACGGCGACGACGACGCCGTCGGTGTCGTTCCACGTCAGGCCGAGGTCGTGGACGCCGAGCGCGCCGCAGTGATCCGGGCCATCGAGCGTCAGCAGGCCCGGCTTGCAGGCGATGAACGTGGCCGTGCGCGTTGCCCGGACCGCCGTACCCATGACGCGGCCGGTCTCGGCGTCGAGCCCGCTCGGCACGTCGAGCGCCAGTATCGGGCAGGGCAGGGCGTTCAATGCGCCGACCAGTTCCGCATGGCGCCCGGCCAGCGGACGGGTGAGGCCGATGCCGAACAGTCCGTCGATGGCGAGCGCGAAAGCGAGCGGTGGTAGGTGATCGACGACGCTGCCGCCCGCCCGCTGCCAGGCGTCGAGCGCGGCACGGGCATCTGTGGGCAGCTTGGCGGCTTCGCCGGCGAACACGAGGACGACCTCCCGGCCGGCATCCCTAATTCGGCGTGCGACGACGAAGGCATCGCCGCCGTTGTTGCCGGGGCCGGCAACGACCAGCACGCGGCCCGCGGCCGGCAGCATGTCCAAGGCGACCGCGGCGGCGGCAGCTCCGGCGCGCTCCATCAACGGCGGCGCGGCGCTCGCCGCGAAGCGGGCCTCGACGGCGCGCAATCCTGCGGTGCGAAGGACGGTGGTGACCATAGACCTATTCTAATGCCGTAAACGACAAAGGCTCCCGCAGGAGCCTTTGTCGCAGACGGATGCCGGACGGTCTACTTCTTGGCTTTCGGCGCCGACTTCTTGGCCAGTTCGTTCATGTTGCTGAAGGCGGCCGAGGAAACCTGGGTGATCTGCTCGAACGCACTGTTGGCACGGGCCATGGCTTGCTGCATCGCTTCCATGACGTTCGGGCTCTGGCCGGGCAGCGCCTTGAAGAAGGTCTGGAAGGAATCCATCAGTTCGTGGCTGCCGGAAGCGAGCTGCTCGGTCAGCAGACGCGAGAACTCGACGCGGGCGTCGTTGCCGATTTCGGCGACCTTCTGGGCGCTTTCCATCATCTTCTGCGCGGTTTCCTGCGCGTACCTGGTGCGCAGATTCATGATCTCCTGCGGGTCCTTGGCGCTGGTCTGGGCCTTGGCGTTGGAGACGCTTTCCTGGAAGAGTTCACGCGCCAACTCCGACTGGAGCGCCATGATCTTCTGTGAATTTTCGATGGAAAGCTGGGCCAGCCGCATGGCCGCTTCCATATTTTTCCGATTCATTTCTCCGAGTTGCTCGTTCTTCATGGCCGGTACTCCCTCGTGTGTGACATATGAGTGATTCTAACCTAGCACCGACAGCTTACAGGAAACTGATATAGATCAAAAATCCAGGTTCCCGCGCGCCTCCGCTTCGCTTCCGTAGAGATGCGGCGTCACTTGGCAGCGCTCCAGCGCCTCGCCGAGCTTCATGCGCAGGAAAGTGCTGGAGGTATAGCGGGTAACGTCGTGGTAGTGGTGCTCGACGATGCCCTTGACCATGCCGGTATAGTTGTCGATCAGTTCGGGCGCGATGTTGAAGCGGTCGTAGTTGACGATGGCGTATACCTTGTGGCCGACCGGGGCGAGCCGGGATTCGACCGCCTGGCGCACGCGCTCGACATCGTCCGCGCTGCGGATGTTCAGACCGGCGAAATCGACGAAGAAGACGTTCTGCGCGGCGTCGTAGGAAAGGCGGGCGTCGAGCGGCCGTTCCAGCATGTCCGGCCGCAGGTTCATCGGCTCGGCGCGGAAGATGCGCTCGTCCATGAGCTTGGGGGCGCCGCGCATGACGGGCTTGAAGGCCATCCGGTCGAGGATGTCCTTCTGCAGATCGACGCCGGGTGCGATTTCCGTCAGTTCCAGGCCTTCGGCGCAGAGGCGGAAGACGCAGCGTTCGGTGATGTAGAGCACGGTTTTGCCGCGCCGGGACGCTTCGGCGCCGCTGAAGGTGCGGTGCTCGACCTCCTCGACGAACTTCATCGCCTGGCCGTCCTGGAGGATGTTCAGGCGGCCGCCGTCGATGGCGATTTCCAGTTCGCCGGCGGTGAACGTGCCGACGAACACGACCTTGCGGGCGCTTTGCGAGATGTTGATGAAGCCGCCGGCTCCGGCCAGCCGTGGGCCGAACTTGGAGACGTTCAAGTTGCCCTGGCGGTCGGCCTGCGCCAGGCCGAGGAAGGCGATGTCGAGGCCGCCGCCGTCGTAGAAGTCGAACTGGCTGGGCTGGTCGATGATGGCCTGGGTGTTGGTGGCGGCGCCGAAGTTGAGTCCGCCGGCCGGGATGCCGCCGACGACGCCGGGTTCGGCGGTCATGGTCATCAGATCGAGGATGCGTTCCTCGGTGGCCACCGCCGCCACGCCCTCGGGCATGCCAATGCCGAGGTTCACCACGGCATTCGGGTTGAGCTCCATGGCGGCGCGGCGCGCGATGATCTTGCGCTCGGACATGCCCATGTCGGGGATCGCCGACAGCGGCACGCGGATCTCGCCGGCGAAGGCCGGGCTGTACTGCTCAATGAAGGTCTGCATGTGGTACTCGGGCTTTTCGGCCACCACCACGCAATTGACCAGGATGCCGGGAATCTTCACCTGGCGCGAATTGAGCGTGCCGCGTTCGGCGATGCGTTCGACCTGGGCGATGACGATGCCGCCTGAATTGTGCGCGGCCATGGCGATGGCCAGGGCTTCGAGCGTCAGCGCTTCCTTCTCCATCGTGATGTTGCCGTCGGGGTCGGCAGTGGTGCCGCGGATGATGCCGACGTGGATCGGAAAGGCCTTGTAGAACAGGTATTCCTCGCCGTCGATTTCCATCAGACGCACCAGGTCGGCGGTGGTCTTCGCGTTGAGCTTGCCGCCGCCGAAGCGCGGATCGACGAAGGTGCCGAGTCCGACGCGCGTCAGCGTGCCCGGCTTGCCGGCGGCGATGTCGCGGAACAGGTGGGTGATGACGCCCTGCGGCAGGT
>CAZWFC010000146.1:0-7340 GCA_964632965.1 uncultured Rhodocyclaceae bacterium
TCCGAGAGGATGTCGCCGAAGAGATTGGAGCCGACGACGACGTCGAACCAGTCGGGATGCTGGACGAACTGGGCGCAGAGGATGTCGATGTGGTACTGGTCGACCTTCACGTCCGGGTAGTCCCGCGCGATTTCCTTCACGCGCTCGTCCCAGAACGGCATGGTGATCGAGATGCCGTTCGACTTGGTGGCCGAGGTCAGGTGGCGGCCGCGCTTGCGCGCCTGCTCGAAGGCGTAGCGCAGCACGCGGTCGATGCCGTGGCGCGTCATGATGGTTTCCTGCACCGCCATCTCGCGCTCCGTGCCGGCGAACATGCGGCCGCCGGCATTCGAGTATTCGCCCTCGGTGTTCTCGCGCACGATCAGCATGTCGATGCTGCCGGGGGCGCGGCCGGCGAGCGGGGAGGCCATGCCGGGCATCAGCTTGGCTGGGCGCAGGCTGATGTACTGGTCGAAGCGGCGGCGGAACTGCAACAGCGAACCCCACAGCGACACATGGTCGGGCACCGTGGCCGGCCAGCCGACGGCGCCGAAGTAGATGGCGTCGTGATGGCGCAGGCGCTCGAACCAGTCGTCGGGCATCATCTGGCCGTGTTCAAGGTACCAGTCGCAACTGGCCCATTCGATCCATTCCCAGTCGCAGCGAAAACCGGATTTCGCCGCCGCGGCGTCGAGGACGCGTACGCCCTCGGGCAGCACTTCCTTGCCGATGCCGTCGCCGGGAATGGCTGCGATGCGGTAGGTTTTCATAGCGGGTATGCTAGCGCATTGTCCGTAGGGAGAGAGTGCCATGCGCAAGCAACTGTTCGCCGTCGCTGCCGTCATCGCCGCCGGCTGCGCCGCGGCGGCCGAGGTGCCGCAGGAGGTCGTGTCCGGCGCCGCCGAGCGCGAGGCGACGGCCATCACCGTCTACAACGACGATCTGGCGCTGGTGAAGGAGCGCCGCCGCGTCGTCCTGCCGGCCGGGCTGGTTCGGCTCGGCCTGCGCGAGGTGTCCGCCCAGATGCGCCCGGAAACGGCCTTGCTGCGCGCGGCGAGCGGCCATCCGATCACCCTGGTGGAGCAGAACTTCGACTTCGACCTGCTGACGCCGGCCAAGCTGCTGGAAAAATACGTCGGCCGCGAAGTCATCGTGCTGCGTTCACATCCGACCACGGGCGAGGAGCGGCGCGAGAAGGCGACGGTGCTGGCTGCCAACGGCGGCACGGTGCTGCGCTTCGCCGACCGCATCGAGACGGGCGTGCCGGGCCGCATCGTCTTCGACAGCGTGCCGGCCAACCTGCGCGACCGGCCGACGCTCTCGGTGCTGCTCGAAGCCGCGGGCGGCGCGCAGTCGCTGGAGCTTTCCTACCTGACCGGCGGCCTGTCGTGGAAGGCCGACTACGTCGCCAACCTGTCGACCGACGGCGCGCACATGGACCTGTCGGGCTGGGTGACGCTGACCAATCGCAGCGGCGCAGCCTACGACGGCGCGACGCTGCAACTCGTCGCCGGCACCGTCAATCGCGTGCGCCAGCCGCAGCAGCAGGTGGCCTACGCGATGTCGGCGCCGTCGCCCGTCGCCAAGCGTGCGGATGTCGCGCAGGAGTCGCTGATGGACTATCACCTCTACAGCTTCGAGCGGCCGACCTCGATTGCCGACAACCAGACCAAGCAGCTGGCGCTGCTCTCGGCCGTGGCAATTCCCGTGCGCCGCGAATACCTGCTCGCCGGCAGCGAGTACTACTACCGCGAACGCTACGGGCAGATCGGCCAGAAGCTCAAGCCGGTGGTCTACGTCGAATTCGCCAACAAGGGCGGCCAGTTGGGAAAACCGCTGCCGGGCGGCGTGGTGCGGGTTTACGCCAGGGACAGCAAAGGTGCGGCCCAGTTTGTCGGCGAGGATCGCGTCGAACACACGGCGAAGAACGAGAAAGTGCGCCTGAAGCTCGGCGAAGCTTTCGACATCACCGCCGAGCGCCGGCAGGTGTCCTACAAGAAACTCGGCGACACGACGGCGGAGAGCGCCTTCCGCATCGACCTGCGCAACGCCAAGGAAGAAGCGGTGACGGTGCGCGTGCAGGAGCCGTTGCCGGGCGACTGGGAGATCGTGCAGGAGTCCCTGAAGGGCACGCGCGAGTCAGCGCGTATCGTGGCCTGGGACGTCACGGTGCCGGCCAGCGGTGCGGCCGTGCTCGAATACACGGCCAGAGTCCGGTGGTAAGTTTCGAGCGTAGCGAGCAAGTTGACACCCCCTTCCTCGGAAGGGGGCAGGGGAATGGGCCTAAACTGGGCCGCAGGCGAGGTTCGCGGCTTTAGCCGCGAACCTCGCCGTCGCCGAGCACGATCCACTTCTGCGACGTGAGGCCGTCGAGGCCGACCGGGCCGCGGGCGTGGAACTTGTCGGTGGAGATGCCGATCTCGGCGCCGAGGCCGTATTCGAAACCGTCGGCGAAGCGCGTCGAGGCGTTGACCATGACGCTGGAGGAATCGACTTCGCGCAGGAAGCGCATCGCCGCCGTGTAGTTCTCGGTGACGATGGCTTCGGTGTGCTGCGACGAATACTGGTTGATGTGGGCGATGGCTTCATCGACGCCGGCCACTACCTTGACGGAAATGATCGCCGCCAGATACTCGGTGTAGTAGTCCTCGTCCGTCGCGGCGACCGCGCCCGGTACCAGCGCCAGCGTCTCGGCGCAGCCGCGGATTTCCACGCCTTTGCCCCGGAGCATGGCGCAGATCCGCGGCAGCTGCGCGGCGGCGACGCTGCGCGCAACCAGCAGCGATTCCGCGGTGTTGCAGGTGCCCAGGCGCTGTGTCTTGGCGTTCTCGACGATGCGCAGGGCCTTGACGGCGTCGGCGTCGGCATCGACATAGACGTGGCAGTTGCCGTCGAGGTGCTTGATGACCGGCACGCGCGCCTCCTTCGAGATGCGCTCGATCAGGCCCTTGCCGCCGCGCGGCACGATGACGTCGACGAACTCCGGCATGGCGACGAGGTGGCCGACCGCCGCACGGTCCGTGGTCTCGATCACCTGCACGGCAGTTTCCGGCAGGCCGGCGGCCTTGAGGCCCTCGCGCACGCAGGCGGCGATGGCCTGGTTGGCGCGCAGTGCTTCCTTGCCGCCGCGCAGGATGGCGGCGTTGCCCGACTTCAGGCACAGCGCCGCCGCATCCGCGGTGACGTTGGGCCGCGCTTCGTAGATGATGCCGACGACGCCGATGGGCACGCGCATCTTGCCGACCTGGATGCCGGACGGGCGGCGCTTCATGTCGGTGATCTCGCCGATCGGGTCGGACAGGGCGGCGACCTGTTCCAGGCCCTGCGCCATGGACTCGACGCCCTTGGCGGTCAGCGTCAGGCGGTCGATCATCGCGGCGTCGAGGCCGGCGGCCTTCGCTTCGGCGACGTCGGCGGCGTTGGCGGCGAGCAGTTCCTCGCTATGGGCGCGGATCGCCGCGGCCATGGCCAGCAGCGCGGTGTTCTTCGCTTGCGTCGAAGCGCGCGCCGTTGCGCGCGAAGCGGCGCGGGCGGCACGGCCGACGTCTTCCATGTAGGTCTTGATATCCATCATGCGGTCCTGGTCAAACGCATAGACAACTGGAGGAACTCGTCCCACAGGTCGCCCTTGGCGACACCTTTGATGATGCGGTCGATTCGCGCCGCGTGCAAGAGGGCGTTGCGCGCGGCGGTGCGGCGGGCGGGAACCTTCTGGCACTGGTTGCGCGATTCGTTGGCCAGCGTCCATAGCACCAGCGGCGGCGCGGCGCCTTCGGCGCGCAGGCCTTCGAGTACGCGCGCGCAGCGCGCGGCGTCGTTGTTGGCCAGCGCGCTGCGCAGCTTGTCGATATCGTAGCGCGCGACGTTGAGCACGGCGGCCTCGATCTGCGGCAGCGTGATCTCGCCTTCCGGGTAGAGCAGCCCGAGCTTCTGGATCTCCTGGTGGGCGGCGAGCAGGTTGCCCTCGACGTGGGCGGCGATGAAGTCGAGCGCCGGCCGCGGCGCCGTCTGGTTCTGGCGCTTGAGGCGTTCGGCGAGCCAGGCGTGGAGCTGGGCGTAGGGCGGGGCATTGCATTCGATGGCGATGCCGGCCTCGGCGAGGGTGCCGAACCAGCCGCCCTTCTTCGTCTGCCAGTCGAGTTCCGGCAGGGTCACCAGCGTCACGATGCCGCCGGGCAGCTGGCCGCAGTAGCGCTTGAGCGCCTCGCCGCCTTCGCGGCCGGGCTTGCCCGAGGGGATGCGCAGGTCGACGAGCTTGTCGCCGCCGAACAGCGAGAGATTGCCGGCGGCGAGGAACAGCCCTTCCCACTTGAAGCCCTGGCCGGCGATCAGCACCTCGCGCTCGGCGAAGCCCTGGGCGCGCGCCGTGGCGCGGATCGCATCGGCCGCCTCGATGACCAGCAGCGGTTCGTTGCCGTGCAGGACGTAGAGCGGCGCGAGCCGCTTCTGCAGGTGCTGGCCGAGTTGCTCGGGACGCAGCTGCATCACGCCTCCGCCGGGCCGCGCCCCGAAGGAAGTCCCCTTGGGGGATCCCAAGGAGGCGTGAAGTCAACGGCGCGGAAGCCGCGTAGCGGCTGAACGATCGTCACCCCTTTCCTTGGGAAAGGGGGTGGGGGATAGGTCGTCATTCCTCTTCAGTCGGCGCGGCCTTGGCGGCGGCGATGCGGCGCAGCAGCTGCTGCACCAAGTCGTTCTGGATGTCGCGCCAGAGCAGGGCTTCTTCGGCTTCCTTCGACAGCACCAGATCGTCGTTGAAGCTGATGTCGCGGCGGATGACGATCTTGCCGATCGGCATCAGGTCGCGGTTGGCGGCGTCGTGGATGCGGAAGACGAAGGTGCGCACGAGCTGGTATTCGCGCACCCGGCCGGCCGAACTGAGCGACAGGACGATTTTGGCGGGAACGTCGTTCAGCACCGTCAGCGAGGCCTGGGCGTCCTTCGCTTCATTGACGACGCGCGTCGCCGTCGAAGCCTCGATGTTGCGCTTGAGCACGGCACGCAATTCCGCCGTCTCCGGCTGGTTGATGAACAGCGTGTCGAAGGGCAGCGTATAGGAGCCGCGCAGGTGGAAGCCGCAGCCGGAAAGAACGACGGTGACGGCGATCAGCAGTAGGCGGCGCATAGGGGCTTTCCTCAGGCAACGATATTGACGAGCCGGCCGGGCACGACCACCACCTTCTTCGCCGGCCGGCCTTCCATGTACTTTTGCGCGGCCTCGCTGGCGAGGGCCGCGGCCTCGATGGCGGCCTTGTCGGCGGTGGCGGCGATGCGCACGCTGCCGCGGTGCTTGCCGTTGACCTGGAGCACGAGTTCGATCTCGTCCTGTTCGAGCGCGGCGGCGAGCGGTTCCGGCCAGGGTGCGGCGAGAATGTCGTCGCCCTCATTTTTCCCATACGCGAGTTCGCGCCACAGCGCGTGGCCGATGTGCGGCGTAATCGGCGACAGCAGGCGCAGCAGGATGGAGAAGCCTTCGGCGACGACGGCGCCGTGGCCGTCCGCATCCTTGGGTGCCTTTTCCAGCGCGTTGAGCATTTTCATCGCCGCCGAGGCGACGGTGTTGAACTGGAACTTGCCGAGGTCGTAGTTGGCCTGCTTGAGCGTGGCGTGGATCTCGCGGCGCACGTCGGCCAGCGCCGCCGGCAGCTTCGCCGGCATGGCGGGTTTCGCGGCCACCGCAGCGCGGACGGCGTGGCCGAAGGCCCAGACGCGGCGCAGGAAGCGGTAGGCGCCTTCGACGCCGGAATCCGACCATTCCAGCGTCTGCTCGGGCGGGGCGGCGAACATCATGAAGAAGCGCGCGGTGTCGGCGCCGTATGCCTCGATCAGCGCCTGCGGGTCGACGCCGTTGCGCTTGGACTTGGACATGGTGCCGACGCCGCCGTAATCGACCGGCTGGCCGTCGGCCTTGCTGGTGGCGCCGACGACGTGGCCGCCCTCGTCGCGCAGCAGGTCGACTTCCTCGGGGGCGAAATAGACGATGCCGCCCTTGTCGCTGCGGCGCGAGAAGATGTGGTTGAGCACCATGCCCTGCGTCAGCAGGTTGGCGAAGGGCTCGTCGTAGCCGACCAGGCCGACGTCGCGCATCACCTTGGTCCAGAAGCGCGAATAGAGCAGGTGCAGGATGGCGTGCTCGATGCCGCCGATGTACTGGTCGACGGGCATCCAGTAGTTGGTGCGCGCGTCCACCATCGCCAGGTCGTTGCCGGGAGCGCAGTAGCGCGCGTAGTACCAGGACGAATCGACGAAGGTGTCCATGGTGTCGGTCTCGCGCCGCGCCGGCTGGCCGCACTGGGGGCAGGTGCAGGCGAGGAAGTCTTCGCGATGGCGCAGGGGGTTGCCGGAGCCGTCGGGCACGCAGTCCTCGGGCAGCACCACCGGCAACTGGTCGTCGGGCACCGGCACGGAACCGCAGGTGTCGCAGTGGATGATGGGAATCGGGCAGCCCCAGTAGCGCTGGCGCGAAACGCCCCAGTCGCGCAGGCGCCACTGCACCTGCTTGTCGCCGAGGCCCTTGGCCGCGAGGTCGGCGGCGATGGCGTCGACGGCGGCTGCGTAGGACAGGCCGTCGTATTTACCGGAGTTCACGCAGGTGCCGCGCTGCTTGTCGGCGTAGGATTCCTTCCAGCCGTCGAGGGAGAACGTCTCGCCTTCGACGGCGATCACCTGTTTGATCGGCAGCTTGTATTTCCGGGCGAAGCCGAAGTCGCGCTCGTCGTGGGCCGGCACGGCCATCACCGCGCCTTCGCCGTAGCTCATCAGCACGTAGTTGCCGACCCAGACCTCGACCTTTTCGCCGGTCAGCGGGTGGGCGACGAAAATGCCCGTCGGCATGCCCTTCTTTTCCATGGTCGCCATGTCGGCTTCCATCACCGAGCCGTGCTTGCATTCGTCGACGAAGGCGGCGAGTTCGGGATTGCTCTGCGCGGCATGGGTGGCCAGCGGATGTTCCGCCGCAACGGCGACGAAGGTCACGCCCATGATGGTGTCGGCGCGGGTGGTGTAGACCCAGAGCTTGTCCTGCTTGCCGTCGAGCTCATAGGGGAAGGCGAAGCGCACGCCGTGGCTCTTGCCGATCCAGTTGGCCTGCATGGTCTTGACGCGCTCGGGCCAGCCCGGCAGCGTGTCGAGCGAAGTCAGCAGTTCTTCGGCGTATTGCGTGATGGCCAGGTAGTAGCCGGGAATCTCGCGCTTTTCCACCAGCGCGCCGGTACGCCAGCCGCGGCCTTCGATGACCTGTTCGTTGGCGAGTACGGTCTGGTCCACCGGGTCCCAGTTCACCACCTGGGTCTTCTTGTAGGCAATGCCTTTTTCCAGCATGCGCAGGAACAGCCACTGGTTCCACTTGTAGTACTCGGGCTTGC
>CAZWFC010000147.1:0-7258 GCA_964632965.1 uncultured Rhodocyclaceae bacterium
ACACCACCCAAAAACCACCGCCCGCGGCTCAATGCCACTGCGACAATTTGCCGCAGACTGTAGACTTTCACAAGGGGGTATAACCTTGATCCGCGTCAATTCCGGCCATGGGGGACGCCCCCAGAATGGCTCGCCTGACCCCGCGATTGCTGAATCCGTGCCGACAAAAAAGAATTTCCTGATAGACGCCGCGTTTTTATTGATCTTGTTGCTCATCGCCGCCGCCGGCTATTGGTACTCGCCCCTGCTATTGCCGAAGAGCGACGTCACCGCGCTGCCCGATCCCGGCTGCAACCTTCACCTCCGAACTTGCGGCGCCACATTGCCGGACGGCGGGCATATCGAATTGTCTATCGTTCCGCGGCCGATCCCGATGGTGCAGCCGCTGGGCGTCGAGGTCCGCGTTTCCGGCGCAGGGGCGAAGAAGGTCGAGGTCGACTTCGCCGGCATCGGCATGAACATGGGCTACAACCGGCCCGAGCTTCCCCGCGCCGATACCGGCCGCTACGCCGGCACCGCTAGCCTGCCGGTCTGCATCACCGGCACCATGTCCTGGCAGGCGACGGTACTCGTCGAAACGGACCGCCAGCGCATCGCGGTACCGTTCCGCTTCGATTCCACGCCGCACTGATACTGTTTCGCTACCCAAAGGAGTCTTCATGAAAAATGCTTCCCGCCTCACCATCGCCCTCCTGGCGGGCCTCCTCGGCCCGGTCGCCGCCTTCGCGGCGGGCTCCGCCGACAGCGTCACGGTCGCCGATCCCTACGTGCGCATGGTTCCGCCCGGCGCCAAGGCCACCGCCGCCTTCATGGTGCTGAAAAACGCCGGCGACAAGGACACGAAGCTCGTGAAGGTCGAAAGCGCCGCGGCGAAGACCGTCGAACTGCACAACCACATCAACGACAACGGCGTCATGCGGATGCGCCAGGTGACCGCCATCGACGTCAAGGCGAAAGGCGAGGCCGCACTGAAGCCCGGCGGCTATCACGTCATGCTGATCGATCCGACCGCCGCGCTGAAGGAAGGCGACAAGGTCGGCATCACGCTCGGCTTCGCGGATGGCAGCAGCAAGAAGATCGATGCCGTGGTGAGGAAGCCCGAAGTGCCGGTAAAGACCGAGATGGACCACTCGCACCACGACCACAAGCACTGAGCGGGACACAGCGAGCCGCGACGGCACAGGCCGTCCCGGCTCGGCAACATCCCGGCGTCGAAAATCGGCGCCGGGTGCACAGCCGCAACCGGGCTATTTCTTCGCCGGCCGCTTCATGAGCTTGCGCTGCAGCGTGCGGCGATGCATGTTCAGCGCACGCGCCGTCGCAGAAATGTTGCCGTCATGCTCGCGCAGGATCCGCTGGATATGCTCCCACTCCATGCGGTCCACCGACAGCGGCGTATGTTCCACCGGTCCGGAGGTATCTTCCTCGGTGTTTTCGGCAAAGGCCGACAGCACGGCCTCGACTTCGACCGGCTTGGCTAGATACTGCACCGCCCCGAGTTTGATCGCATCGACCGCGGTGGTGATGCTGGCATAGCCGGTGAGGACGACGATGCGGCATTGCGGATTCGCCTCCAGCAGGGGACGGATCAGGGCCAGGCCCGACGCGCCGTCGAGGTTGAGGTCCAGCACCACCCGCGCGGGCAGATTCGTCGCGGAAAAAGCCAGGGCGTCGGCCGCGCTCAGCACGCCATGGGCGTCGAGTCCGCGGCGCACCAGCGCCCGCGTCAGCACGGCATTGAATGTGGGATCGTCGTCGACGATCAGTATGCTTTCGCTCATGATGCCTTCCCTCCGGCCTGAAGGCCATCCAGTCGCAATGCAACCCGCGCGCGGCCGCCGCCTTCCGGCCGGTTTTCGAGCACCAGAACGCCGCCCAGTCGTCCGATGGCGGCGTGTGTCAGCAGCAGTCCGATGCCGGCGCCGCCCGTGGCGGACGGCAGCGGCGCGTGCCCGGCATGGGCCAGGACATGCTCGGGAAATCCGCCGCCGCTATCGAGGACTTCGACGAACAGCGTCGTGGCGTTCCAGTCCAGGCGCACCTCGACTTCACCCTTGCCGGCATTGGCGGCATTGTTCAACAGATTGACCACGGCCTGTTCCAGCGTCGCATCGACGACAACCTCCGGCACCGCCGCTTGTCCGACCAGTTTGAGGATGCTGGCAGCGTGCGGCCGCGTGGCGCGCCAGCGCGCCAGCACGCCATCGAGCCAGCGATCGGCCGCGACCGCCCGCGCCGCTTCCAGGCGGGCCGCGCCGGCGCGGGCGGCGAGCCCAGTGACGATTTCCTTGCAGGCGGCGATCTGCTGGCGCAGCAGGACCAGGTCTTCGCCCGCCGCCGCTGCCAGAGCGGGCTCGCGCTGCAATTCGCCGACGATCACCGCCATGGTCGCCAGCGGCGTGCCCAGTTCATGTGCGGCACCGGCGGCGAGTGCGCCCAGCGCAACCACGCGCTCGTCGCGCAAGGCCTGTTCGCGCGCCGTGGCGAGTGCCGCATCGCGCGCGCGGATCGAGGCCGTCATGCGGACGATCAGCCAGGCGATGAGGACTACCGAGACCACGAACGTCAGCCACATCCCGGCAAGGTGCAGACTGGTCGCCCGGGCGGCATCGGCAATGCGCAGCGGCACGAACCACACGGCAAGCAGCGAGTACAGCGCGATGGCCAGACCGGCGACGCCTGCGGCCCACGGCCACGGCAAAATCAGGGCCGCCGCCGCCACCGGCAGCAACAGCAGCGAAACCAGCGGGTTGGACGCACCGCCGGAGAGAAACAGCAGCACGCCGAGCGCGACGAGATCGACGACGATCTGGACGGCCAGCGCCGGCGGCGTCATGCCTCCCGACTGGCGCAGGCGCGCCGCCGCCAGACCGTTGAAGCCGGCCAGGAGGGCCAGCACGAGAAGCAGGGGGACGGTCGGCAGCGGAATTCCCAGCAGCGCGGGAACCGCCATGACGGCAGCCAGCGATCCGGCGAGCAGCAGCCAACGCAGATGCACCAGACGCCAAAGCGTGGCGCGTGTATTCTCCAGATCGGCAGGGAAATTCGGCATAGTTCGAAATTATCCACGATCAAGGCACGTTAACCCGCGACTGGATACGCTCTGCGACAATTTGCCTCACCCGATTTTGTATCGATCTGCCATGAAATACCTGCATATCACCCTGCTTCCGGCCTTGCTGTTCGCTCTCCTGCCGCTGTCGCTTTCCGCGCAGGATGCCGACAAGGGCAAGGAGATCAACGGCACCTGCGCCGCCTGTCACGGCGAATTCGGCCCGGGCGGCAAGAGGGGCGAATACCCGCGCCTGGCCGGCCAGCGCGCCGCCTACATCGCCGAACAACTGAAGTCCTTCCGCGCCCGCAAACGGATCAACATCCCGATGTTCCCGTACACGCAGGAACGCGAGTTGTCCGACGAGGACATCAAGGACGTCGCCGAGTATCTTGCCGGCATCAAGCTGTCGACGACGATGCCGACCTTCAGGGGTGACGAGGATGCATTGACGCGCCTGATCGCCGTCGACAAGGTGATGATCATTCCCCGCGTCGAGGGCGACATCGTCGCCGGCGGTGCGATCTACCAGAAGGATTGCGCCGCCTGCCACGGCAAGACCGGCAAGGGTCGCGGCAAATTCCCGATGCTCATCGGACAGTACACCAACTACCTCAAGAAGCAGATGGACGCCTATGTCAAGGGCGAGCGTCCGCACGACGAGGTCGAGGTCAAGGGCATCCTCAACACATTCCAGGAAAAGGACTTGCAGGACATCCTCGCCTACCTGACTTCGATCCAGGAACAGGAATGAAGCCGGCACTGGCCGCCCTCCTTGCCGTTCCCCTGCTCGCCTTCGCCCACGGCCATCCGGCCAGCGTCGATGCGAACGACCCGGAGGCCTGGAAGTACAAGCTGTGCGGCGAAATGGCGACGGTCGCACTACAGGCCCTGCACGACCGCGACAAGGACCGCGCGCCGAAGACCTGGACCGAGGACGGCGGCGCCGGTCCGCGCATTGCCAACGCCATCACCCGGCGCGTCTTCGAGGAGCCGCAGATCTCCAGCCCGAAGAAGGCGGAAAGTTTCGGCCGGGCCTACTGCATGGAGCAGTTGCAGCAGTAACCCGAGCCCGGGCAGCGGCGCCGCGCGCTAGCCCTCCAGCAGTACCTTGCTGTCGCAGCCTACGCGCACGTTGCCCCAGTGGCGCCCGCCGATGACGA
This sequence comes from uncultured Rhodocyclaceae bacterium, assembly GCA_964632965.1. Taxonomy (GTDB): domain Bacteria; phylum Pseudomonadota; class Gammaproteobacteria; order Burkholderiales; family Rhodocyclaceae; genus Nitricoxidireducens. The sequence continues at coordinate 4,216 of CAZWFC010000147.1, forward strand.
TCGGCATGTCGATTTCCGAAAGAATCTCGCCGGTGTCGCGGGCGTAGGTCTGCAGCAGTATCACCTGGGTATTCTTCGCCGCGCGCTGCCCGGTCGGATCGTCCCAGAGACGGCGCGTACGGTTGCCGACCAGGTCGGTGTCGTAGTTGCCGCTCAGCGGCTTGGAAAACTTGCTGTTGTGGATTGCCGCATAGCCCTGATTGTCGATGATGATCGCAAAGATGCCGCCCTTCAGCGCCGCCAGGCAACTCTCGAAAATCGGCTGCAGGTGCTGCTCGAAGGCGCGCAGGTAGCCGACCTCGTACTTCTGCGGCTTGGTGCCGGAAATCGGCTTGTAGCGCTGATCCCAGATATCGGTGCCGGTCCGGGCCAGTTCCTCCAGCTTGGCACGGATGGCGCTCTGGAACAGGTGCGCCTGATCGACGTTGAAGTCGAATGCGCCCTGGCCGATCTTGAAGCGCGACACCAGCTCCTGGACACTCTCGGTCGCAGCGCTCAGTGTCAGCGTCGTTTCCGCGGAAGTGCGCATGCTCTGCGCGACCTCCGACGACAAGGCATGAACCTGATTCACCGCGTCATGAACCTGGCCGTTGGTGGCGGTCAGCTCCTCCATGGCGGTGGCGATCTGGTTCAACTGCCCGCTGGTGCGCTCGAAATCCGCCACCATGCCCTGAAATTCGCCCGACGAACGCTCGACCACCTCGCGCGTCTCGCGGATGTCGGCGTTGATGAGGTCGTTTTCCGCCTGCGTGTCCTTCACCAGCGCACCCATGCCGGCGATGTTGTCGTTGATCTCCTGCGTCGCCTTGTTGACCTTCTCGGCCAGCTTGCGCACCTCGTCGGCGACGACGGCGAAGCCGCGGCCCGCCTCGCCCGCTCGCGCCGCCTCGATGGCGGCATTCAGCGCCAGCAGGTTGGTCTGGTCGGCGACGTCCTTGATCAGGCCGGCGATCTGGCGAATGCTGTCGGAACGCAGCGCCAGGTTGCCGACGGTGTCGTTGAAGCGCGACATCTTGTCGCTGACCGCCTGCACCTTGCCGACGACCGCCTGCATTTCGGCGTACTTGGCGCGTGCCGTTTCGAGGTTGGCTTCGGTGGAATGCGAAATCACTTCGGTCGAGGCCGACACTTCCTGGATTGCCTGCGTCGCCTCGGTACTGGCGCCGAAGACGGTCTCCGTGATCTCGCCCTGGCGTGCCGCCCGAACCGCCGTGGCGGCGACGGTCTTTTTCACCATCACCGCCTCGCGCGCGATGCTGACGCTCATCTTGCGCACTTCGTTGATGATCTGCCGCATCTTGTCGGCGAAACGGTTGTAGCTCTCGGCCAGGGTGCGCAATTCGTCGTGCGTCAGGGTCGGCAGATTGCGCGAGAAGTCGCCCTCGCCGCGCGCGATGTCGTCGAAGATGCCGGTGATGGCCTTGACCGGACGCACGATCAGATAGCGGATGTAGAGAATCTGCGTGACGTTCCAGATCAGCGCGCCGACCGTCAGACTGGCCATCAGCATGAAGCCGTGATCGAGTTGGGCGCCGACGCGCTCGACGACATCGGGAACCGCACCGGCCCGCTTCAGTTCATCCGCAACGAGGCTTTTGTGGTGCATGTAGATGCCCAGGTAGGCGACATCCACGAAGAACAGCAAAAGGAAGCTCATCAATTTCTTGCTGAGCGAATTCCAGAACGTGCGCTCGTTCCAGTCGTACAGCTTCCAGAATAACTCCATCATCCCCTCCGGCATATGTTTTCTTTATGGGGACGATTGAACCGCGAATGTGACGCTACGTCAACGTCGCCGGTCTTCCCGGCACGCAATCCCCATAAAGTAATAGCCTGCAAACAACACTGCCAGGCGGGAAAAACCGGCGGAGCGGCAGCCTACAGGGCGACCTGGGTGCCGAGTTCGACGACGCGGTTGGTGGGAATCTTGAAGAAGGCGGTGGCGGTTTCCGCGTTGCGGAACATCCAGGTGAAGAGAACCTGGCGCCAATGCTCCATGCCGGCCACCTTGGCCTGCGGGACGATGGTTTCGCGGCCGAGGAAGAACGAGGTCTGCATCATCTCGAAACACAAACCGTGCTCGGCGCACAGGTCCATGGCATGGGGAATGTCGGGATCGTCCTTGAAGCCGTAGCGCACCCGCACCCGGAAGAATCCGGCGCCGAGCGTATCGACGCGCACGCGGTCGGTTTCGGCAATGTGCGGCACGTCCTCCATGACCACGTTCAACAGCACGACACGCTCGTGCAGCACCTTGTTGTGATAGAGATTGTGCAGCATGGCGCGCGGCACGCCGTCGGGGTCGGGGGTCATGAAGATGCCGGTGCCTTCGACGCGGGCCGGTCCGCCGGACGCCAGGCTGGCGAGAAACGCGGCCAGCGGCATCGAATCCTGCTTGAGCTTCTCGTAGAGCATGGCGCGGCCGCGCTTCCAGGTCGACAGCAGCGTGAATACCGCCAGACCCAGCACCAGCGGAAACCAGCCGCCGTCGAAAATCTTGATGATGTTGGCGGAAAAGAAGGCGAAGTCGACGACGACGAAGAACACCAGGAACAGCGCGGCATAGGCCCAGCTCCACTTCCACAGGACCCGCACCACGACGAAGGCGAGAACGGTGTCGATCATCATGGTCAGCGTCACGGCGATGCCGTAGGCGGAGGCCAGATTCGACGAGGACTTGAAGCCGAGCACCAGGATGATGACGGCGAGCAGGAGCAGCCAGTTGATGTTGGGAACGTAGATCTGGCCCTTCTCGCGCTCCGAGGTGAAGCGGATCTGGATGCGCGGACAATATCCCAGCTGCATCGCCTGGCTGGTCAGCGAAAACGCGCCCGAGATGACCGCCTGGGAAGCGATCACCGTGGCGGCGGTGGCGAGGACGACGAGCGGGATCAGCAGGATCTCGTCCGGCACCATGAGGAAGAAGGGGTTGGCGATGGCGGCCGGGTCGTCGAGGATCAGCGCGCCCTGGCCCAGGTAGTTGAGATACAGCAGCGGAAAGACGTAGCCGAACCAGGCCCACTTGATCGGCCGGCGGCCGAAG
>CAZWFC010000148.1:0-7226 GCA_964632965.1 uncultured Rhodocyclaceae bacterium
ATGCGCGTGCGCGAAGCCGCGCTGGAACTCGGCGTCAAGCGCATCGTCGTCGGCGAGTGCGGCCACGCCTGGCGCGTCGCCTACAGTTTCTGGAACACGCTCACCGGCATCGGCGACGGCGCCAACGATCCGTTCGCCGTCCAGTTGCAAAGCCAGCTCGACCACCGCTACAAGCAGCCTTCGCACATCTGCGAAGTGACCTGGGACCTGATTCAGCAGGGTCGTCTCAAGTTCGACAAGTCGGCCAACGACCACCGCATCGTCACCTTCCACGACTCCTGCAACGTAGCGCGCGGTTCGCGCATGGGCGACTACGCCGGCGGCCAGTTCGACATCCCGCGCAACATCATCAAGGCGGTGGCGAACAAGTACGTCGAGATGGCGGTCGGCACCACGCACGAAAAGACCTTCTGCTGCGGCGGCGGCGGCGGCCTGCTGACCGACGACCTGCTCGACATCCGCGTCAAGGGCGCCCTGCCGCGCATGGAAGCCCTCAAGCAGGTGGTCGACCACGACGGCGTGAATTTCATGGCGACGATCTGCGCGATTTGCAAGGCACAGTTTTCCAAGGTTCTGCCCTATTACGGCTACAAGATGGGCCTCGTCGGCGGCGTGCATCAGCTCGTCAGCACGGCGATCCAACTCGGCAACGAGCAATAACACAACGATTATTCGGAGACAAAGCGATGTCAGCGACCACCGAAACCCAAGAGAACACCAAGCTCAACTTCCGCCGCTACAAGGAAGGGGACACCAAGTTCAAGCGCTACCAGGACAACATCTTCCAGGCCGGCTGGTCGCACAAGTGTCCGACCTACATCCAGTCGACGCCGCCCTGCCAGGGCTCCTGCCCGGCCGGCGAGGACATCCGCTCCTACCTGTCCATCCTGCGCGGCATCGAGAAGCCGCCCATGCGCAAGGACGCCAAGCCGGTCCTGCCGGCGACGGAATAGGCCTGGCGGGGCCTGACGGAAGCCAACCCCTTCCCCGCCGGGATGGGCCGCGTCTGCCCGGCGCCGTGCGAGACCGGCTGCAACCGCAATGAAGTCGAAGACCACGTCGGCATCAACTCCGTCGAGCATTTCCTCGGCGAGTACGCGATCAAGAACAACCTGAAATTTGTCGCCCCCGAACACAAGACCGGCAAGAAGGTCGCCGTCATCGGCGGCGGTCCCGCCGGCCTCTCGGTCGCCTACCAGCTCGCGCTCAAGGGCCACTCGGTCACCATCTTCGACGAGCATGAATTCCTCGGCGGCATGATGCGCTACGGCATTCCCGGCTTCCGCACGCCGCGCGACGTCCTTGACGCCGAAATCCAGCGCATCCTCGACCTCGGCGTCGAGACTCGGCTTTCGACCCGCATCGGCACCGACATCACGATGGAGCAGATCCGCAAGGACTACGCCGCCGTGTTCCTCGGCCTCGGCGCCCAGGCCGGCCGCGCATTGCCGATCGAGGGCGATATCAGCGCGCCGAACGTCGTCACCGCCACCGCCTTCCTCAAGGCATTCAACGACGGCCGCCTCCAGCACGTCGGCAAGCGCGTCGTGGTCGTCGGCGGCGGCGATACGTCGATCGACGTCGCCACGGTTGCCCGCCGCCTCGGCCATATCGAGCACGCCAAGGCGACCGACATGGAAGACGCCATCGCCGGCCGCATGGCGCAGGACGTCGCCGACATTTCCCAGCGCGACGGCGCGCATGTCGTGCTGACCTCCGTGTTCCCGGTCGACAAGATGATGGCCAGCAAGCACGAAGTCGAGCAGGCCCAGGCCGAAGACATCGAGATCATGGGCGGCTGGATGCCCGTGGGCGTCGTCAAGGGTGCCGACGGCCGCGCCACCGCGCTGCGCGTCTGCCAGTGCGAAGCCAAGATGGTCGGCGGCCGCCTGGAAATCAAGAAAATCGAAGGCTCCGAGAAGGACCTGCCGGCCGACCTGATCGTCTCCGCCGTCGGCCAGGCCATCGATTTCACCGGCCTCGAAGAGTTCAACAACGGCAAGAACGCCGTCGCGGCCGACAAGAACTACCAGGTTGCGGGCCAGCCCGGCGTCTTCGCCGGCGGCGACGTCATCCGTCCGCACCTGCTGACGACCGCCATCGGCCACGGCGCCATCGCCGCCGACGGCATCGACCAGTTCCTGTCGGGCATCGTCCCCGGCCGCCGGCCGAAGATCGACGTCCATACCTTCGACCTGATGCGCAAGTATGTCGAGAAAGGCGTTTCCTTCGAGGAAGTCAAGGAACCCTTGCGCGGCACCTGCGAATCCAAGGGCGTGGTGCACAACTTCGACAACCGCTCCGACCGCTACGTGATCCCGCACGACGAGCTGTTCCTCGGCCACTTCCAGAGCAACGCCCGCAACAAGCGCAAGATCATCACGCTGTCGAAGGAAACCGCGCTGGGCAACTTCCAGGAACGCCTGGAGGCCCTGACCGAAGCCGAAGCCATCGCCGAAGCCAAGCGCTGCATGAGCTGCGGCCTGTGCTTCGAGTGCGACAACTGCGTCGTCTATTGCCCGCAGACCGCCGTCTACAAGGTCAAGAAGACCGACGCGACGACCGGCCGCTACGTGGCGACCGACTACGACAAATGCATCGGCTGCCACATCTGCCACGATGTCTGCCCGACCGGCTACATCCAGATGGGTCTCGGAGAGTAAATCTATGCGCCGCCTGGGCCTCCTGTTCGTCACGCTGTCGCTTGCGGCCAGCCTTGCCTGCGCCGCCGGCACCGCCGTGCCCAAGCCCGAGATCAAGATCGCCAATCCGGGCCAATGCGTGGCGCCCGCCGAAGAAATGCGGCGCAACCACATGGAGATGCTCAAGCATCAGCGCGACAAGACCATGCGTCTCGGCGAGCGCGGTGCCAAAGTCAGCCTCAACGGCTGCATCGAGTGCCACGCCAGCAAGACCAACGGCTCCGTGCTCGGCGGCAAGGACAACTTCTGCGAAAGTTGCCACGCCTACGCCGCGGTCAAGCTCGACTGCTGGGATTGCCACCAGCCGAAGGCGAACTACAAGGCAGCGGGAGTGAAGCCATGAAAACGAGCGCCAGCGAAGTTTCGGCGAAAGCCAAAACGAGCGAAAGCGAAGTTTCGGCGCAAGCTAACGTGAGCGAAGCGAACGTTAAGGCCGCAAGGCCGGCTGGAGCCAACGACCGTCGCAAATTTCTCGCCGCCGCCGGTGTCGGCGCCGGCTCCCTCGCCCTCGGCGTCGCCATCGCGCCCGGCATCCACCTGATCGAGGTCGCCCAGGCCGATGCACCGGCCAAGGGCGCATCGAGCGCCGTGCGCTGGGGCATGGTGGTCGACACCACGAAATGCGCTCCCGGCTGCGATGTCTGCGTCAAGGCCTGCGGCACCGAAAACGGCATCGGCGAACCGGTCGCCAATCCGCGCCAGGCCGCGCAATGGATACGCAAGATCGACATCACCCGCGTCAAGGGCGGCCAGACCCACTCGCTGCCGATGATGTGCCAGCACTGCGCCAAGCCGCCCTGCGTCGATGTCTGCCCGACCGGCGCCTCGTTCAAGCGCGCCGACGGCATCGTGCTGGTCGACCGCCACATCTGCATCGGCTGCCGCTACTGCATGATGGCCTGCCCCTACAAGGCGCGCTCCTTCGTGCACCAGCCGCTGACGACGCAGAACCCGGAAGTGCCGCGCGGCCTCGGCTGTGTCGAGGGCTGCACCTTCTGCGTCCAGCGCGTCGACCGCGGCGAGAAGCCCGCCTGCGTCGAAGCCTGCCCCGAGGGCGCCATGCTCTTCGGCGACCTCAACGACCCGAACAGCGACATCAGCCGCCGCGTCGACCAGGTCGCCACCACGCAAGTGCGCGCCGACCTCAAGCTCGGCACCGGCGTGCGCTACCAGGGAATCTGACCATGCAACTCACGTCCAACTCCCGCGCCGAAGAAGGCCTGTTCTACGTTCTCGCCGGCCTCGGCGGCCTCGTCACCGCCGTCGGCCTGGCCGCCGCGCTCTACATGGAGCACGCCGGCCACGTCGTCACCGGCATGACCAACCAGATCGTCTGGGGCCTGCCGCACGTCTTCGCCATCTTCCTGATCGTCGCTGCCTCCGGCGTGCTCAACGTCGCCTCCATCGGCTCGGTGTTCGGCAAGGTCACCTACAAGTCGCGCGCCCCGCTCTCCGGCCTGCTGTGCATCGCCATGCTGGCCGGCGGCCTGGCCGTCATCATGCTCGACCTCGGCCGCGCCGACCGCCTGGTCGTCGCCATGACCCACTTCAACCCGACCTCGGTGTTCGGCTGGAACGTCATCCTCTATCCCGGCATGTTCGGCATCGTCGCGGTCTACATGTGGACGCTGATGGAGCGGCGCATGAATCCGTATTCCAAGCCCGCCGGCTTCGCCGCCTTCATCTGGCGCCTGCTGCTGACCACCGGCACCGGCTCGATCTTCGGCTTCCTCGTAGCGCGCCAGGCCTACCAGTCCGCGCTGCTGGCGCCGATGTTCATCATCATGTCCTTCGCCTGGGGCCTGGCCGTCTTCATGGTCGTGCAGAAGGCGATGTACCGCTGGAACGGCCTGACGCTGCACCGCGACATCCGCCGCCGCATGAAGAACCTGCTCGGCGTGTTCGTCGCCGCGGTGTTCTACTTCGTCGCCGTCTATCACCTGACCAACTTCTACTTCGCCAAGCAGGTCGCCTTCGAGCGTTTCATCCTCGTCGACGGCGGCATCTTCCCGGCGCTGTTCTGGGGCGGCTGGCTGCTCGCCGGCACCGTGCTGCCGCTGGCGCTGATCTACCTGCCGGGCCTGTCCTCGCTGCGCGGCTCGGTGATGATGGCCTCGCTGCTGGTCATCGCCGGCGCAATCTGCCAGCTCTACGTCTTCATCATCGGCGGCCAGTCCTTCCCGCTGGAAATCTTCCCCGACATGATCGTCAGCAGTTCCTTCTACGACGGCCAGATCGAGCATTACACGCCCAGCCTGCCCGAATTCCTGCTCGGTCTCGGCGGTATCGGCATCGCCTTCACCATGACGACCGTCGGCGTCCGCGTGCTGCGCTTCATGCCGCAGGACGACCTCGCCAAGCTCGAAGCCGCGGGTAACATCACCGACTGAACCCCGAAACTCTTTCGACGCAGAGGGCGCAGAGACGCAGAGAAAGGCAAGGCAAGCTACTCATCGGGCGAGCCATCGAGTTTCCTCTGCGCCCTCTGCGTCTCCGCGCCCTCTGCGTCGAAGGCGGTTAAACACGCGGAACATCATGCACCGTTTCCTGATCTCGGCAGCCCACAAGTCCTCCGGCAAGACCACGGTCAGCATCGGCCTGGCCGCGGCGCTTCGCGCGCGCGGCCTCGCTGTTCAGCCCTACAAGAAGGGGCCGGACTACATCGACCCGCTCTGGCTCGGGCTGGCCGCCGGGCGCCGCTGCCGCAACCTCGACTTCTTCCTTTCGCCGCACGAGGAGCTCGCCGACCAGTTCGCGCATCACGGCTGGGATGCCGACGTCTGTCTCGTCGAAGGCAACAAGGGCCTCTACGACGGCCTCGACCTCGAAGGCTCCAACAGCAATGCCGCGCTGGCGCGCCTGCTCGGCCTGCCCGTCATCCTCGTCCTCGACGCGCGCGGCATGACGCGCGGCATCGCGCCGCTGATCCTCGGCTACCAGGCCTTCGACCGCGAACTGAAGATCGCCGGCGTGATCCTCAACAAGCTGGGCGGCCGCCGCCATGAATCCAAGCTGCGCGCCGTCATCGAGCATTACACCGACGTACCGGTGATCGGCGCCATCCAGGACGACCCGCGCATGCAGCTGGTCGAACGCCACCTCGGCCTGATGCCGGCCAACGAAACGCGCGCCGCCGAGCGCCATGTCGCCGAAATCGCCGGCGTGGTATCCGCTTCGGTCGATCTCGACCGCCTGCTGGCCATCTCGCAAACCGACACCGCCCTGCCGCGGCCGGCGCCGCGCCTCGTCAACAACGAGACGCCGGTGCGCATCGCCGTCGCCCAGGACGCCGCCTTCGGTTTCTACTATGCCGACGACTTCGACGCCCTGCGCGCCGCCGGCGCCGAAATCGTCCCCCTCGACACCCTGCGCGACCCGCACCTGCCCGCCTGCGACGGCCTGTTCATCGGCGGCGGCTTTCCCGAGGCCTTTCTCGACCGGCTCGAAGCCAATGCCGGCCTGCGCGCCGAAATCCTCGATGCCATCGAAGGCGGCCTGCCGACCTACGCCGAATGCGGCGGCCTGATGTACCTCGCCCGCTCGATCAGCTGGCAGGGCAAGACCGCCCGCATGGTCGGCGCCATCGCTGGCGACGTCGTCATGCACCCGAAGCCGGTCGGCCGCGGCTACGTCATGCTGGAGCCGACCGCCGAGCATCCGTGGCGTTCCCCGGATGCCGCGGTGCCGACACTGCGCGCGCACGAATTCCACTACTCGTCCATCGAGAACCTGCCGCCGGCCACGCGCTACGCCTACGCCATGAAGCGCGGCCACGGCATCGACGGCCGCCACGACGGCATCGTCTACAAGAACCTGCTCGCCTCCTATACCCATCTGCGCGCGACGTCCGGCTGCGACTGGCCGGCCAAGTTCGTGCGCCAGGTACGCGCGAGCCAATCCAGGGAGAGCCAACGATGTTCAAACTGACACCCGCCGCCGCGGAGCAGATCCTGCGCTCCGCCGAAGTCCAGGACGACGAGCCCTGCCTGCGCGTCGCCGCCAAGATCGACGACGACGGCGAAATCGTCTACGGCATGGGCTTCGACGAGGAACGCGAGAACGACATCGTGCAGGATTGCGAGGGCGTCCAGGTGCTGATCTCGGCGCGCAGCCAGGAGCTGCTCGCCGGCACCACGCTCGACTTCGTCGAACTCAAGCCCGGCGAATTCCAGTTCATCTTCGAGCGCTCCGACGCCGCCCCCAGCTGCGCGCCGCCCAGCGGCGGCTGCGGCGGTTGCGGCCGCGGCAGCAGCTGCGCATGAGCCGCCCCGCCCAGCCCGGCACCGTCTATCTCGTCGGCGCCGGTCCCGGCGACCCCGAGTTGCTGACGCTGCGCGCCGCCCGCCTGATCGGCGAGGCCGACGTCATCGTCTACGACCACCTCGTCGCACCCGCCATTCTCGACATGGCCGCCCCGACGGCCGAGCGCATCCACGCCGGCCAGGAGCGCGGCGACCCCACCCCTCCGCCGGAGGAACCCAACCTGCTGCCGGTTCGCCCCCCCCAGGCCCGCCACCGCCTCCC
>CAZWFC010000149.1:0-7183 GCA_964632965.1 uncultured Rhodocyclaceae bacterium
AGGCTGGATTCAGCCCCGGCCTTGTGCCGGGGCTTTTTTTATTCTGCGTTCAATCCTCGCGATTGATTTGGCGTTGCGCGGTACAGCGGCGAGGGGTCACACGATGAACAAGCCCTGCCGACCGACTCGTCCGGCCAGAAGTAGTCGTACCGGTGTCGGCTTGCCAGTCGTCTATGATGCCAACTTCACCGTTCTGCGATAGGGCGGTCTGCGAAGGCTCACAGCGGTCGAGTCCTTCTCATGTCACCGGAGGAACTCAATGAGCATGGCTCCAAAAAAGCTACGGGCGAGCTACTTTGACGACGAGGGCGCGTCGTCCGCCTTTGACAAGTCCCTCGTGGCATTTCTGGCGAATATCCAGAAAGGTATTGTTTCTAAGTACCTGTCCCCGGAGAACACGCACCGTCTTCGGCATGGAAACAGTTGGAAGCACCCAGGTTTACCCGATGCGGTGAATGGAGGTATTGAGCAGCACTCCTCGGTCGCTGAGCTTCCTTTCGAAGACATTGTGAACCACGACCTTGGACTCATAGATCGCTTTGTGCAGAAGTTCGCGCAGGACATGGAGCGACAGTTTGCCCAGATGGTGTATTCAACGGTCTCTGCAGCGTGCGACCAAACCGGGAACACGGTTGATGCCAAGGCCGCAGGTTCAACGTGCGAGGCTTTCGCCGAGATGATCGAGAAGATTCAATTTTCCGCCGACAAATTCGGCAAGGTAAGACTTCCTGATATCCACGCCGGCTCCGAAGCCACAGCCAGTCTGAAGAAGGCACTTGAAGACGCGCCGCCCGAGTTTCACCTACGCATTGAGGAACTCAAAGCACGAAAGGTCGCGGAGGCAATTGATCGAGAAGCCCAGCGCAAAGCTCGCTTTGTTCACTACGGGGACAACCCATGAGGGTCTTGCTGGCAATAGGCTGCAATACGTACGAACATGCCAGTCCCCTCGCAGGAGCTGAAGTGGACGCACAGCGCATGTTTAGCGCGCTCATGCGTCCCGAAGTCGGGCAGTACGATGCGGCGCGTTCGATGTTGCTGCTATCCCCTTCGCTGGAGGAAGTACGGCACTGTCTGCGTGGTGTTCTGTTCGCAGAGCCGCAGCCCGAAACGTTCACGTTCTATTTTGCCGGTCATGGTGGCGTCAGCGCAGGTAGCTTCTATATGTGGCTCCGTGACACCGGCCCCAAGGGGCAATCCATGTCCGCGTTGTCATTAGCGGACATCTTCCGCAGCATCAACGAGGCATCCCCGCGACAAAGCAATATCATCATCGATGCTTGCGAGAGCGGGGGGTTAATTGAAGACCTTGCAGTTCTGCTAAAGCCTGAGCTATTGGGTGATGCTGGCACACCGGCGTTGACGCTTGTTGCCACTTCAGCTCAAGATCAGATGTCGGGCGAAACTCCAGCCGGCGGTATCGGCACCAACGCGATCTTGGACTGCATTGAAGGTCGCGATTTTATTCAAGACAGTACGAGTACTCTTGATCTCGTCGAAATCGGCCTTAGGGTTTCCACCCGACTCAGAGACTGCGGGCAGAACCCGGTCGTTTGGGGGTTGAACCTTTATGGGCCGCCTCGCTTTTGCAGGAACCCACGGTACGCCAGCGATCCGATGGCCCCATTGCGCGACATCGTTCAAAACTGGCCCGCAGCAAGCGACGCGACAATCAAGCAAAACTACGAGGCGCTTTGGGCAGCTTTTACCACTGCAAGCGGTCCATGGGATCAGGTCAATTTCTCCGAAATCATCAATTCGATACTCGGTTCACCAGACCTTGAACCCAATTTCCTCGGCGGCTTGGCGGAGCGTTTGGCAACGACCTTTCTTCAAAAGGCTGCGCAGTCTCAAGATCCATTCAGAACTGTTCAGGTCGCAGCAAGTCTCGCAGTCGGTCTGTTGCCGTACGTTGCATCCGATGCAGTCAGTGCCAGCGCCTCACGGCTACTAACCCAGGTCTGCTCAGCACTGCTCAAAGCGAACGCATCCCTAATCGCAGATCTTTCTGCTGATAAATACGCCCTGCTGGGCAACCGAGGTGACGGTGTAGGCGACCTATATCAGCTACCACTGCGCGTTGCAAAGGTGCTCGGATGGGCGGCTGCTTCGACCTTGCTATGTCAACAGGAGGCCGATCGAGCCGAAGCAGAGCTTCAGTTCGGTACGCTGTTGAAACTAATTCTTGAGCAATATGGTGGCTCCGTAGTTGCCATTAGCGATGTGCAGGCACCGTTCTGGTGTGTAGCTCTATCGAGTGCGGCCAAGCTAGGCCTGCAGGAGGGGGGCGAGCAGCTTGCTGGTTTGGTGTTTCACTCTCTAGCTCAAAGTTCGGGGAATCTGGCAAGGTGGGATCTACCTCCGGAGCGAGTGTTGGATTACCTTCTTGCGCGGCGAAACAACAACCACTCAGCATGTGCGGACCTAATCGAACGCCCAATCGAAACACTTACTGTGTTGCTAAGAGCGTCAAGCCTCTTTGGCCTTGAGGAGATATTCGATGAGAGCCTTTGGATGCTGGATGGAGTTCACTTCTCAGCCTACATTCCAACCGACTATTTGCAGTTCAGTGCACCGACGATGGATGGCGGGCAGAACTTAGTTTGGTCGATAGGGCATGACGTGTTTAAGACTACAGATCTCGCAGCGACGTGGCCTTCTGCAGCGCCGAGTCCTCAGACCCAACTGATAGCAGCTTTGGCGATCGTCGCATCGCTTCTCTTTCCAGATCGGCAACCATGGTTCCTGATGCAAAAGTGATAATCGATCGCATGCGTCGCTGGGGCGTACCCCCGAGTGCAACCCAGGAATTAAGCAAACCAACGCTTCACGCGACCAAGTTCAGCGAACGTAGCGGGTATTTCCGGGGCAAGTTGAGCCAGCGCATGATGGCCGCTATAGAGAACAACGTCGTCGCTACGCCAGGGTGACTTTAGGACGGAAGCAGACATGGCGGCTCTGCAAGAGCGGTCGTCCGCATAGGGCACTCTCAAGAAGTGCCGCATTAAGTAATTGAATGGCAAGTGCAAATGAAATTAACTTTCTTCCGACACCTTGCGGCCGCAGGCTGATTACTTCGCTAAGCTATCTGTCAAAAAGCAAATCCGACGGTGTAACGGCTCCGCTTGTTTGGCCCGACGCTACATCCCGGTCAGATTTCCATCGTAGAAACCGGATAGTTATTCGGCAACGCGATCAAAGGCGAATCCCAGCCGCGCGACCTCCGCCTCGATCTCGCCCATCGCGGCGGCAACATCGGCAGGTTTGCCGCGCGTCCCGAGTTCGACATGGCGGCGCAAGGTCTCGCTGCCGAAGGACGGCAGGCTGAACACCACCAGGCCGGGATAGGCCGCCTCGATGCGCCGCATCAGGGCGAGCAGTTCGCCTTCGTGGCCCTCCCAGACGCGGATGGCGCGCTCATCCTCCGCCACGGCGTGGAAGCGCTCGCGGTAATGGGTGTCCAGCACCCACTCGACCATCGGCCAGGCCATCTGCGGAAAACCCGGCACGAAATGGTGGTCGCCGAGCGAAAAGCCGGGGATGCGGTTGTACGGGTTCGGGATGATGCGGCTGCCGGTCGGGAAGGTGCCGAGCTCCAGCCGCGCCGGCGTCACTTCGTAGCCGGACTCGGCCATGCGCGCGCGAATCTCGCGCTCGGCCTCCGGGTGCAGTGCCAGCGGCACGCCGGCCGCGGCGGCGGCGGCCTGGCGCGTGTGGTCGTCGGGCGTGACGCCGATGCCGCCGAAGCTGAAGACGACGTCGTCGCCGGCCAGCGTGCGGCGCAGGGTGTCGATCAGCCGTTCGCGGTCGTCGCCGATGTATTGCGCCCAGGCCAGGTGCAGGCCGCGCGCGGCGAGGATGTCGACCAGCCTGGCGAAATGGCCGTCGCGGCGCTTGCCGCGCACGATCTCGTCGCCGATGATGATGGCGCCCCAGCCGCCCCGCTTCGCGTTCATCCCGCCGGGATTCCCTTCGGTCATAGCTCGACTCCTCGTTCCTGCCGCAGGCGGCGCAGCGCCGCCAGGCCCAGATGCACGAACACCAGCGCCGCGAAACCCGGCGCGACGAGATTGACCACCGGGATCGCCGCCGCAAGGGCGGTGACGACGCCTGCCGCCGCAAAGCTGCCGCGCTCCCGCTCGCCCAGGCGCTGGCGCTCGCGCGCCGTGGCGTGCTCGGCCAGCGCATCGAAACGGAAGGCGCGCTGGTTGAGCCAGGCCGCCCAGGCCAGCGGCTGCACCAGCAGCACGCCGGGGATCAGCAGCAGCGGCGCCGTCAGCAGCCAGCCGACGGTGAAGATCGCACCCGCCGCCAGCGTGTTGGCGATGCCGCCCCAGAAGGCGTTCTCGCCGTGGCGCTGCAAATCGGGATAATCGCGCGCCGCCACGCGGGCCATCATCAGCGGCAGGCTGACGGCGCCCACCAGCATCAGCGTCGTGCAGTAGATCAGGGCGCCGCATGTCGCCACCAGCAGGAAGCCGGCCGCCACGTCGCCCAGCCATTGCCAGCCCGACCACGGGATCACCGGCAGCAGCGCCAGCAGTGCCGCGTGCGCGTCCGACCAGAACGCGACGCCGACGGCGGCCCAGACAACCACCGAAACCAGCGGCGGCCACAGCACATGGCGCAGTATCTCGCGCCGCGTCATGTCGCGCAGCGCGGCCATGACCGCGGCGAAAACCGGACCCAGGACGCTCATAGGCGCTCCCTCCCTTCCCACATTTTCTGCAAGCGCTTCACCGACACCGGCGACGGCGTGCGCAATTCCTGCGCGAACAAGGCGACGCGCAACTCTTCGAGCAGCCAGCGGAATTCCTCCAGCGCCGGATCGACGACGCCGGATTTTTTCATCGCCAGATGCTCGCGCTCGAAGGGCTTCGCCAGCGACTGCCAGTCGGCCAGCAGGCGCGCGTCGCGCGCCGGGTCGGCGCGCAGCTTGTCGAGCCGCAGCGACGCCGCCTTCAGGTAGCGCGTCAAATGCGCCAGGCGCTCGAAGGGCGTCGCGCGGATGAAGTCCTTGCCGAGCAGCGCCGCCAGTTGCGCGGCGATGTCGGCGCAGGCGGCCGGGAAAGCCTTGTTCGCGGCGGCGAGTTTCTTCTGCAGGGCCGCATGTTCGGTCAGTATCGTCGCGACCAGCCGCGCGATCTCCTGCGCCACCAGCGTCACCCGGCCCTTGGCGGAGGCGACGCGCGCCTCGAACTGCGCCTGCGTCGCCGGCAGCGGCGACTCCATGCAGCTGCGGTCCAGCGTCGCGGCGACCAGCTGCGCCTTGAGTTCCGCCTCGGTGCCCAGCGGCATGAACAGCAGGCCCAGCTCGCGCGGCAGGCTCTTCTCGATGAACTTGACCTGCTGGTTGAGCGCCAGCACGAACAGCCGCCGCAGGCCGGCGCGATGCTGCTCCCGCGCCTTGTCCTCGGTGTCGAAGGCGCGCAGGGACACGCTGTCGCCGGCATCGACGAGAGCAGGGAAGCCGACCACACTGCGCCCGCCGACCTGCACTTCCAGCAGCTCGGGCAGGTCGCCGAAGGACCACGACGTCAGCCCCGTGAATTCTCCCTCCGCCGCTTCCTCGGTCTTCACTTCGGCACGCGCGAAACTCTGTTCGACGCGGCTGCCGTACTGCGCGCGCAATTCCGCCAGCGAACGCGAGAAACCCAGCGTGCCGCCGTGCTCGTCGACGAGGCGGAAGCTCATCAGCAGATGCGGCCGCAGCTCGCCGGGACGGAAGGCGTCGAGCGGCAGCTTGAGCGCGATGCGCTCCTCGACGAAGCGCGTCAGCGCGCGCATCAGCGGCTCGTCGCGCATTTGTTCATCTGCGTGGGCGGCGTCGCAGAACTCGTCGGCGCTGGCATCCAGCGGTTGCAGACGGTGGCGGTATTTCTGCGGCAGCGTCTTGAAGAGGGCGATGGCCTTTTCCTTCAGCAGCCCCGGCACCAGCCACTCGCAGCGGTTGGCCGGCACCTGGTTGAGCTGGGCCAGCGGCAGCGAGAGCGTGATGCCGTCGTCGGCCGCGCCGGGGTCGTGCTTGTAGGCCAGCTTGTAGCGCTGGCCGCGATGTTCGAGCGCATGCGGAAAAGCGTCGGTGGTGATGCCCGCCGCCTCGTGGCGCATCAGTTGTTCGCGCTCCAGGTACAAGAGCTTGGGCTCCTGCTTTTCCGCCTCGCGCCGCCAGTGGTCGAAGGCGGCCAGCGTGGTGACGTCGGCCGGCAGCTTGGCATCGTAGAAGGCGTGGATCAGTTCCTCGTCGACCAGCACGTCGGGCCGGCGCGACTTGTGTTCGAGGTTCTCGATCTCGCGCAGCAGCTTCTGGTTGTGCTGGAAGAAGCGCCAGTGTTTGGCGAAGTCCTCGCCGACCTCGCCCTGCACCAGCGCGGCGCGGATGAGGAGTTCGCGCGCCAGCTTCACGTCCGCCGGCGATGCGCCGGCCTTGCCGAAATGCACGCGGCGCTTGGCTTGCAGCAGCAGGCCGTGCAGCGTGATGCGCTCCCAGGCGACGACCTGGCCGGTGCCCTTCTCCCAGTGCGGATCGAAGACATGGCGGCGGATCAGGTGGGCGCCGACCTCCTCCAGCCATTCGGGCTCGATCTTCGCCACGCAGCGCGCGAACAGACGCGAGGTGTCGACGATCTCGGCGGCGACGATCCAGCGCCCGGCCTTCTTGACCAGCGAGGAGCCCGGATGGAGGAAGAACTTGATCTCGCGCGCGCCGCGGTAGTGCGGCTCTTCCTCGCTCTTCAGGCCGATGTGGCCGAGCAGGCCGGTCAGCAGCGCCTTGTGCACGGCTTCGTAGGTGGCGGGGAGCTGGTTCTCCTTCCACGAATGCTCGTGGCACAAGGTCATCAGCTGGCCGTGGATGTCGCGCCACTCGCGCAGGCGCAGCCAGGAAATGAAATTGCGCTTGCACCACTGGCGCTGCTTTGCCGAAGACTCGTGCTTCCAGACTTCGTCGGCCGCCTGCCACAGCTTGAGCCAGGAGAGGAACTCGGACTTCTCGTCCTTCCACTGCGCGCGCGCCTGGTCGGCGGCCGCCGCCTGCTCCTGCGGCCGTTCGCGCGGGTCCTGGCTGGAGAGCGCGGCGGCGATGACCAGCATTTCCTTCAGGCAGCCGTACTGGCGCGCGGCGAGGATCATGCGGCCGATCTTCGGGTCGAGCGGGAGCTTGGCGAGTTCGCGGCCGACGGAC
>CAZWFC010000150.1:0-7157 GCA_964632965.1 uncultured Rhodocyclaceae bacterium
CCCGCTTCGGCCCCAACGCGGGCAATCCGCTGCTGGGCGCAGCCGACTACAAGCTCGTGCATCACTGCGCCAACGGCCGCTCGGCCTACAGCTTCTGCATGTGTCCGGGCGGCACCGTGGTCGCCGCGACTTCGGAGGAGGGGCGCGTCGTCACCAACGGCATGAGCCAGTATTCGCGCAACGAGCGCAACGCCAACAGCGCCATCGTCGTCGGCGTCACGCCGGCCGATTTCCCCGGCGGCGACGACGGCAATCCGCTCGCCGGCATCGCCTTCCAGCGCCACTGGGAAAGCCGCGCCTTCGAAGCGGGCGGCGGCACCTACGCCGCGCCGGCGCAGCGCGTCGGCGACTTCCTCGCCGGCCGGCCGTCCACCGCGCTCGGCGCGGTGCAGCCGTCGTATACGCCGGGCATTCATCTCACCGATCTGGCCGCCTGCCTGCCCGACTACGTTGTCGCCGCGCTGCGCGAATCCCTGCCTGCCTTCGACAGGCAGATCAAGGGTTTCGCCATGGACGACGCGCTGCTCACCGGCGTCGAGACGCGCACCTCCTCGCCGTTGCGCATCACCCGCGACGAGGGTTGCCAGAGTCTGAACGTGCGCGGCCTGTTTCCCGCCGGCGAGGGTGCCGGCTATGCCGGGGGGATACTGTCCGCCGCCGTCGACGGCATCAAGGTGGCCGAAGCGGTGGCCTTGAGTCTGGCCGCCGCCTGAACTAGCGGCACGCCGCGTTGCGCGTCGCCGCCAGGGCGATCAACTCGGCCGGCGGCATCGGCCGCGAGAACAGGTAGCCCTGGCCGTAGTCGCAGCCGGCGGCTTGCAGGATTTCCAGCTGCTCCGCGGTTTCGATGCCTTCGGCGATCACCTTCATGCCCAGCTTGTGGGCCATGACGATGATGGCCTCGACGATCGCTTGGCCGCCGTGGTCGTGTTCCATGCCGCGCACGAAGGACTGGTCGATCTTGAGGTAGTCGATGGGGAATCGCTTCAGGTAGGCCATCGCCGAGTAGCCGGTGCCGAAATCGTCGAGCGAGATGCCGAAGCCGGCATTGCGGAAGTGGCTCAGTTTCTCGGCCACTTCGGTCCGGTCGTCGAGCAGCAGGCCTTCGGTGATCTCGATGGCGATGCAGGTCGTCGGCAGGCCGATCTCGGTCAGGTAGGCGATCCAGGTCTTGTGGGTGTCGCCGGAGAAGAACTGGCGCGGCGACTTGTTGACGCTGATCTGGACGACGCCGGTATCCATGTCCGCGGCGGCGGTGGCGTCGTACCAGCGCTTGGCGAGGCGCGCCGATTCGCGGAACACCCAGTTGCCGATTTCGCTGATGAGGCCGGTTTCCTCGGCGATGGGGATGAATTGCGCCGGGCCGACCTGGCCATGCACGGGATGATGCCAGCGCAGCAGGGCCTCGGCCTTCAGGATGCGTCCGGTCGCCAGTTCGACGATGGGCTGCAGGTGCACCTGGAACTGGTCGGCGGCGATGGCGCCGCGCAGGTCGTTGCTGAGCTGCAGGCGCGTCTGCGCGGTCGCCTGCATCGAGGCGGTGAAGTAGCTGAAGCGGTTGCGCCCCTGTTCCTTGGCGGCGTACATCGCCTGGTCGGCGTTCTTCAGCAGCGACTCGATGTTGTCGGCGTCGCTGGGGAAGATCGTGATGCCGATGCTGGCGGAGATATAGACGGAGTCCTTGCCGAGCAGGAAGGGCTCGGCCAGCGCCAGCAGCATGGCCTGGGCCACTTCGCCGACGCGGTCGGTATCGGCAAGCTCGGACATGATGACCGTGAATTCGTCGCCGCCGAGCCGGGCGACGGTGTCGGTGGCGCGCACGAACTGGCCGATGCGCCGCGCCGCCTCGATCAGCAGCAGGTCGCCGGTATGGTGGCCGAGCGAGTCGTTGACCTCCTTGAAGCGGTCGAGGTCGATGAACAGCAGGGCGACGTACAGGCTGGCGCGCTGCGACTTGATGATTTCATGCTGCAGGCGGTCGCGGAACAGGCGGCGGTTGGGCAGGTCGGTGAGCGGATCGTAGTTCGCCTGGCGCCAGATGGTTTCCTCGGTGCGTTTCTTCTCCGTGATGTCGGAGAACATGGTGATGCGCCGCAGCACCTTGTCGTTGGCGTCGTAGATGGTGTTGATGGACAGCCATTCCGGGTATTCCTCGCCGTTCTTGCGCTGGTTCCAGATTTCGCCTTCCCAGCGGCCGCTGGTGTTCAGCGCGTGCCACATCTTCTGGTAGAAGGCGGCGTCCTGGCGCCCGCTCTTGAGCAGCGTCGGTGTCTGGCCGATGGCCTCGTGCGCCTCGTAGCCGGTCACCTGGGTGAAGGCCGGGTTGGTGGCGATGATGCGGTCCTCGGCGTCGGTGACGAGGATCGCCTCGCTGATGGCGTGGTGCACCGAGGCGGCGATCTGCAATTCGTTTTCCGTGCTCTTGCGCTCGATGGCGTGGGCCGCCAGTTCGGCGGTCTCGCGCATCAGGTCGACGTCCGCCGCGTCCGGCATCGCGCTTTGCGACCAATGGAAGGCGCAGACGCCGAGCACCGTGCCGCTCAGGGCGAGGATGGGTTCCGACCAGCACGAGGCCTGGTTCCATTCCTCGTCCGGCGGCCGGCATTCGACGCAGGTCGGATGGTCGCTGGCCGCGTTCATCGTCGGGCAGCGGCCGCCGGCCGCCGTCACGCAGGTGGTGTCGCCGTCGCCGACGAACAGGCGCGTGCGGGCGACGCGATCCGGCGTGCCGGGCGCCGCGCCATAGACCATGCGCTCCCCCGGTTTGTCGAGCAGCATGATGGAACAGGACATGCCGCTGGCCTGGCGCTCGGCGCCGGTGGCGACGAGATCGAGTATCTCGGCCAGACTCGCGCCGTCGGCGAGCCGGCTGGCCACCACGCTGCGCGTGCGCTCGCGCTCCTCGGCGCGCTTGCGCACCGTGATGTCGAGATTGTTGCCGAGGAAGCCGGTGACTTCGCCGTTGCCGTTGCGCAGGGGAACCGCATTGCCGTGCACCCAGACCAGCTTGCCGTCGGGTCGCACGAAGCGGTAGTCCATGGCCCATTCGCTGCCGGAGGCGGCGGCGTTCTGCCAGAGCGCCGCGACGGCATTCCGGTCGTCCGGGTGCAATGTCTGCGTCCAGCCCGAGCCGAGGGCTTCCTCGGCGGTCAGGCCGGCGATCTCGCACCAGCGGCGATTGACGAACAGGCAGTTGCCGTCGGCGTCGATCTGGTAGATGCCGACGGGCGCATGGGTTGCCAGCATGCGGAAGCGTTCCTCGCTTTCGCGCAACTGGGATACCCGCTCCCGGATCTTCGCTTCGAGCTGCGCCTGGTTGCCTTCGAGCTGGCGGCGCTGGCGGTAGAGTTCGCAGAACACCCGCACCTTGCTTTGCAGGATGTGCGGCTCGAAGGGCTTCATCAGGTAGTCGACCGCCCCGGCTTCGTAGCCTTTGAACTGCTGGTGGGCTTCCTTCATGCCGGCGGTGACGAAAATGATCGGCAGGTGCCGCGTCTTCGGGTTGGCGCGCATCAGCTCGGCGGTCTCGAAGCCGTCCATGCCGGGCATCTGCACGTCGAGCAGCACCAGCGCGAAGTCCTGCTTCAGGGTGCAGCGCAGCGCGTCGTTGCCCGACATGACCTTGACCAGTTCGAGACCCTGGCCGCCGAGCACGGCTTCCAGCGCGACCAGGTTTTCCGGCCGGTCGTCGACGAGCAGGAGTGCGATCTGGTCAGGCATCGGCGGTCGTTTCCCGGTTCGTGGCGTTGCTGCCGCCCGCCAGCCGCTGCAGCAGCGGGGCGATGTCCGCCAGCGGCAGGACGTGGTCGGCCGGCACGGCGGCCAGTGCCGCCGCCGGCATCTGCGGCGCCTCGGCGTCGGCCGGGTCCTGCACGACGACGCGGCCGCCGCGCGCCTTGATGGCCTTGGCGCCGCGGGCGCCGTCGAAATTGGCCCCGGTCAGGACGACGCCGATCAGCCCGCGTCCGTAGACCTCCGCCGCCGACTCGAACAGGACGTCGACCGAGGGCCGGGCGAAACTCACCGGCGGATCGGCGGAGAGCGACAGCCGGCCTTCGCGTTCCACCAGCAGATGGTAGTTCGGCGGCGCCAGGTAGACCGTGGCGGGGAGAATCTCCTCCTGCTCGTCGGCTTCCTTGACGTGGATGGCGGACCAGTCGTTGAGCAGCTTCGCCATGCCGTTGCCGGCGTCGGGGCTGATGTGCTGCACGATCAGGACGGGCAGCGGGAAATCGGCCGGCAACGCGCCGAGCAGGATCTTCAGCGCGCGCACGCCGCCGGACGAGACGCCGATCGCGATGGCCTGGAGCGGGCTAGCCATAGCGTTTCCGGTAGATGCGCGTCAGCGGCGCCAGCTCGTCGTAGCGCTCGTCCATTGTCCGTCTTTCCAGCGTCTCCTTGAGTCCCAGGCAGAGAAAGCCGCCGGGCAGCAGGCTGTTGTCGAACAGGCGCAGGCAGCGTTCCTTGAGCGCCGGCTTGAAGTAGATCATGACGTTGCGGCACAGCACCATGTTCATTTCGCCGAACTCGGCATCGACGGCCAGATTGTGGGGGGCGAAGACGATGTTCTTCTTCAGGTCGGCCGACAGGATGGCACGGTCGTAGCGCGCCGTATAGTAGTCGGCGAAGGAGGCGGTGCCGCCGGCCTTCTGGTAGTTGCGCGTGTACTTCTGCATTTCGGTCATCGGCATCACGCCTTCGGCCGCCTTCTGCAAGACGACCTCGTCGATGTCCGTCGCGTACATGCGGTAGCGTCCGGCCATGCCTTCCTCGTTGAGCAGGATGGCCATGGAATAGGCCTCCTCGCCGGTGGCGCAGCCGGCGTGCCAGATCTTGACGAAGGGATAGGTCTTGAGGAAGGGGATCACCTGCTCGCGCAGCACCCGGAAAAACGACGGGTCGCGGAACATCTCGGTGACGTTGACGGTGATGCCCTGCAGCAGCGAGAAGAACAGCTCCGGTTCGCGCAGCAGGCGGCCCTGCGCCTGCGAGTAGGTATCGAACTCCGATTCGGACAGCCACTGGGTCAGCCGGCGCTTGATCGAGGCGGCGGCGTAGTCGCGGAAGTCGTAGCCATACACCTCCTGCACGCCTTCGAGCAGCAGGCGGATTTCCACGTCTTCGACGTCGGTCGCGGTCGTCATCGGTCAGCCGTGCTGGAAGATCCAGACGCGGATCAGGGAGAGCAGCTTCTCGACCTCGATCGGCTTGGCGATGTAGTCGCTCGCCCCGGCCGCCAGGCATTTCTCGTGGTCGCCCTTCAAGGCCTTGGCGGTCATGGCGATGATCGGGATGTTCACGAAGCGCGGGTTCTTGCGGATTTCGCGCATGGCGGTATAGCCGTCCATCTCCGGCATCATGATGTCCATCAGCACGATGCCGATGTCGTCGTGCTCGCCGAGCCGCGCGATGGCCTCGCGGCCGTTCTCGGCCTCGACCACCACCATGTTCTTCTCCGCCAGCACGGAGGACAGCGAGAAGATGTTGCGCATGTCGTCGTCCACCAGCAGCACCTTGCGGCCTTCCAGCATGGCTTCCTTGTCGATGGCGGTGCGGATCATGCGCTGCTTGTTCGGATGCAGGTTGCTCTCGACCAGGTGGAGGAACAGCGTGACTTCGTTGAGCAGCCGCTCCGGGCTCTTCGCACCCTTGATGATGATGCTCTCGGCGTAGCGCCGCAGCTTTCTCTCGTCCTCGTGGCTGAGGTCGCGGCCCGAATGGATGATGACCGGGATGCGCCGCGCGCCTTCCATGTTCTGGATGAATTCGAGCAGCTCGAAGCCGGACATGTCGGACAGGCCGAGGTCGAGCACGAGGCAGTCGAAGGGCTGGGAGGAGAGCAGGGCGACGGCCTCCTTGCCGCTCGCCGCGACGGCGATGTCGACGCTGCCTTCCTCCAGCAGGGCCACCATGCTGGTCGCCTCGTCGCGGTTGTCCTCGACGATCAGGAGTTTCTTCACGGCCTTGGCGAGCGAACCCTCGATGGAGCGGAAGACGTCGTTGAGCTGCTCGATGCTGACCGGCTTGGTGGCGAAGCCGATCGCCCCCATGGTCATCGCCTTCTGGCGGTCTTCGAGGCAGGTGCAGAAATGGACCGGGATGTGGCGCGTGCGCGGGTTGTCCTTGAGGCTGCGCATGACGCCCCAGCCGTCGATGTGGGGCAGCATGACGTCGAGGATGATGGCGCTCGGCTGGTAGCGGTCGGCGAGCGCGATGCCGCTCTCGCCGTCCGCCGCGACCATGGCCTGGAAGCCGCGCTCCTTGACCATGTCCTGGAGGATCTTGGCGAAATTCAGATCGTCTTCGATGATGAGGATGGACTTGCTGTCCGGCGCCAGGGCGTCGCGGTCGTCCGGCAGGGTGGGCGCGTAAGACAGCGGTTCGTCGTGCGTTTCGCGGCGCGGCGCCGGCGCGGGGGCCGGTGCGACCCTGGCCGCGGGAGCCGGCCGCACGACCGGCCGCGGCTCTTCCGGCAGCTGCCCGGTCGTGGCCGTGAGCGGCAGGTAGAGCGTGAACACGCTGCCCTGGCCTTCTTCGCTGCGCATGCGGATGTCGCCGTGCATCTTGCGCGCGAGCTGGAGCGAGATGGAAAGCCCCAGCCCGGTGCCGCCGAACTTGCGGCTGATGGAACCGTCGGCCTGCTGGAAGGCTTCGAACACGAGTTGCTGCTTGTCGGCCGGGATGCCGATGCCGGTATCGGCGACGGCGAAGGCGATGGCCGGCACCGGCAGGGGATTTTCGTCCGTCGCGGCAGCGGCGATGCGCAGGGACACGCCGCCCTTTTCGGTGAACTTCATGGCGTTCGACAGCAGGTTCTTGACGATCTGGTGCACCCGCTGCTCGTCGCCGTGGAACATCAGCGGCGCGTCGACGGCGGGTTCGACGGCGAAGCTCAGGCCGCGCTGTTCGGCCAGCGGCTCGAACAGCGCGCGCATGGCGTCGCCGACGTCGGCGACCGTCAGGGCGGCGAAGTTGAACTGCTTCTGGCCGGCCTCGACCTTGGACAGGTCGAGGATGTCGTTGATCAGGTCGAGCAGGTCCGAGCCGGCGCTGTTGATGGTGGAGGCGAATTCGACCTGCCGGGCGGTCAGGTTGCCCTCCTTGTTCTGCTTGAGCAGGCTGGAGAGGATCATCAGGCTGTTCAGGGGCGTGCGCAG
>CAZWFC010000151.1:0-7068 GCA_964632965.1 uncultured Rhodocyclaceae bacterium
GCATCATCCAGCGCGGGTTGGCGATCGGCGTGTAGGGGAAGGCCTGGCCGATCACCGCGATCTTGGTGCCGTTCATTTCGCGCATGGCATAGGGGGCGAAGACCGGATCGTTGAAGTCCGCAGTCTTCACGTTCTGCGCCAGGAATTCGATGTTGCCCTTGAAGTCCTTGTCGATGATTTCCTTGACGCGCTCATGACCGAGAGTGAATTCCCAGTGCGGACTCATCATGTCGACGCCGAGCAGCTTGCAGGCGTCGACCATGTCCTGGCCCCGGGTCCACAAGGCTGTCGCCGAGCCTTGCCAGGTGTCGCCGCCGTCGAGCAGCAGGGAGTTCGGGCGCCCGGCGCGCAGACGCTTGACGAGCGTCGCCAGATGGGCGAAGCCGCCGATGCGGCCGTAGGTTTTCGCCGCCTGCGCGAAATCCAGGTAGGTGAAGGCATGGGCTTCGAGCGAGCCCGGCTTGATGTTGAAGGCCTTCAGCAGGTTTTCGCCGACCAGGTGCGGCACCCGGCCAGCGGCGGCGCCGAAGCCGATGTTGACGCTCGGCTCGCGGAACCACACCGGCAACAGTTGCGCGTGGCAGTCGGTGAAGTGCAGCAGATGCACGTTGCCGAAGCGCGGCAGGTCGTAGAGCGCTTCGCCCTTCTCGGCGGCGAGCAGTTCGCGCGAGTCGAGCGCGAAGCCGGCGGCGGCGGCGGCGGCGAGGACTTGCAGGAATTCGCGGCGGTTCATCGAAGACATCGTGGAATCCTCAAGGAAAATCGCAGGCCCGGCCGGAGCCGGGTCTGCCGGGAGCGATTGCCGGGAGCGGCTACTTGTTGACCGGGGATTCCGGGTCGAGCAGCAGGGCGACGAGGTGCCTGATTTCCTTCTCGCCGATGGCGCCGGAATGTCCGAAGCGCGGCATCTGCGAGCAGAGGTTGAAGGCCTTGGCGTTGTAGATCTTCGAGTAGACGTACTTCTGCGTCTCGGGCGTGTTGCCGCGCAGCTTGCCGAACTGGTAGAGGCTGGGACCGATGGTGCCGAAGGATTTCTCCTTCGGATCGAGCTGGTGGCAGTTGTAGCAGTTGCCGCCGCCGGGGATGCCGGCCGGGTCGGACCAGGTCATGCCGCGTCCGCTCTGGGCGATTTTCTCGCCGGCTTTCCAGTCGCCCATCAGTTTGCCGTCGGCCGGAAGTTTCACGGTGGCGAGCTGATCTTGCTCCAGCTGATGGGCGATGGCCGGCGGCGGCATGTTGCCGCTGCGGTTGCAGACGGCCTGGAGACCGTCCTCCTGGATGCGCTCGTAGCCGGCGCTGCCCTTGGTGCGGAAGTCCTTCTTGATCATCGCGATGGCTTCGGCGCGGTAATTGCGATCCTCGGCATTGGCGGCGACGGCGATGGCGGACCCGACGAGGACCGCGGCGATGGTTTTGCAGGTGTTTTTCATGGCGCGTTCCTCCTTCAGCGTTTGATGCCCGGACCCTTGTACGTATAGCCGTTCGAGTTCGCGCCCATATAGGTCAGCAGCGCGGTCACGGAATCGGAGACGTAGTTGGGTTCGGGGAAGCGCTGCTGGCGGAAGCAGTCGTTCATGCGCCACTGCAAGGTATGCATGACGCCGCCGGTCATGCGGTAGCCGGGCCAGCCCAGGTAGGACTTTATCGCCCCCTGCGGCTTGGTCAGGTTCGGCAGGTTCTGCGTGCGGATGCGCTTGCCGTCCTCGCCGTGGCAGGTGGCGCAGGCGAAGTCGTAGGGGCCGGCGCGGTACTGGAATATCTCGGCGCCGATCCTGAAGGCTTCGATCTCCTTCGGATGCTTCTGCGGGATCGCGATCTTCATGTTCTTCGACTGGGCCGCGACGTAGGTCACCAGCGATACCGGGTCGGGCGTGTGAGTGTCGTTGCTGAAGGGCTTCTTGGCGATGTCCGCCAGCTTGAAGCCCTGATGTTCGACCATGCAATGGACGATGCGCCGCTCGACGTCCATCACCGCGTCGACATCGGCGTAATAGCGCGGCGTCTGCACGTAGGCGCCCTTGACGACGCCGACGCCGAGGCCGAGGTCGCAGCTTTCCGCGAGCGCGACCTTCTTCGGTCCGCGCTTCTCCTGCCAGAGTTCCTCGCCCTTCATCTCGAACAGTTCGGCCGGGTTGCTGTCCTCCATCACCTCGCGGAATTTGTCGAATTCGGCCGCCGTGGCGTCGCCGGCTTCGGCGACGGGGGCGGCCGGTTTGGCCTGAAGCGCCGCGGTCTTCTTCGGCGTCTTTGCGGCAGCCTGTTGTGCCGTGGCGGCATGTGGCGCGAACAGGGCTGTAGCCACTGCCAGCGCATAAAGCGGCATTGCCTGCTTCATGAGTCCTCCTCGTGTCGGGTGCGGCGATCGATGTTGGCCGCTTGTTGTCCGCGGGTAGCGCCTCGCGGCGCTCCCGTGAATCATTCTATGTCACATTATCTCGGTACAGCGGTGTTCCTGCGTCAGGCGATGATGGCGGACTTGTCGGTGCGTTTTTCACCCTTGTTATCGACCCAGTTGACCACGACTTCGTCGCCTGCCTTGGCGCCCTTCACCTTGAAGGCGAACACCGGGTTGCGCGAGATGGATGTGCCGGTCTGGCCCTGGATGACGCGCTTGCCGGCGACATCGATGCTGATCGACTGGATGAAGTGGGCGGGAACCGTATTGCCGGCGTTGTCCTTGCGCTGGCCGGTTTCCATTGCGTGGCTCATGAGCACCCGGATTTCGGCGAAGTCGCCTTTGACCTGGGCACGGATTTTCATCGGATCTGCCATGATTTTTCCCTTTGCGTATTCTGTGGATGGGTCAGCCGCCGCAGCCGCCGACGGTGACCTTGACTTCCTTCTGCACGGCGTAGAACTTGCCGTCGGACGTCTTGGCGACAGCCTTGACGTTGGAGGTCTGGGAGAGCTTCAGGCGCACGGAAACTTCCGCCATGGCGCCATTGGAGAACTCGAAGGTCGACGAAAGCGGCAGGGGGTTGTTGGCCACCAGAATCGAGATCGCAACGGTGTTGGGAATATTGCTGACGACTTCGACCGGTACCACGGCGCCGTTTTCGGCAATGTCCGGCGCCTTGAGCGCCAGATCCTTGCTGTCCGCGGCAGATGCGGCACCGATGTTCTTCATCGCGGCGGAAAGGTCCTTCGCCTCGAAGGCGGCGCGGTTCCATTCCTGCGCCCACGCCCCCGTCGGCTTGAGTACGCCGGTGGCCAAGGCGGCCGCCAGCAGGCCGGTGCTGCCTGCGCCCTTGAGCAGGGTTCTGCGAATCATGTCCATCTAGTCGTTCCTCCTGTTGAAATCGTCACGGCCAGCCGACCGGAATCCCGGATTCTGCGGTGCGCCACGGACGTGTGCAAATTGCGATGCTGATAGGCGGATAAGCAATGCTCATTCCGGTGTCGAAGCCAGCCAGTGGCCGGATTTCCCGCCGGCTTTCTCCAGCAGGCGGATGTCGGCGATGCACATGCCGCGATCGACGGCCTTGCACATGTCGTAAATGGTCAGCAGGCCGACGGCGACGGCGCTGAGCGCTTCCATCTCGACGCCGGTGCGCCCGCGCGTTTCGGCGGTGACTTCGCAGGTTACAGCGGAGCGAACCTCGTCGAGGGCGAAGTCGACGGCCACATGCGTCAGCGGCAGGGGATGGCACAGCGGGATCAGGTCGGCGGTGCGCTTGGCGGCCTGGATGGCGGCGATGCGTGCGACGCCCAGCACGTCGCCCTTTTTCGCCGAGCCCGCCTTGATCAGGGCCAGCGTCGCTGCCTGCATTGTCACCGTGCCGGCGGCGCGGGCCAGACGGACGGTCTCGGCTTTTTCGCCGACATCCACCATGTGGGCTTGGCCGCTGGCATCGAAATGGGTGAGCGTCATGGTTGGCAAGGCCTATTGTTCGGCTCGGCGGGGCGGCGGAATATTGAGCTCCAGCCAATAACGCGCCAGTTGGGCGATGTTGTCCGCCATCTGCCTCATGTCGGCGGATTTATGAATGTAGCTGTTGGCACCCAGCCGCGCTGCCTCGCGGATATCGTCCAGTCGTTCCGAGGACGACAGCACGGTGACCGGCAGCAGTCGCGTCGTCGGATCGGTGCGTATTTCGCGCAGTACCTCAAGACCGGCCACCCCCGGCAGGTGGAGGTCGAGCAACACGAACACCGGGAGCTCAAGCGGATTGCGCCCCGCGCATTTCCCGCGGCAGCGAAAAAAATCGAGGGCTTCGATGCCGTCGCTGCATATCCCGATGTCCTCGCGCGGCAGAACGCGGGCAAGGGCATCGACAATCAGCCGCGCATCTTCGGGCTGATCTTCGACCAACAGGATGGTGGGCGTGTTCAAGAAAGCTTTCGAAATCTATGTAAAGCCGTGAGCTTACGATACCCGGCCGCCAACAGCAATGCATTGAGCCCGGCGAAGGGAACCCGGACGGATTCCGGATATCATAGGCGGATGCGTCGTTCGATCACTTTGCTGGCCTGCCTGGCGGCCTTTAGTGCCCCCGCCGTCTTGGCCGAGGGCCTGCCCGATCTTGGCGAAATCGCCCAGACCGATCTTTCACCGCAGATGGAAAAGCGCATCGGCGAGTCGATCATGCAGGAAGTCCGGCTCAGGGAGCCTTCCTATCTCGACGATCCGGAAATCAACAGCTACGTCAACCGGCTCGGGCGGCGCCTCGCCTCCAACAGCGAGGAAGCGCGGCAGGAGTTCGAGTTTTTCGTCCTGCGCGATTCGACCCTGAACGCGTTCGCCATGCCCGGCGGCTTCATCGGTGTGCATACCGGTCTGATCATGGCGGCGCAGTCCGAATCCGAACTGGCTTCGGTGCTGTCCCATGAAATCTCGCACGTCACCCAGCGCCACATCGCGCGCGGCCTGAACAAGCAAAGCCAGTCGTATGCAACGACCCTGCTGTCCCTGGCCGTGGCCATCCTGGCCGGGCGCAACAATCCCGACGTGGCTCAGGGGGTGCTGATGGCCGGCCAGGCGGCGGGCGCCTCGCAGCAACTCAAGTATTCGCGCGATTTCGAGCGCGAGGCCGACCGGGTCGGCCTTCATTTGCTGGAACGTTCCGGCTTCGACGTCCGCGGCATGGGCGCCTTTTTCGAGCGGCTGCAGCGCTTCGGCCGCCTCTATGACAACAACGCTCCGGGCTATCTGCTGACCCACCCGCTGACGACCGAGCGGATTGCCGACATGGAGAACCGCATCCAGTTGCTCCCCTATCGCCAGGTGCCGGATTCGGTCGACTTCCTCCTCGTGCGCGCCAAGCTCAAAGCCCAGGAAGGCACCGCCCAGGATGCCGTGGAGGCGTTCGCAATCCAGGTCAAGGAGCGCAAATTCATTTCGGAGGCCGCCGCCCGCTATGGCCTGGCGCTGGCGCACTGGCGGGCCAAGGCCTACGCCGCGGCCGAGGTGCAGGTGGCGGAATTGCGCCGCCTGAAGGTGGCATCGTTCATGGTCGATACGCTGGCCGCCGATCTGCGCCTCAAGCAGGGCGACGCGGCCGGCGCGGTGAAATTGCTGCAGGCAGCGGCGCTGCGCTATCCGCAGGAGCGAGCGGTTGCTTACGATCTGGTCGAGGCGCAGCTGGAATCCGGCCGTCCCGAAGAGGCGCTCAAGACCACCATCGTCGATCTGCAGGCCTACACGACGGACGCACGTATGCATGCCTTGCAGGCCAGAACCTATGCCATGCTCGGCAAGCGCCTCCAGCAGCATCGCGCCCAGGGCGAAGCCTATGCCCTGCAGGGTCAACTGATGCCGGCCATCGAGCAGTTCGAGTTCGCCCAGAAGTCGCCGGACGGTGATTTCTACGAGCATTCGCAAGTCGATGCGCGGTTGCGCCAACTCAAGCGCCAGCAGCTCGAAGAGGCCAAGCAGAAGCGGCAGCAGTAAGCGCCCCGGAGGCGTTATTGATCTGAATCAATTGCCGTCGGCCATAAATCGGCGGCACTTATTCCCCCATCGAAAAATAGAGTTGGTCGCCATCGACCGAAGTTGTTAGCCTTCGACCCTCACGAAAATAGAACTAAATCCTGAGGAGGAACGGCAATCATGGCGTTGGTCAATCCGCATGGCGGCGGCAGTCTCAAGCCCCTGTTGCTCGAAGGTGAAGCCCAGAAGGCTGAACTAGCCCGCGCGCAGGCGCTGCCCAAGATCAAGGTCAGTTCGCGCGAAAAAGGCGACATCATCATGCTGGGCATCGGCGGCTTCACCCCGCTCGACGGCTTCATGACCCATACCGACTGGCAGGGCGTCTGCGACGGCATGAAGATGGCCAATGGCCTGTTCTGGCCGATCCCGATCACGCTGTCCACCGACAAGTCCACCGCGAACGACATCAAGACCGGCGGCGAGATCGCCTTGGTCGACCCCGACGACGGCTCCATCCTCGCCACCATGACGGTGACCGAGAAATACGCCATCGACAAGGCCCACGAGTGCGCCACGGTGTACAAGACCACCGACCTGGAACATCCCGGCGTCAAGATGGTCATGGAGCAGGGCGACATCAATCTCGCCGGCCCGATCAAGGTCCTCTCGCAAGGCGATTTCCCCGAGAAGTACGGCGACCTGTTCCTGTCGCCGAAGGAAACCCGCTCCCAGTTCGAAGCCATGGGCTGGAGCAAGGTTGCCGCGTTCCAGACGCGCAACCCCATGCACCGCTCGCACGAATACCTCGCCAAGGTCGCCATCGAGACCTGCGACGGCGTGCTGATCCATTCGCTGCTTGGCAACCTGAAGCCGGGCGACATCCCCGCCGACGTGCGCTCCGAAGCCATCGGCACCCTGGTCGAGAACTATTTCGTCAAGAACACCATCATTCAGGCCGGCTATCCGCTCGACATGCGCTACGCCGGTCCGCGCGAAGCCCTGCTGCACGCCCTGTTCCGCCAGAACTACGGCTGCTCGCACCTGATCGTCGGGCGCGACCACGCCGGCGTCGGCAGCTACTACGGCCCCTTCGACGCCCACCACATCTTCGACGAACTGCCCAAGGGCTCGCTGGAAACCCAGGCGCTGAAGATCGACTGGACCTTCTGGTGCTACAAGTGCGGCGGCATGGCCTCGGC